>NZ_CP007440.1:6041742-6349192 GCF_001579845.1 Rhodoplanes sp. Z2-YC6860
ACGGCGGAGCCGGATCTGGAGCGCCGCTTGGTAACAAAAATGCGCTCAAACATGGGTATTACACCAGGGAGGCTATCGAAGCGCGCCGCAAATTCGCTGAATTGAAGCGAGCGGCGGCCGCCCACGAAGAGAATTCAACTGGAGTAGAAGCGAGCAGATCGCGCTCCAAGGGCGCTAGCGACCTTGCCTTTATGCGAGATGCGTTAGCAGGGCTCAGCCGAGAACCTGCCGGGACCGAGGAAAAGACTGCGGCAGAAAGCACCCCAATCCCTGATCAAAGCGGGCAATACAACGCCGCGGATGCCAACGACAACATTGACGCCCTTGCAGGTCCTGAAGGAGCAGAACCAACAATTGCAACAGCGCGGCAGAAAGCGGGAGCTAGGCCAGCGCAACGGCGGGATGCTACGATGAAGGCTGGCCAGACACCTGTCGCTGCTCAGCGCAAGCCTACGATTGAGATGATGGTTTGCGTTGCTGATGAGGGCAATTTCGGCTTGGGCAGACGCGCGTTTTCCTTCATGCCACGCGAGGGTGATTACGTCACTCTGACCGAAGAACAGCGTCATGCCACGTATCGTGTTGTCGCGATGCTCCTCACGGAAGGTTGCGCCTCACCGGGGATCGACCTTTTTGTTGCAGAGGGCAGGCCATCCGATGAAATTGGCGTTCACCTTCGACGATCACTGAGCCTAGGTACGGCAGAATGCGGCGAGTCGGCACCCCGGTGGAATGCGACAACAGTGGCTAAGCGAAGGCCTGGCTCCGCGAACCGTCACACCATGACTTAGGTGACGGTTTATGTTGCTGACGAGGGCGACCGTTGCCTAGACCTAAGGGAGTTTCCCTTCATGCCACGTAGGGGGGATTACGTCGCTCTGACGGACGAGCGAGGTCATGCTGCCTACCGTGTTATCGCGGTCGTTCTCAAGGAGGGCTGCGCATCAGCGAGCATCGACCTCTTCGTTGCAGGACGCAGGCCCTCCTTTGAAATATACGGTCACATTCAACGATCATGGAACACATGAGCGGACCTTGAACACGCTTTAACACGCAATCGAGAGCGCAGGCGGCGCTTCGAAAGGAAAGATGGAGGAACGCAGCGCTTGGTGGGAAGAATGGGGTCCGATCGAAGTGCCGCCAAACGCCCAAGGATGTCGAAATAAACTCTCGATTGGATTTGGCGGCCCGGCGTCCACGGGGAGCGGCAACCCCGGTGCACCCTTAGCCTGAAATGACTACCGTCCTCAGCGGCAATTCGGAACAGCGTGAACAGCGCGCATCGGCACGCTTCGGTGAGCGCTACTGCGGCTGCAGGCCCGACCGGCCACCCGGAAGCGATCCTCTCGCCGAGCTGTCAACGAGCGTCGTGGTGCGGCCGCCCATGTCTGTTTATCTCAAACCTCCCCTCAGACCGTGTGATGCGGATCGTAGGTGATGCTCGTGCCCGACGAACTATCGGCACCCGCCCGGAAACCCGACGCGTCGTATTGGCCAAGCAACGCGATGTTGGCCGTATGTGCGCCATCGCTGACTTGCAACACGCCGCCCGTACCATCTGCCGCTGCGGCGTAGTTCACCGTCAGGCCGGCAGAGAACATGACATCGGTGAGATCCATGTGATCGTCGCCGTTGAAGCCGCTGATCACGCCCGAGAAGTCGAAAGAGTCGTGCACGGTCACGGTGCTGGCGCTGTCGGCCGCGATGTTGGTGTTGACTGAAGCAACGGCACCGAACGACACCTTTGCGTTGCCGTCAATTTGGACAGAACCACTGCCGGTCACCGCGCCGCTGAGCGTGATGTTGCCGCCGTGGGCCCAGACCAGTCCGTCGTTCTCGAGCGCGCTGTTGATCACAAGACCGCCAGTGCCAGTGGCCTCGAGCATGCCAGCGTTCTCGATCACGTTGGCACCGGTGTCGATGACGAGCGCATGCGACCCATTGGCGATGATCGTGCCGTCGTTGGTGAGATCGAGTTGGCCGGCGCCGAGCTGGCCCGCACCCTCGATGGTGTTGTCGAGGTTGTGGAGCGTCACGCTCTGAACCGAGCCCGAGATGACGTTGCCGTCGTTATCGGACAAGACGACCGTGCCGTTGCCCTGCAACGTGATGCCGTACTGAATGAGCTGCAGCAACGTGCTGCTGCCGGCCGAGTCGAGCTCAATTGTACCGGTGTTGTTGATGATGCCAGACAGCGGCAGCATGGCACCGTCGCCGATCGTCATCGTCCCGGCGTTGTCGAGGGTGGGCGTTACATCGAACACGAAGTTGGCTTCGCTCAGGTCAGCAGCGTGTACTCCATCAAGGGTGATCGACTGGCCGTTGCCCAAGGAGATCACGGCGTTCCCAGCGCCATCCTGTGACAACAGGGATTGCAGGTCGGCGTAAGTCAGTGTTGCGCCGCTTTCGCTGTGGTAGTCGATTAGGTCGATCTGATCCGCTGCTGCGTCGAAGTTGTGGATGACATCAGCTCCGATCGGCTGCGAGAAGACGAAAAGGTCTCGTCCGCTTGAGCCGGTTAGATGGTCGTCCCCTGACCAAGCAAAGATCGGGGAGCCCGTCGCAAAGACCTCCACGTTGTCGGACACGATGCTCGTGCCATTGCTACCGTCCGCGTTAGTCCATGTTTCGGTGACGTTGAGCACCAACGCGCCGGTGAAGGCAGCTGACGATATGATCGACAAGGCCGCCAGATTATCAGTCTGCACTGCCCAATTCCCGTTGCCGTTGTCTGCGCCCTCACTCAGGATCCAGCCGGCAGGAATTCCGGAGATAACCGTTGAGACTGCACCGATATGGTCGACGGACGGGTCGGTGAGACCAAGATTGATAAGGGAACCAGCAACACCGGCGGGAGCATTATGCGTTGATGTTGTCACATTACCCGCGCCGTCCGTAACTGTCACTGTAACGCTATCGCCGTTAATATTGGCCGACGGTGACGTCGCGATAGTCCAGGTTCCATTACCATTGTTAACCGCAGCGGCGAAGCCCTGACCAGGGTGCGTGTTGTCAACGGCCGTTACGCTGCCTATGCCTGAACTGTCGGATGCAGTAACCGTAATCGCCTTGGAACTCGTGGAGAAGCTCCAAGTATTTGTCGGGTTTTGAGTATCAACCGATGTGCCTGAAGACACATTGGTGGCCGCGGCCTGGGTGTTGCCAGCCAGATCCTTGGCGCCCGAAACGTTGAACGTGATGTCGTTGAGCGTGACGCCGGCATCGGCCGCCGTGTAGTTGATGGCGTAGTGCGTGGCGTCGACCCAGTGCCCGCCGGTCGGACTGGTCAGCGTCGAGCTCGCGCTGTTGCTGATCGTCGGCGTGCTGGTCTGATCCATCGCCTCCGAGAAAGTGATGGTTGCAGTTCGGATCCCCGCTGCATCTCCATCGGTGATCTGATTGTCATTGATCGACACCGAACTCACCGTCGGGTTCAGGGTATCAACGATAATTTGTGTTGGGTTCGTTGCCTCAGTGGTCGCACGGTTGTTGTCTGTCGCAAGGACTCGGAGTTGATTGTAGGAGCCATCTACCAGTGCAGTATTCAGGGTCCATGTACCAGTGGCGAGTGTGGCAAAACCTAGCGATGTAGAGCCGTTGAAGACCTGAATTTGGGTCACCGTGCCATCAACGTCGGAATAGGAACCGGAGAACGTGACTGCGTTGTTGTTTGTTAGATGGTCGCCATCGTTGCTCCCTGTATCGCTGAAGGAGACTGTATCGAAGGCAACTGTGGCGGCGTCGTTGGTGCCGAGGATGTCGATGGCGACCGAGGTGTGGGTGCCGTCGGCGCTGACCACATCGAAGCTCTCGGTGTAGTGCTGGCCGGCGGCGAACTCGTTGTGGGCGGAATCCGCCACGTAGCTCCAGGCGCCGTCGGCGTCGATCGAGAACTTGCCGTAGTTGCCGGCGGTGTCGGTCTGGGCGACGAAGTGCGGATCGCTGTCGACGTCGCTGATGGTCAGCGTGCCGCTGGTCGAAATGTCGGCGGCGGTGTCGCCCTCGGTCAGGTTGACCGAGGCCGAGGACAGCACGGCGGCGTCGTTGGTGCCGAGGATGTCGATGTTAATGTCGTAGCTTGCAGTGTTGTCCGCTGATCTAACGATCAGGTGGTCGTGGGCGACCTGTCCGTCGTACAGCGAATCCGCAATTGACTGATTGAGCGTGTAGCTCCACGCTCCAGTTGTCGCGTTGAAAGTGTAGGTGCCGTAGGTGCCAGCCAGCGACGCCGGTGTCTGGAAATGGTTCTCGCCACTGTCCACGTCGTGAACGGTCAACTGACCATGCGCACTCGGGTCTCCCGCCGTGCCGTTGGAAACGCCGCCAGCTTCCTTGACCGACGTGTCCTCGGTCGCCGACGCTGTGATCGTGGCGGCGTCGTTGGTGCCGGTGATGGTGACATCGATGTCGTAGCTCGTGGTGTTGTCGGCCGATTTGACGATCAGATGGTCATGGACGACCTGGCCGTCGGTCAGCGAATCCGCCAGCGACTGGTTGAGTGTGTAGCCCCACGCCCCGCTGGTCTCGTTGAAGGTGTAGGTGCCGTAGGTGCCAGCCAGCGACGCCGGTGTCTGGAAATGGTTCTCGCCACTGTCCACGTCGTGAACGGTCAACTGACCATGCGCGCTCGGGTCGCCCGCCGCGCCGTTGGAAACGCCCCCGGCTTCCTTGACCGAGGTATCCTCGGTCGACGACGCCGTGATCGTGGCCGAGTCGTTTGAACCGGTGATCTTGACTGCGATATCGTGGCTCGCTGTGCCGTCGGCCGATTTGACGATCAAGTGGTCATAAACCACTTGCCCGGCGGTGAGCGGATCCGCCAGCGACTGGTTGAGCGTGTAGCCCCACACCCCGCTGGTCGCGTTGAAGGTGTACGTGCCGTAGGTGCCGGCCAACGAAGACGGCGTCTGGAAATGGTTCTCGCCGCTGTCGACATCATTCACGGTCAGCTGACCGGAGGCACTCGGATCGCCCAGCGTGGTGTTGTTGGTGCCGCCGCTCTCAACGACTGTAGTGTCTTCATTGCCAGAGGCAGTGATCGTTGCAGTGTCGTTCGCGCCAGCGAACTGTACCGTCGCGGTAGCCCAGCTCAGTGTCCCGTTGCCGAGACGAATCGCATAAGTGAATGTGTCAGTGAGGTATTCCCCCGCGTGAAGGGCTGATAGCTGGTCCTTGAAACTCTGTGATAGCGTCGATGCGTCGTAGCCGACTTTGCCGTCCGATGTGATCCAAATCTTTGCGCCTTTGAGACTTGTGTCAGCGCTTGTTGCCTCAGCCCGCGCGGTGTCCTGCGTCAGTAAATCCGACTGAACTGTGGTCCCGGTATAGATACCGTTGTCGATCGAAAACAACGTCTTGGCGTTGCCGCCAAGATCGTTCGCCATTACGTCCAAATAGACGACCTTCAAAAGGTCTTCGGTGAGTCCCGTCTGGGCACTGGTAAACGTGTCGTCTACGGCCTGCGGCGCATTTCCGAAGGACGTTGTGCTGCCACCACCAGTTGACTGAGTCGCCATGTGTTTCCCCGAACGTTTAGCTATTGTTTCTGAACGAAGTCGCAGACCGATTACCAGCGGCGGCTCCGTCTATTGACGATAAGATCGCTGTGTCTTCCGGATGAACTTTGGTCGGGATCGTCTCAAGACCATCTACTGCGCGATGGCCGAGCGCCGGCACGAGAAGTTCTGCATATCGTGATGGAGCGGGACGCGCCGCTGCGTTCACCGGTGCAAGACGCGTTACGCGCTCGGTTTGGACGCGATGAGCCGACGCGCAAACTGCTTCCTCAAATTGACTGCGCCGACCACCGAATCTGCCGAACGCACCACCCGCCCCACTCAACGTGCACTCTCCCATATTGCGCAGCGATCGCCTGCCCGCGAAATGCGGACACGCGGTAAAATTCAAAACCTCATCATTGCGAGGCCACTCGCAACGATGTTCGCCGCCGCATCTGATTTTTGAGATCGCAGGCGAGTCCTTAAGTAGCTCGCCGCTTGACACCCCCGAAGCCTAAACCCTGTTACACTTTCGTTATTCCGTGAGCCGCACCGCTTATCTTTGCGGTTCTATTATGGACTCGCGGGTCTTTGGCTAGCTCAGGCATCGATTGCCCAAAACCAGCAGTCACTATCGAATTCCGCTCTTCGCTCACCACAGCCGAGCGGAAGAACTACGCTTAGATTTTACAGTCGAAGCCTCACATAATGAAAGGCTTTGCTCACATTTAATGCAATTCACCATTAAATCACGACGATTGCGCGTCAATGATAAACGTCAAAGCTACGTGTTTTGCCTGATGTTTCCCCCTACCAAAGGTCCCGCCGGAACCTGCACGAGCGCTGATTTTGCTGAGTTCTTATGGAAACGTGGTAGCGACGCCTCCCCCTCTAAATCACGCATAAACCAACGTTATAATCCGCAATATGTGACTAGGCGCCGTAGTGCCGGCCGCTCCGGACAAAAAGTCATGAGTTGTGACCTGCGGAAGCTTTGAACCATCCGCAGGGGTAGGCGATGGCGGCCGCTCGGCCGTAGCAAGAGGCCAGAGTTTCCGGATCCGCAGTCAGAACGACCTTCGGGACCGATCGTTGCGCCTCCAGAGGCGTTCTGAAGGCAATGCAGGCGAGCCTCGTAGAAACGCTTTCGCCGAACATTGAAATGCAAGGGGTCAATCCGTGGGCGCCACGATTCTCCGCATCCACAGCAGCGTCGGTGTATAAACTCACCTGCTTCGTCTCAATCGCCCCAGAGCACGAGATCGGTAAGAATTCTGCTGGTCTCGCGCAGGCGTGTAGCCAGCTCGATGACCCGCTGAAGGTACCCCGCACCCTCGATGGTGTTATCGAGGTGTGCAGCGTCACGCTCTGGACCGAACCCGAGATGACGTTGCCATCGTCGGCAGACAAGACGACCGTGCCGTTGCCCTGCAGCGTGATGCCGTACTGGATCAGCTGCAACAGCGTGCCGTTGCCTGCCGAGTCAAGCTCGATCGTACCGGTGTTGTGGATGATGCCGACAGCGGCAGCATGGCGCCGTCGCCGATCGTCATTGTCCCGGCATTCTCGAGGGTGGGCGTCAGGTCGAATACGAAGTTGCCTTCGCTCAGGTCACTCGTATGCACCCCGGTGCGCAATGCGCATGCCTCCGTACCCGGGCACCCGGGCATCACAGCCACTTTGCCAAGCCGATGACCTCGAACTCAAAGGCGGAAGTGCAATGTTTTCTTTTGGCACCTTTCGTTCGAATTCGATGTCCGTTCCACCAAGAAGTCGTGTGGCAACCATGCGCCAGAGCCGGGCCCGATGAAGTGCGCAAGGCCACCCTCTATACAGCGACGGACTTAACAGCAAAGAGGCTGCCGATCAGCCAGCCGTTACCAACCTTGCAACCGGTCCATGGCCGCGTTGCTGTCGGGTCTTTGGCTTGGGGCGGCGTTCCTCGTGTTGTTGAGGGTGGGGATCAGCGCACGGTCCCGCGGATTCTTGTTGTAGTACGCTCTGTGGACGCCTCCACCACCAACCGGTTCGTCGGCACGATCTTTCGGGTCGCGGTATGTGCGGTGAGCGTCCGGCTTCAAGTCGGGTGTGCCCGGGCCCATGAAATGCTTCGTTTTTGTGTAGTCGCGAGGCTTGTTCATATCGGCTGGAAAGAAAATTCCATTGGGGTGCACGCGGTTCCCTATGGCGGCCGTCGGCAAGGCTGCGGCAGCGGATAGGGCAAGACACAACTCCAGGGCCCTACCACCAGGACATTCGATCGCGAAGTCATGCGCGCTCTCCATTTGAAAAATTCGACCCGCCGACGCAAAGCTGCCGGCAGAACGTTGCCTGCAGGACGAGTTCTGAAGGGCGAGAAGCCGGCCGAACTCCCGGTTCTACAAGCCAACAAATTTTGAACTGATCATCAACTTGAAGACCGCCAGGAGCCTTGGCCTGACAAATCCTTGTGGCCTATCGGCGCTTGCCACGACGTGATCGAGCGATGCCGGTTCTTGGCCCGTTGCGTCATTTCGCTGCCCTGCGGCAATTCGATCTCCTTCCCATCAAAGCGGAAAAATGCGGAGTTTCTGAGTGGACGACCTAACCTAAACCGCGTCAGAGCGCGCCACTTCAAGAACCGAAATGGCCGTTCCGGTTGGAACAATGCGGGTGAGCTTGAGACCGGCGCCGGTCAAGAGTTGCTCGTATTCTTCTTCCGTGCGCTCTCGCCCGCCGGTCCACACCAGCATCATGAGGTCCAACATTTTCGGATACGCTGATTCAGGCGCCAAAATCACTTCGAAAATCAATAATTTGGATGCCTTGTTCATGGCACTACGGCAGTTTCCAAGTATTTCCGCTGCCTGCTCATCGCTCCAATCGTGGATGACTTGTTTGAGCAAATAGAGGTCGCCAGCGGCTGGTATGGCGGCAAAAAAATCGCCTCCCACACATTCAATTCGCTGCCCGGTTCCCAGCTCAACAATCGAATTTCGAGATCCCTCAACGACGTGGGGCAGATCAAAAAGGACGCCGCGGGCCCGCGGCGTTGATTTCAAGATCGTCGACAGCAGCCGCCCTGCGCCGCCCCCCACGTCAATGATCCGATTGAATGCCGAAAAATCATAGGCCTTGGCGATCGCGTCGTCGTCGGCCACACCTCGGCTTCGCATGCCTTCATCGAAAACCCTTGCGATGGGAGGATGCGCCGCCAGATATTGGAATAACGGCATTTGATACTCGTGTTGAAATGCCGGTACGCCCGTCATGATGCTCTGCTCTAAATGCTCCCATGCTCTCCACGATTCGGGGCGGCCCAGCATCATGACGTAATTCCGCATCGAACCTTCAACATCTGAGCCCAATATCTGGCCCAATTCAGTCAATTCAAACACTCCGTTCGATCGATCTATGAAAAGCCCTGTCGTCGATAAAGCCCTCAAGAGACGATACAGCGCATCCTTGTCGCACTCGATGGTTTCCGCCAGAAAATCCACCGAACGCGGGCCCCGGGCGAGCAGATCGACAACTCCGATCTTCGCCGCGACGTAGATCGCGCGGCTTGCCCAGAAACCCGTTGCAAGCGTGCCGAGCGAGGCTGATGCCATGTTGGTTGGCAGCGGTGTAGACATCTGTAATTCTCGTTCCGACCGGTGCTTCCGCCTATTTCGACTCAGGCTTCGTGCCCATCGTCGTGCTCAGCTGCCGCCAGCGCGCATTTTCGCTCTTGATGAAGGCTGCCGTTTCGGCTGGCGAGCTGCCGCCGGGCACGACATGAAATGTGCCGAAACGCTTGGCCACATCGGGCATCTTGAGAGTCTCGGCGATAGCCGACGATAACTTGTCGATGATCTCGGGCGGCGTCTTCGGAGGCGCGAGCACGGCAAACCATTCGTCGTGAACGTAGCCCGGAATCGTCTCCGCTACCGAAGGGACGTCCGGCAGTTCAGGAAGTCGCGTGGTGGCTCCGACAGCAAGAGCTCTCAGACTGCCGTCCTGCAGAAGCGGCCACGCATTGCCCACAACGTCGAACATTACATCGATGTGGCCAGCGATAAGATCGCGTTCTGCCGGGGCGAGGCCCCCGGCATAAGGGACGTGGATCAAATTGATATTCGCAGCGCGCATGAGTTGCTCCATGGCCAACTGCGGCGCACTGCTCGCCCCCGGCGACCCGTAGCTCAGCTTGCCAGGGTTCGCCTTGGCGAAGCTGATCAAATCCGACAGGGTTGCAAACGGACGCTTGGAGTTGGTGACGACGACCGGCGGGAGCTTGGCCAGCAATGTCACGGGCACGAGCACGGACGGATCGTAACCAGGTTTGGGAAAGAAGTAGGGATTGATGACGAGCGAGCCCGGCGGCGCGACCAGCAGCATATATCCGTCGGGCGCGGCGTTCATCACGGCCTCTGTGCCAATGAGGTTTGCGCCGCCCGGTCGGTTCTCCACGATGACCGGCTGCCCCCATCGGGCCGCGAGTTTTTCCGAAATGATACGAGGCAGGATATCGAGGATAGGACCGGCAGGGGCCGGGACAATGATTTTGATCGGGCGCTCCGGATAATCGGCTGCCGCCAAGACTGCGATTGTCGCGCTGAGCATCATCGACGCTGTCGCCAAAACCTTCAGTCCGGCGCGTTGCTTGCAAATACACATGAGTGTTTTCCGCCTGTTGGCCCCCGACCGACGCCGTAGTATTAGGCGGCCTTCTTTTGTGAGATAATCTTCTATTATCTGCATGAGCTGGTTAGCGGAGCAAACCAATGCGCGGAACGCAATTTGCCGAGTTCGCCGGCTTCGTGGCGATCGCAGAACAGCAGAGCTTTGCGAAAGCGGCCATTCAGATCGGCATATCCAGGTCGAGGCTCAGCCAGAGTTTGCGAGGACTGGAGGAACGGCTCGGCGTTCGCCTGCTCAACCGCACGACGCGGAGCGTTTCTCTAACCGAAGCGGGGCTCCGACTTCTCAGTCGGGTGCGCCCCGCGCTCGAAGAGCTAAAAGCGGCGGCCGCGGATGTCGATCAGTTCCGCCATGGCGCCGTCGGTGAGCTTCGTTTGGTGGTGCAGCCGCCTGTTGCCAGTTTGCTGATCGCTCCTATTCTCAAGCGCTTTCTCACCGAGCATCCGGGCATACGTCTCGAGATTGCGGTGGTAAAAATGCCCGGCGATATCACCCGTGACGGGTTCGATGCAGGTATCCGGTTTGGCGAACAAGTCGACCGGGACATGATCGCCATCCGCGTGCTCGGAGAAGCGCGGTTCTTGGTGGTCGGATCACCCGAATATTTGGCTCGTCATCCAGCACCGAAAACGCCTCGTGACTTGAAGGACCACGACTGTATCCGTGCGCGTCTCCCCAACGGAACGATCTTCGGCTGGCAATTCGAGAAGAGAGGAAAATCGGTGCTGGCCAACGTCGATGGTCGGCTGATCGTTGACGATATCGATCTCTCAGTCCGCGCAGTACTCGATGGGCTCGGGCTGGCGTATTTGCTTTATGATTTTGTGAAAGGCGACATTTCCAATGGCGCGCTGGTACCTTTGTTAAACGATTGGTCGCCCCGGTTGTCGGGGTTCTTTCTGTACCATTCCACGCGCCGCCAAGTAAGCGGACCCCTTCGAGCCCTTATCGCGTTCCTCAAATCTGAGGCCAAGCGTAGAGGCGTCAATCCCTCGACCCTGCCTCGTTCAAGCGTTCATCCAAACTATCGTCTGGTTGGTACGTCAAAGCGATAACCGCGTTCCGGTCAGGTCGCGTCGGCCCTTACCGAGGTTGGGATTGCATTGCCTCACTCCAACATCGGCTCGCGTCTCTTGCAGTTGCGAAGCCGTTCCAGCCTATTCAAGTAGTCGCTTTAGGCCGCCGCACTCAGGAACTGGCCTATGGAAGGCTCAAGCCTGCGATCCGGGGCAAATGCGGCGATGGATGTTCGCATTCCGCTGCCGCATCACCATGGCCTCCCGCTGATCTTGCTCGGAACGAGGTCCCACCTTTATGGCGGGGCTTTTAACTCTTGAAGCAAACTGTTGCGACTGTTCGTCGAACGAAATCCGATAGGTGGCTGTTAGTCCGCCATGTGTTCTGCTGAACGGCAGAGCGAGGCGTCCTCTCAAAATATCGATGGCGGCAGCGTTCCTTTGTCGAACTCAAGATCCTCCAGCCAACGGCGGGGCCTCGTCTCCCTACTTCGTCAATCGCCCCAGAGCACGAGATCGGTAAGAATTCTGCTGGTTTCGCGCAGACGTGTACTCGCCGCATAGCGTGTCCTTGATGCCGCCGATCGCATTTCTCACTTTGCCTTTTGCCTGAACGGCTTTGCCTTCGGCTTCTGTTGCTGTCGCCGCTCATCTTACCCGCGACCTCTTTAACAGGCCTGTCCGATGTATCCTCGACAGCGACCAGAAAGCGGACACGCCAAATCGGTCGAGAAGTGCAATTATGAGCCAATGCTTCAACAAGCTCAGCGCCGGCTTTAGGAAGCCTACGAAGACGCGGTTTTGCCGGTTACGGCGCGGCCGGCATCACTTGTAGGTCCGTGTGAAATGAAAGAGGCCGCCAACTGAGGCAGCCTCTTGTGCGTCGAAACAGATCTGGCTTGGCGGCTCGGTCGCGTCACATGCCGCCCATGCCTTGCAATCGATCCATGGCCGAGTTGTGGGTGTTCGATGGCGGCGCGGAATTGCCCCGCATCGGCATTCGAGGATTGACCAGTTTTGTCTTGCCGTTGGATGGAGTGGCCATCGTGGCGCCGTTCGGTGCTTTCATGGGCTGCTGGTTGACCGTTGGTGGTCTGTTGTTGATGCTTGCGCACCAGCCATTAACGGCGGTGAAAGACAAGATCGCCGCGGTCAAAATAGTGGCTGAAAAGATTTGCATCGTTACCTCCTATTGAAACGCCGCCAGTAAACCACGGGCGGAGCATGCCGGTAAGGGCGGCTCAGAACTTATGGCATTGATCGCTATGCTAAGTATTGCCACCTTGGCCAGTTACATCCGCGACCGCCCGTGGCTTCCGCAGACCTAGTCTAGATGGATTGCACGTCCGCTCGGGGTCAAACGCGAAGGCCCCATGCATGGCCGCTATCGGCGAGGAACCGACGTGCCGACCCGAAACCGCCCCGCTTGGCGCCCCTCCTTCCAGCCCTCCCGCATATTCGCCTCGTTCACGCCTGGGCTAGCTCAACGGTCAAATATTATCGCATGCTCAGCCGAATAAGATGCATGAGCTTCAATCTGGTACGCGCGGTAGACGACCAGTATTCCGGCAGCTGGCACCACGAGGGTGAGCGCGATCCGCAAGCTGGTGTGGCTCACATCCATGGTTCGCACCAACAAAGAGGCGCCCACCATGAGTGCATCGGCGGGGCTGGGGAAGGAACGAGGAAAGTTTAGCGCAGCCGCAAGGCCCCTCAAGTGGGGATTTTGGGGCCATCGAGGCCAACTGCTAGATGATCACCCTCGATACTTTCTTCGGTGACCGGCGGCGGCGCAGGCCGCCGAGATGAGGCCATTAATCTAGAAATGATCGACCAGACGAGTTCGCTACGCTCGCGATGAGCTTCTTTCCATATGTCTGAAAACGTCTTGGGGCGGTCCATAGGATGCTCCAATCAAAATTGATGAACGATACTCCCGTCCAAAATGCTGCGAGGTGATCAGCATCACATTCAGAGACTACAGCGAGGCCCCGCCCTTGTTTCCGAAAAGCGGTTGCCACCTTTACTAGAGGTTCTCTGCAACGACTGCCGATCCGGGCACGCCCGCGCTCACGTAGCGCTCAGTGGAAACCGGATGATGCACCGTGATCGCGGTTGCGACGCTCGCAAAGCCAATGAGGAGTGCCCCGAAGCAAACCGCCAATCGGCGGCTCGCCTGTTTGCTGACGTGTGAACCCCTGCGGCGGCCCCGATAACCGGGAATAATGCATTCGCCGCCGAACAACGTAGCTTGACGTTCGTGATTGGCGTGCATTGCAAGTCCCCTATGACTTCACCGTAGCTGCACCATCCTGCAAACGGGCGCAAATCTGAAGTGCGATAAGTCACAATTTAAACACGTGAAATACGTAAGCTATTCTGCCGCAACCCGGAAAGCACTTCCTTACTCGATCCGCAAGTTGAGGGCCCTAACCAGCGGTGACCCCAACGCGATGTCTGCTGCGAGGGCGTTTCGGAAGCCCTCCGGGCTGCTGTCTGAGGCACTCTCATGCCAGCGTGTGGCATCGGAAACCTGCTTATAATGCCGCTGGATGTGCCTGCCGGCGCCAACACGCCTATGGCCCTCGAACCTTAAGACTCCCAAGTTCATCCGAAATTCGCGGGAGCTTGGATTTTCTCTGGAGTGCCGCACGCGACCTATTGGCCCTTCGAGGCCCGGACAATCTGTGTGCCGATGTCAAAGCCATCGCCCAAAAGCATCTTGCAATGCTCAGGGAGCAGATGGCTCGCATAATAAAGGTTGAGAGCATCCTGACTGATGCGGTGGCGAGATGCCCCGGGGGAAAGACGATCGATTGCACCCTGTTGGAAATCCTAGAAGCCTAGCGGGAAACCAGAACCGAGTTTCTCAATTCCAACTTGCATGCGGACCGCCAAGCCGGTTTCACTTTGACCGTTCAAGTGGGGGCTTGTTCCTCTTTCTTTATTTCCTCCCAGCCTGCGTTTGGCTGCGATCGAGGGCATTGAATGATCAGGCCGCAGTATGTCAGGGGATGCCCTAAAACCCGAATTTTCAGTTTCGATTGCTACAATCTGAGGCCGCCAACTGAGGCGGCCTACTGCATGCGAACTGTTTTGACTTCGAACTCGCCGCAGTCCCGACACTCATAGGTGTAGAGGTAGTCGTAGCGTTTCTGGGCAGGCTCGATTCCGGCCAAGCGGCACGTCCCCGCGCACACAGAGCACTCCAGAAACAGGAGCGTCTCGGCGTCGTCAGTGATCGCGCTGCTTGGGTGGCCGTCCACCACTAGCTCCAACTTCATCTTGGCAAACAACTTGCTCAAGTTGCCTTCGGTAAACTTCCACCAAATCGTTCAAGCGCTCAACAGTGAGTTGGTCGAGAACCTGTTCACTCATCCGGCGGGTCAGATTGATTTTGGTGTGTAATTCATAGCAACGCTGGCACACGGCATTAGTCCATAATGGCAAGGTCGATGACTGGTAATGCCCGGCAGCGGACAGAAGTTTCAAACGAAACCGAGGTCTAAAAATCAAACTGACCCGCTACCTGCCGTGCAGCGGCCTAAATGATAGCTTCCTCCTCCTCGATATATTCTGAGAGGAGTTCCCACGTCTTGGCTACGGACCTGGGATCGGCGGGAAGATATGGAAAGACATGAAGATGGACTTCCAGGTAGGCTCGTGGCCGTGGTTACGGCATGTCTGATGCAGAAGCAGCAATTCTTCCCCAACCAAAGGATTCGAACAATGCCGCGAGCGATCCTGTGTGCAGCGACCGCGACCGTTCTTTGCATCGCCAACAGCGTGAGTGCCCACGCACAACAGAGGCCCATAATGCCAAATAACGCTGCCTCTGACTTCAAATTCAAGCCCGACACTCGAATGCACCCCGCGACTTCTAATCCCACGATTCGTACTCAGGGGGTTGAAAGAAACACGTTCGCCCACACGCCGTGCCGCGGCTGGGACCTGAGCTGCGGGAAACCAGAGCACGATAAGCAGGCCGCGAAACTCAAGGACGAGTGGGAGAAGTCGAGGCGTCGCACCGGCTTAAACGGAGACAATGATATAAATTATCGAACGGCGCCGACGGGGCAGTCTCAACAATTCGAGAAGCAGATACACAATTCCCGCACACGCAGTTATGACCGAGGTCCCTTTCAACCTTGCAGGGATCGTTATGATACCGGCTGCACCGTTGGAGACCGTGTTTTTTAAGTTTCCGATCCAAGCTAAGAGTGGGAAGGCGCCAGGTCTTTAGAGTGGCGCGATCGATCGGCGTGCCGGGTCTCTAAAACAGTGAGCCTGGCCGCCGGAGACCATCCAACGACCAGGCTCGCGCAGCGGCTTGAGCGGGGGGCTAAAGGTCCACCGCTGCGTGATGGCTTAGGTAGGGAAGCGCGTCTGATTATCCAGGATGCTACGTAGATTTCAATCGAAGCGCGCGTTGCTGCAGCGCGCCTATCAAGTGACGGTTTTAGGGAGGATGAGTCGAGCGATCAGGGATCGCAGTGCCTGATGCTCCGGCCCTTTATTTTCTCGCTGCAGGAAGGTGGCCAAGTCGATCAGGGAATGCTTCCCGCCTGACGCTTCATTGGGCTCGTGCACGACGACAACAACGTTCTCTTCGTCATGGCAGAGGTGCCAGCTCTCGCCGTTCGAGCTCAGATAAAATTCCCGCCGTTCAGATCCCATGCGTCACCTGCTATACGTCCAGGCGACGATTGTTGCCAAGCATGAGAAGGCCCGGCGTGTTGCCGACCCGCCGAGCCCTCCTTGGGGGATGGTAGGAGGCAGGGCCCTGGCTCCCCATCCGCCTATGTTTCCAACAGAAAAAGCCAAGTCCCGTTCCGACTAATCGTTGCTGCGTCGCCCTGCAATCTTTGCCGAAAGAGAGAAGCCCGGCGCGTTGCTTGAGAGACGCCGGGCTCCCCTTCGAAGGGTGGGAACAACAGAGGAGAACCCACCCTCCGCGAAGCCAACGAGATCTCCAACGCCACGTTCCGCTGTGTATTTCGACGCACAAAAGCAAGGGTGCTTGGCCGCGGTAGAGTCGGCCAAGCACCCATGGCAGCAGGCCACCACCTGTCGCGACTAGTCGGAATTAATTGGTCGTGCAAACCTTGACGGACTTCATGCCCGTCTCGGCCTCCACTCGAGTCTTGTAGACGCCGTTGCCAACAACCGTGGTCTCCGTGGTGGTCGGCTTCTTGTCCACGATCGTGCATTTCTTGGTCTTCACGTCCTGCACGACGTAGAACTCATCGGCCGCCAGCGCCGGGGTCACGAAGGCAACGAGCAGCGTAGCAGCAACAATCTTTTTCATTGAGCGTCTCCTCTGGTTTAATTGACGCGATTAAAAACGGCGATCTAACATTTTCGTTCCAAGAAAAAGCCCCTGGCAGAACGCCGAGGCTTTTACTCAACGAAAAATATCTATGGCTAGAGGCGGCGAGCTTTTCCGGGCCAGACCACCACTGGGTTTTGCCGCACTGAGGCGGGCGTTGTTTCAAACGAAAAAAGAGCCCGCTTCAGGCTCTCTTTCCTTTTGCCGCTGAGCGGTTACTCGCCGCGTAGCGTGTCCTTGATGCCGCCGATCGTATTCTTCACCTTGCCTTTTACCTGATCGGCTTTGCCTTCAGCTTCTGTCTTGCTGTCGCCGGTCACCTTACCCGCGACCTCTTTAACTTTGCCTTTGGCCTGCTCGACCGAGCCTTCAATGCGATCTTTGTCCATATGACTCTCCTGTACGTTGGCGGGATAACGCCAGGAACCCAACAAAGGTTCTTACGGGGGGCGGCCTCTTTCGTCTCATCGGATCCGGCCATCCTCGAGCATCTCGACCATATGGCCGGTCTCGCGGGTGCGGACCTGAAAATTTTGATTTTGCAATTGAGCCGCTTGATTTCCTGCGCCGCCTCTATTGCCGTGTCGTACACATCGGCGAGAGTTCGATCCCTGGTGTCTACATGCGTGAGATGCTGCAGAAAATCGAGAACGCCTTGTTGAAGGCGGACTACGACGACATCACGGTCGCAACCGAGCGCGGCACGTTCCACTGGATTGACGGTCGAGCGGGCGCGTGAGCGGGAGGCCGAGACATGAGGCGCACCCCAAGCCTCGTTCCCGATGCCGTTGCTGGTGCTGTCTACATGGTGCTCGATGACTTCGGGAAATTAGGCCGAGCATGGCGCGAGATGGACGAGGAGCAGACGTCGGAACAAGACGTGGTGCACGCCATTATATCGGGCGAATATACGCGACCGATTAAGGTAGTTGCCTTCGATCTCGATAAACGTTGGGTTCGGGACGTGACGGAAGACATCGCACGAGCTGTTGTCACGACTGCCATTGCGGAAGGCCTGACGCTCGGCCCCGTAATCAGAATTCGTCACGCGTGTGACTGGCGGGGATTTGCCAGCCGATCTCATTGAAGTGTGATGGGCGACGTCGTCAAATTCAGATCGAAGCGCCAACGCGGCCGTGGTCCAGCTCCGCCAACGAGCGCGGCAACAACCCCCAACAGGGCAGCGCCGGTCTATCGCGCCGTGGACGGCTTTCCGATCCACTGGAAAGACGGCGTTGGCACCATCCACGCCTGCGAGGTCACAGAGCCGAGCCCAAGTTCCCGAGTTGTATGGACGATCTGCGGCAAAGCTGTTACCGACGACGCTGCGTATGTGGCCGAAAATCTGAACGAGGTGAACTGCGTCAAATGTGTTGAATGGCGCCGAGATCCGCAGTCGGCCAACGATGATCCGCCGGCCGTCTGGCTGCCGGACTACAAGCCCAAGGATTAGCCGGCGCCGACTCGGTTTTGAAATTCGCAGTGGCCTACTCCGCCGTTCTCATAGCCCATTCGTTCCCGTCGAACCTTCTGTCCGCTGCGGGCATCGCTTTCGCCAAACAATGAAATGCAAGGGTCAATCCGTGGAAGCCACAATGCTCTGGATCCACAGCCGTGGATGAACTCACCTGCTTCGTCTCAATCGCCCCACAGCACAAGATCGGTAAGAATTCTGCTGGTCTCGCGCAGACGTGTAGCCAGCTCGATGGCCCGCTGAAGGTGCCCTGCCAATTCGTGCTCCTGTGCAAGCAGGGTTTCGCACGAACGAACCAAGGAAGCCTCAGAGGTTTGGACTTTGGATTCAGACCCCTTCCAAAGCCAGCCGATATCGACGTTGAAGGCCGAAGCGTATTCTTCCGCGCGTTCGTACTTGAACGCACGCCCTCCCCGTTCGTGAGAAATCAAGGTAGCCGGTGACCACCCTTGTACTTTTCTTTCTGCATTCCTGACCTCCGATAAAGCTTGCAATAGGTGGTAGTCTTCTGTGCCCGGCCAGACCAGGCGCGGACAACAAGCAAACATGCGCCTCAATTCTCTGTTGGGTCGGACTGAGTCCGTCTCCACAATTCGGCGGCGATCAAAAGCGGCGTGAGCTTGCGATCGCTCCACCACTGCAACTCACTGCCCGATCGATGGAGTTCCCGGTGGTGGACCCGGCAGAGCGGGACCACGAACTCGTCGCTCACCTTGCGCCCCAAAGCATTCGGCTGGGCGAACCGAAGATGATGCGGATCGGAGGGCTGCCGGGCACAGACGAGACAGGGCTGCGTCCGAACGAACTCTAGGTGCTGTTTGTTGCGGTGGCGGACGGTCTTCGTGATCGCCATCCCTCGATGGTCGCCGCCGACATCAGACTTGAGCGTGGCGTCGCGCAACTCGGGGAAGCGCGCGGCAAAGGCCCGGTCCAACAAGTGAGTGCATTCAGCCGTCAGGCGGTACCTGGTGGCTTGCATGCTCTTCTTCCAGGCCAAAGCGTCCGACGCATTCAACGCCTGGAGTTCTGCAAGCATTCCTTCCCGCAGCCGGGCCGAATCTTGAGGAGGAAGCGGCGGCAGACAGACGCGGCCGATGTCCCCAGCCATCGCTGCTGGCCATTCGGCCGAGCTGGTGGCCGCCAAATTCGGGATTGGATTTAACGGCCGGCCAACAGGGAGCGCCGACGCAACTTTCGCCTGAACATCGAGACCGTCCTCAGCAGCGATTCCGACCAGCGTGAACAGCGCGCACCGGCACGCATAGGTGAGCGCTGCCCCCATTCGTCGCGGATTGGCAACTGCGGCTGCAGGCCCCACCGGCCACTCCGAGGCAACCCACTCGCCCGAACTGTGAACGAGCGTCGTGGTGAGATGGACCATCCCGGCCGTCCCATCGATCGAAGTGGTTTGGACGGCTGCAAACTCGTGCTTGCTGAGCATCTTGCGGACTGTGCCGAGGCCGCTGTCGAAGGCGGTACGCCGAAGCGCCTCCTCACCCTCTTCGGTCCGACATCCCGTCCGAGTGGCCGCAGCCCACGAGATTTCGTGACCATCGAGCTCGGACTGGACCTTCGCCAGCGCCGCGGCAAAAGACCCGAAGCTCTCACTTGACCGGAGCAAGCGGAATCTCCCGATCTTCGAGGAGGCCTCCGGTGGCGGCATGCCGGTTAACAACATCGAACGTCAGCGCACCCGATTCCGATCGGCATCCGCGAACGCCGTGCCCAATCGCTTGATGGACGCCTTGCGGGAAGAGCGCCTCAAGCTCCTGCTTTGACCGCTCGTGGTCCAGGTATGCTTGTCGCGTTCCGCGGAACAATGCCGCCGCCTCCGCCCAGGCCTCCGATGGAGACATGTCAACAATCCGCACTGCCGCAATCCGAGGCCGCGGCGGCTCCGAGTTGACCAGGTATGGTCGCTCTCCTGAACGCACGCAGCGCCAGAACTTCTTCTCAGCCGCAACCAGCAGACTCAAATACAGGGGATCAATCGGCACGGTGACCTCGACCCACCTTCCGTCACCGGTAATAATCGACAGCACTGAGGAACGTAGGTTGGTGACCCACATGTTGTGCTGCAGCTGCGGCATATACTTCTCAACCGCGGCTTCCTCGGAAAAGGACCAAGGCGGCATGAACTTTGATTCAAACACGGCCTCGATCCCCTCAACCACGCCGTCCAGCGTGGCTCCCATCCAGGAGATCAGGCCATGGCGGACGTGGCACCGCACATCGCGCACCCGGCGTCCGGTGTTGCGTTCGTACCAAGAGCGGTTGAGCTCCTTGGTCGCTTCTTCTAGCTGCACGATGAGATCGCCGGATAGGTCTTCCGGATCGCCCTCCCCGCGCTTCTGGCGCCACAACCGAATGAGAGAGTGTTCGTCATTACCCATCAGAGTCTGAGCGTCCGAGCTGCCGAGAAATCCGCGCCTGTTTCGTATTTCAGGCTTCCGATAGCGAGAATGCATAATCCCTCTCAAATTGATACTAATAGTATCGATACCGAGTCGCCACATGTCAATACTAAAAGTATCAATTCGGCAAATTAAGGCTGCGCGCGCGTTGTTAGGCTGGTCGCAAGATCAGTTGGCCAGCAATGCAAGCGTCTCAGTCCCAACGGTCAAAAGGTTGGAAGCTGCAGACGGAGTACTGGGGGGCAGACCCGACACTGCGCAGAAGCTACAAGAAGCGCTTGAGAAGGCCGGCATCCAATTCATCGAAGAAAACGGTGGTGGAGTTGGCGTACGATTGAGAAAAAAGGCTAAGTCGAAATAGACATCCGCTACTCCGCCGAAGTCGAGAGATTAGAGCACTTCGGTAGCCAAACTTCGGCGCGAACTCACGTTGAACGGACGCGTGGCCCAGGTAGCCGCCCTGAGCGTTGGCGTCACGCGTCCTGCGAGTGAGAGTTCCAGCCCAGGCGTTGCGTTTTGCCCGGATCACCAGGGGCCACGCGACGCTAGCCTGAAGCCAGCTCACAACGAAATCGCGCATCATCAGTTTCAATTTGCTAAAGTTGACAAATCGAAGCCCTAACGAGATGCCCTGTGGACCCCAAGCTGGCGATCTTGCGCGTACTGGCTGAACACAGCGATCGTGATCTCTCGATTGATGAAATCAAACGAGAGATGCTCGAGCTTGGTGATCGACTTGACCCCGTAGAAACTCATTCTTCTCTTGTTGGCGGCGACATCTTCCGATCTGGCCTTATATCGAGAGATGACAAAGGCTGGCGCATCACCAAGGCAGGCCTGTCAATCCTGGAATCGCTCGACAAAGAGGCCACTCGCGCCGATTTAGACTCATCCTCTCCTTCAGAAACTTCGGTTGTCACCCTGCTCGAGCAATTGGAAGAGATAGAGCAGTCGGCGCGATGGAAAAAAGGCAAATTAGGAGCTTCCATCGAAGCGCTGGAAGTGGAGCCCTCCCTTCATTCCGGAACCGGTGAAAACGCAGAAGAGATCGGCCGAATAACTTCCAACGGCGAAAGCAGCGACAACCAGGTCACGGATGACAAACCAGACGTGGTGAGCGCCACCGACAGTCCTGAAGCTGTGGCTGCATACCCCACTGCGGCGACCGACATTGAAAGTTCTCCGACGAATGCAGTCGTCGTAGCGAAAATCAAACCTCGGCCACGATGGACGGATAAGCTCCGCTTATCACCGCTGCTCGCCAGTCTGGCGGCCACGAGGAAAATCGTTGTTTTACAGAATCACGAACTTCGACCAGCTCAAACTGTCATAGGCAATAAAGCCAAAGCCATGGGCCGGTCGGCCGGCCGACTCGCAGTATTCGCGCTAATCGGACTTTCCGTATGCGCTGTTGCGGTGGCGCTTTTGATTGAACTATCCTTTTTCAGAAAAGAGAACGCGGCACTCCAACGCGAAGTCTCGAGGCTACGCGCGAATTTCAGCGAACTTGAGCAGACGATCAAGGCAGAGAAAAGCGATAGCGAGAAAAACTCCTCCGCTCCATACGGCCAGGAGCGGAGAATCGAGCAAACTGCATTCCAGCTTTCGCGAGAAGAGACGCAACTCATCAGGGATTTTATCAAGCCCGCGCCCAGCTATGGAGCCGTTGCGCCTAACGCCACTGTTGGCGATGTAGTCGAAGGCACGCTAATTCCTCTCCCCTCCGCCCTCGTTGAAAAAGCACCCCGGCTGGCCGGTGCGCGATTTGCAATTCGCGGCAGCAACATCATTATCGTCACGAGAGGCAGTAACAAGATCGACGCCGTCCTGCCCACAAATTAGACCGAAACAAACGCGTCAAGTAACGCAGAAGATCAGCTCCCGGCAGTCAGCCTTTTAGGCCGTCTGCATTAAAAAGCGTGTTGTCCGCTCCGATCCGAAAGCCACCGGATGCGCGTCCAGCGAAATGACGCGATGTGCCTGCTATCAGCGTCCTATCGCGGCTGCCGGAACGTGTCCGCCGGGCGAAACGGCTGGACTTGCGGCACTTTCAGAGGGGCGTTGTCTTTCATCACCGTGGAGTTGGAACGCGCGGCTGGCTTGCCGCCACCAGTCGTCGCGGCGCTCACGCCATAACTGGGACCACCGCCGAGCCGCTCCATTGCAGGAGTGGTCGGTCGGTGTGGCGTCAGGCGGGTCCTTGCTTCGCCAGGCAAATAGATATTTCTCGGCTCCGGCGAAGACATCCGCAACGGTCTCCCATCCAGCGGCCTTTTGGGCTGCCCTTCAAGCTTATGGCGCTGGTCATGATAGTCCACGCCGCCGACAACTGCAGCGGTCGCACCGGTGGAGCCTGACAGCGGAGCGGTCAGGTCCGCTGGCTCCGGACACCAGCCTTCCCCAATGGTCATGCCAAGAAATGTCGTGGTCAAAAGTACGTTCGAAAAGATGCGCACAATTGCCTCCCGTTGAAATCCCAATCAGGAAACGCAGGAGCAAGTATGCACAGCCTGCTCCAACCCGCCTACTGGGATTTTCAAGACCGGCCACCCGGAAATTGTCGTAAAACGCAAAGCGATACGCGCAGAGCGACAGCGCGCACGCCTCGAGCAGCCGATGTCCGCTATTGGGATGGTCCGGTCGTTTCCTTCCCCGCCAGCGATTAAAGCTGGTCAGGGGCGCTCACGGCAAAGAGCACGTATGTCCCAGACCGCCCAAAGCGCCGTGGCCGCCCCGCTGCCGGCCGCGCTTGTCGAGAAACCGCCAAGACTAGCTGGTGCACGATTTGCAATTCGCAGCAGCAATATCATCATCGTAAGAGAGGCAGCAACAAGATCGATGCCGTCGTGCCGGCCAATTGAATTAAAGTGGGCGCGTCGATGCTCGTTTAGTGCAGATCATCGCCACGAAGGCAATACGAACTTCTGTCCAGCCTACTGCACCACGAGGCCTTCCGCGTATGGGAGTTACGAAACACTAACTTAGGCGAAAACTACAACCGATGCGGCGCGGTTTTCCAAACAACCACTTCTGTGGGTAGACTTCCGAGACCACGCTAGAAATCACATCGCAGCAGATTGCTTTGACAATGGGCGGGAACTCTCGTTTGAACCATTAAAGTTTGGCTGTTCTTCAGTACTATCCGGCGTTCGGTAGGGGATCGATCTGAACGGGTAAAACAGTTGAGGAAAATAGTGTTTAGGAAGCGGCTGGTCGGTACCATAGCTCGTCGGCATTTTTCCTCGCGGCATATGTAAGCTTCCAAACAACGCATCGAGGAAAGAGAGTTGGCCGGCGAAGTTCTTATCCCTCGCCTCAAGGTCAGCGCTGTGATGCCAATGGTGGAACTCAGGCGAAGCGAATAGCCATCGCATCGGACCAAGCCCAATGCGGACGTTCGCATGAATGAAAACCGACTGCCACTGATAGAGAAGTCTATACAAGCCGATTGTGACATCGGAAAAGCCAAGCGCCAGAACCGGAATGAGTGAGACCCCCTTTGTCAGAATTTGGTCCACTGGATGGACGCGCCATGCGGCTAGCCAGTCAAGCTCTTCGATGCTGTGATGGATCGCATGAAAGCGCCACAGCCAGGGAACCGCGTGGAACATTCGATGAGTCCAATAGAAGCCGATGTCCGCGAGAATGACGGCCTCTGCGAGTTGTAACCAATACGGCTGACCGCCAACCCATTCGCGGAATGGAACCGGCACGGCGTGGGCGGCGATGAAAGCGACAACAAAAACGATCCCCAACAAGCCGAGCTTGATGAGCGACCCATTCAGCAAAAGGTAGACGATGTCGGTGTGCCAGCCATGGCGGAAAATCCTCTGATTCGGACGCAATGCGCACAACCGCTCGAGCGGCACAAAAATAAGACACGCAAGCAAGATCGTCGTTAAACCGAAGAAGTCCATGCGCGACCTTGGATAACACGTGGGAGATAATTTGCGTGCCGATACGCCGCGTTGAGCTTACTGATCCTTACGACGGGATGTTATAGGGTTCGGTCGGCTGCGATCCGACGCGCAGCGATTCCTTCCCGGAGGCTTGGCAATGGCTCAATGTGCTTCCCCTATCTATGGGGCGAAATGTCTCCGTTCCAAACCCGCCTTGTATGAGGTCCTTTATTGCCTATCCGAATTAACAAGTTGCTGAGTGCCTCCGCCCCAGTTTGAATGTCTTGCAGGATCATTCGTAGCGGGCTTAGCACTTCGTCATGGGGCTATGTTTCTCGCGTCTGTATTGGCCCACCTCAACAATCGGTTTGATTTCATGAGATTATTGCACTTCGCCGATGTGGTTGGGCGGGTGGGGCTTTGTGGGTTTTACACATTGATCATCGCCAGCAAGGTAGGCGTGATACAGAGGTTGCTTTCACAAGATGTACTGTCCGCGAAAGACATCGCCACAGCGGGAGCAGAAGTATCGGTCATAGCGTTTTCCGCGGCGATCTTTGTTGCGGTTATCGCGCGACTTCCGCCAATTCGATCGGTCGACGGTGTCGAGCCCTATGTCACGGCGATCGTCGGAACCTTCTTGATAGGCGTCATCGCCTTCCTTCCGCCGCCGATGACCCTGCCAATGTTGATGATCGCGCTCGCTATCACGCTCGTGATACTGGGCACAGTGCTGTCAACGTGTGTGGTATTTTGGCTCGGACGGTCGATGAGTATCGTACCTGAGGCTCGGCGACTGGTGACAGCCGGCCCGTATTCGATTGTCCGCCATCCGCTCTACGTCGCGGAGGAAATCGCCGTCGTCGGAACGATCCTGCAACATCTTTCAATATGGTCCGTGCTACTCGGCGTCGTGCATTGGTGCATTCAGCTACGCCGCATGACGAACGAAGAACGAATTTTGTCCGCGACATTCCCTGACTATGCTGAATATGCCAAGCGCGTGCCACGGCTCATCGCGTGGCGGTAAATTGCAGGGCCGGCACGTCCAGAGGCGTAAAGGCAAGATCGACGAGCCGATCAGCGAGCGTCTCAGGGACTGGCACGATTGAAGGTGCTAATTATCTGTGATGCTTGCCGCCACAAAGCCCACTCCGCGGGAAACATATCCTAGACCTATGAGCCACGGACGAAACGGCAGCCGAATGCACTAAGCAAGCTTGGCCCCTCTGCGAGAAAGGCATGCTGAGGATCCGCCTAGTGCGCGTTGATGTTTGTTGGCGACAATGGAGAGGCATGCTCCATCCACTCGGAAATTGCAGACCAGAAACAATGGAAGCCGAAGGCCCTACTTCACTCCGCAAATCAGTGAAACCGCGGAGAGACCGACCGAATAGCCCCAATGTCGACAGCCGCGACAGCCAGACCCCGATGGCGGATTAGACGTGGCGAGAGCCGCCGACAGCCCTCAGAATCTGGCTGGGATCCTGCTTCCATGGCGTTGTGCGCACTTCTTGGACTTCCCTGCGGCGCGCCCCCCTGTACCGGCCGTCGCTGGTGGCAACGCGATGGAAAGCACGCTCATCCCACTGCCGTCGAAGCAGAATGGCCGGGCTGTCGTTTCAGTAAGCTGGCTTTTGGATGTCGTGGACAACGTCCGAAAACGAGTTGCTTATCAGACGCATCAAACAGTGCAGAGAAGTGGATTATCCTGAAGATCAGGCTTTCGGATGCTGTCTTGCCAGGCACGCATCAAGCGGCTTTTGGTGGCCGATCACCACAAAGATAGAGAATGTGCGAAATCACAGCTGACAACAGACAGCTGCCCAAGATTCCGAGGATCATATAAAAATTATCGCCCGAAGTTACTGCCATCGCCTGCAATGATGCCTGCATGCTCGTGGGTGCCGGTGCCTGCCACGAAAACAGCAGGACAGTTGCATAGCCCACCGAAAATTGCGCCGAGACCGCCAGCGGCAATCGAGAACGCATCCACAGCCCGGCGCACGCCAGCGCAAAGATCGGCAAAGCGATGCCGAAGAGCTGGAAACCGTCGATGTCGATAAATTGGGTCAGCACAGAATGGCTGCGCTGAAACACACGGAATATCTCGATATTGAGGTACCAGAGGGTTTCGGAGGACGGCCAATACGCCAACGCGCCAGCGGCCAGTTCGGCCGACAGCGTCGCCAGGAACAAAACCAGCGGTCCCAGGAACTGGAGCTTGAAAAGTCGAATCATTGTATAAGGCTAACGCACAAACGTTGACCTTATGTAAAGTTCCAGTGAGCGAAACGTTCCGTATACGAGTGAAGAAACGCGCGCGTAATACCAATTTAAGGCTGGTTGTTCGGCGGCCGCTCGATAAACCTGCGGCTTCCGTTGAGAAGCTCGAGGTTATTGGCGACCACCGGATTGCCCGGGTCCATCGAATAGGCCCTCTCGAACTTTCGGCGCGCCGCGGTCAGATTACCGCGCAGCATGTACGAATACCCCTGATCGTTCAGGAGTTGGACGGTCACACCACCAAGTTTGGCCGCCTGGGCATAGGCTTGGTCCGCAAGATCGAACCGGCGCAGCCGGTCATAGCTCGCGGCGAGCCCCATCCAGGCCGTCAGGTCCCTCGGTGATTTTTCGACCGCATCTTTGAAGTAACGTTGGGCGATGCCGTAGTGGCCGCGATTGAAATGCTCCAGGCCCATCCGCACTGGTTCGTCGGAAGGATAGTATTTGACGTCCGTCGGCTCCTGCACGGGGTCTGGAGGCGGCGCGTCGGCCGGAGCCACGATTGCAGCCTCCCGCAGCGTGGCATCACAGCCCGCAAGAGCGGTCCCCACAAAGCAGCAGGCAAGCACTAAAATCAGACGCCGCATCATCCCCGTCCCCGCCCACCCCAGCGGACGCATTGAAATCTCATCGTGCAACGACTCGAAACGAATACCTTGCCGCCGCTTCACCTGTTGCCGCCAGTACCAACCGGCACCGATACGGCGCCCGCCGATCCAGCGCCCAATCCTTCAATATTGATGTTCTGGGTTGGCTGTTGCCGCACGCCCATCTGCCTCGTCGCATCGCCAATATCCGGAAGCTGATCAGTCGGCTGCTTGTTGTTGCCGTAACGCGTCACCGCGCCGGTGCTGCGCCGGGCGTCATACGCAAGCCTGCGGTCGCCGACGTAGCGCGGCCAGGGATGAATGGTCTGTGCTACGGCATTTACTTCCTTGGCGTTGCCGGCGCTCAAGGTAATGCTGTCAGCACGTTGGTAGTAGCGGTCGATTTCGTCGTGACCGTATAAACCGTAGCAGCCACCGAGCGAAAGCGCCGGGACTATTGCCAGAAAGCCGATCCTCATCGCGCGCTCCTCACTTCAATTTTACGTTCACCGTCGCCGCAGCCGGTGGTACGGGCGCGTTAATTTGCGGAGCGATGATGTGGCCGTACGGACCTTTCACCTCGCCGCCCGAATTGACATAGTCGTTGTAGCGCTTGCGGACTTCCATCTGGCCATTGAGGAAGAAGTCGACGTCATTGGCCGGCAAACGCGAATCGAGCGGCGACGCAATCTGCTGACCGGGCACCACCGGTGCGACCAGGCGCGGCGTTACGATGATGACGAGGTCGGTTTCCTCCTGCTGGTATGAGGAGCTGCGGAACAGCGTACCGAGCACCGGCACCGAGCCGATCCAAGGCACTTGCGAGACATCCTGGCGATTGCGGGTCTGCAGCAGACCGGCGATGGCAAAACTCTGGCCGTCGCGCAGTTCGACCGTGGTCCGCGCGTCGCGGCGGGTCAGAGCTGGCACTCGCGTTCCCGAAATCGTGACGGCATTGGTAAAATCAAGCTCGCTGACCGACGGCTCAACCCGAAGGTTGATCGCACCGCGCGAGAGAACGGTGGGAACGAAAGCCAATTCAACGCCGAATTTCTTGTACTCGATCGATATCGTTGGAAAGCCTGCTGTGGAGCTGGTCGGTACCGGGACTGGAAACTCGCCGCCGGCAAGGAAGCGAGCAGCGTCGCCAGACAGAGCCATCAAATTCGGCTCAGCAAGACGGCGTATCACGCCTTTCGTCTCAAGCGCCGTGATCAGACTTTGCAGGGTCGTGCCATTATTCAGCTTCAGCACGCTCGTCAGAAGACTGCCGTATGGAGTCGCTCCGCTGGCAAGCGTCGCAGCAGTATCCAATAACGGAAGGGTGCCGTTGCCGTTACCGATTGGAGTTCGGCCAGCTGAGACGACATCCCCAAGTCCGGTTTGTCCAACGTTCGTGCCACCGGCGTTGGCACCATAGAGGTTGACACCAAGGTCGCGTCCGGCCTTTCGAAAGACCTCCAAAAACCGGACCTCGAGCATCACCTGCTGCGGTGCCGCGACGCTCATGGCGTTCACGACGATGCCCCCCTTGGGAACGGTGCCGGTAGCAATCGCCAGAGCCCGTTCGGCGGCGACGGCGTCGGCCGCTGTCCCGCTCAGCACGACCTGCCCTTCGGACGCCGAGACGCGAACGCCCTGGGTGCCAGTGCTTGCCCGAATATTCTGCTGGAGATTGGCTGTATCGATCGCAACCTCGACATCGAGGATTCCGATCTGCTTCATCGAGGAATCGAACAGAATAACGTTGGTTGTGCCGGTCGCCTTTCCCTGGATGTAGATCAGGCGATCGCTCAGCGACTTCACGTCGATGATTTCAGGCGAGCCCGCAACGATCGTCGAAAAAGCCGTGTCGACTCTAAAGGTGCGCGACTTGTTGAGGGTCACCTTGACCCGCTGGACGTCGCTTATTTCGCTGACGAAGACGCCGCCGGAAGAAACTGATCGATCTGCCGCCATCGCCGGGTCAGCAAAATGGGCCAAGGCAAGCAACCCGCCCAAAACTGACATGCCCGATGCAAAGAGCGTCGCTCCCCGCGCGCCCGAAACGCAACCGCCACTCATCCCAGACCCCTTGCCGCGAACCGCGGCCCCCGAAATGCAATCTCTATCTGTCGACCAGTCCTGTCGGGCGACGCCCTAGAGCCTCCTAATTCCCAGTATTAGGCCGGTATTTTCAACCGGAACGTGCTCCTATGCAAGGAAAGACCTTTACTAAGGCTAAGACCTCCACAGCACATGTTGCAATGCTGCATCACATCCGACGGACAAACATCGCCCCGCCCCTCTTACAACCGTCGCTGCGCCCTCGTTCACCCCGGAAATGGAAGTTTGGTTGACGCGCTCGGCGCATTCAATGCCGTGCCCCATATCGGCAAGAGCGCGATATAGCCCGGCTGAGACGCCGTAATTGTATACGGGCCGGCTCCCGTGATGCTCAGCGTCGGAGTAAGACTGCCGCTGAAAAGGAACGGCGCGACAGTCCGCTTGGCTGTGTCGGATAGCGGGTCCCCACTGCAAGTGGGCGTCTTCTTGCCGATTGCGGCATCCATGTAGCAAGCATTGATCATAGTCGCGCGAGAACCCGCATTCGCGAGCGCCCGTAGTGACTGCATGGTAATCGCATAAAGCGCCAGATCAAAGATTGCAAAGATCAGCGTGAAAAACACGCCGCCAACAATGCAAAACTCCCACGCAGCCATACCGCGCTGGTCGAGTTTCCTCATCATTGCACCAACTTGACGATTTGACTCGCGATCTTGACGCTCGATGGACATCCGGAATTGTCGAAGTTGGAGTTACCCGACAACGTGATGCCCTTGGCTATGAGCTCGGTGCATGCTGAGCTCTGGGTGCTGCCTTGATACGTCACACTGGCGTTCGGCGCGTATGTGATGCCGCTGAAGTAGGTCGCGGAGCTCCCAGAAAAACTAACGGTCTGATTCCCGGTGGTCGTCTCCGGATCGTATATGAGCAGCTTGCTCATCAAGCTGAGAACCGACGTCGTCGCCAGCTTCGTTGGGACTTGCGAAGCTGTTACGGTTGATGGCGCGGTCAGCTGGATCGTTGGGTTACCTGTAATCGTCAGAGTTGCTCCCTTGTCTCCGTTGTTTATGAATTTTGGAGGCATAAAGATCAACGTGACGTTTGTCCCTGTGATAGTGACGCTGCCACTGATCTTGACATCACCGGTAATGAAGTAGACGCCACTTGTCAGCGCCATACTCCCCCAATTGGTAAGAGTGTTGTAACAGGCACTGCTGCCGGACCCGTATGGCATGAACGCAGTGCATGAGCCAATGCTGTTACCGGTTCTGTTCCCACCGGTGAAGTCCGCTTTCACCAACGATGAGATTGCCGCATCCAACCCGCTCAGCGGATTGGGCGCCGGTGGTGCGTAAGTAATAGCCTTACTGCACGGGCTGCCGCCCGTTTGCTGACAACCGCCCGCCCCCGAAACTGTCTTAACGTTGCTGAGGTCGAGGGCATTGCCCTTAAAATCGACGGAATTGGACGCCGTGCTGTTCGAAGCGAGCCCGCAATTCGGCGCGCTGATAGTTGCGCTTCCCTGGAAGGCGATAGGGCTACTCAGGCTCAACGCACAAGGATTCGCCAAAACAATCACCTGGGCGGTGGCTGTCGCCCCAATATTGATGGTGGAAAAGCCAAGAACTGATGAGAGGTACGCCGGCTGCTGCTGGCCGACTGTTGCCGTCACGGAATCCGTCGTGGACGAGATCGCGACGGTCCGGGTCACTCCGGTGACGCTGGTGCATCGGGCCCCGGGATACGAACTGTCGCCGGCGTTGCAGAACGCATTCTGTGCCGCAAACTGCTTGCCCCGGTAGTCGATCGATTGCGCATCCGTACACGAAGATCCGGCAAGAGTGCACGCCAGCTTCAGGCCTCCCGAATAAGCTGCCGCATCGGCGGCAGCCTGTGCTTGCTGCTTGGTGACGTACCAGATTGCCGCCTCCGTCCCGAGTGACATCACTCCGATCAGCGGCACCAAGGCAACGACCGCTGCGAACGAGACCGAACCTTCATGGGAGCGAAGCAAGTTTCGCATGGCAGTGCCTATTGAAACCGTTCCGAGTAGGACAGGGTGATCGTACACCCGTTCGGGCACAACACCGAGGTCAGCACTATGGGGGATAGAGTGAAGCTCGTCTGGTATGAATAGTATTTGGGATTTGCCGTATTGGCCGCGGAGCAGACAGCACTGGTGTCGCCGCAGATCAGTTGGAAGTTAGAGATCGGATAGCTGGAGTCGGCCTTCGCGAGCGCGGCTGTCTGCCAAGTGGACGTATCGCCGAGATCCGTTGGCCCAGAATACTGAATGGATTGCCCAAACGCGCGCAATGCTTCCATGGCAGAAATGTATTGGAAGCCGGCGATAGCAACGTCTGCAAGCGGCAGAAAGCAGCTTATCATTAGCAATACGAAGACGAACATCATCTCGAAGGCGACCGCACCGCGTCGATCCGCAAGGAAAGCCTCCTTGCGGTTCATCCGCGTACCCCGACAGGCGCGAGCACCCCTCATATTCCGTCATCCAAGCTGCTTGAACGAGCGAATGAGATTCAGAAACGGACCGCCCCCCAGAATGACGAACATGGCCGGCAGCAGGAACATCGCCATCGGGATGATCAACTTGGCGCCGAGCTTGTGAGCCCTTTCTTCCAACTTGGTCATGCGTTCTCGCCGGAGATCGGAGGCGATGGTGCGGAGAGCCTGACTTAGCGGCGTCCCGTACTGCAGGCTTTGGCTGATCATAGTGCCGAAGCGGCGAAGTCCTTCCGACGTGGATCCCAGCTTCTCGAATGCGGCGGCACGATTTGGCAACACCCGGAGATCATCAAGAAGACTTTGCAACACCCGGGCGATGGCTGGATTGGCCTGGCCCATCTCGCCGGCCACCCGTTGCAGCGCGGTCTCTAGGCCCATTCCCGCTTCGCTGCACACGACCAGCAAGTCGATGGTATCCGGTGTTCCAAGTCGGATGGCAGCGTCAAAACGCCGCCGGAAGAACACCAGTGCCAGCCGTGGGCCCATGATTCCGACTACAACACCAGAAAGCGTGAAAATCAGCACTGGGAGCGCCGCCATCCCCGAAAACTGGGCAAAGGCAAACGCCATGGCCGGCAGCAGAAACATGCTAACAGTCTTGACGCCAATCCAGATCGGCAACGTCCGATGATGATTGAAACCTGCCGATTGAAGAACGGCTTTCAGATCATCCAGATTTTCGTCGGCGTAGAAGCGCCGATACCGCGTGCCGACCGACGAGAACAAGCCGATCAGATCATGGGATCGTGTCGAGCGGTCAGGAATGCCCAGCACGGCGTTTGAAACCCGCGTGTTGAGCGTACGAAGGTGGATTTCGCGGATGATCAAAACAAGGGTCAGAGCCGCAGCCGCGATCGCCATGACCGCCATACCGAAACCCGCGGTCATAGCGACGTCTCCCTGCGGATCAGCCAACGTATCACGAAATGCCCCACCAGTATCGAACCGGCGGCGTAAGCCAGAAGCTGGTTTCCAGTCGGATCCGTGAATAGAGGATCGATCGATCGCGGATTGATCAGATACATAACTCCGCCAATAATAAGCGGCATTACCGTGAGTGCGCGCGAGGAAAAGATCACCTCGCCAGCCAGCGCCTGCGCGCGACCAGCCATCGCAACGCGCTGATTCACGGTCTCCCCCAGCGTTTGCAGCGTCTCCGCCAGACTGCCGCCCGACTTCAACTGGACCGCCAGAGTCACCGCAAACATTGCATATTCCGGCACGCGGGTTCGCCGATACACGGCTTCGATCGCCTCCTCCGGAGCTCTCCCCAGATTCAATTCATTGCATACTATTGAAAACTGTCCGGAGGTTGGTTGCGGCATTTCCCGAGCGACGGTGCGAAGCGCTTCGTTGACCGGGAGGCCCGCTCGAACAGTGCTGGTCACCAACTGGACCACGTCCGGAAGTTGCCGGAACAATTGATTTGCCAAGCGGCGCTGCTGCCATCCGAACAGACTTCGCACCACCCAGATAGCCGCCGCCGCGGCCGCGAAAGACACGTAGATCGTCGAAAATTCAAACAGACTATTGGCGTAGAAGACCGCCGTCGCGGTCCCGATCCCGGCAAGCAGCACAAACAGCGGGTGGATCGCGTAACGGACTTCGGCCCGGTAGTTTGCAAGGCGATGCAAAAGCTGCCACCGGGATGCCGTCTCCGTGCGGCGAATGGAAACCAGCTCGGCCAACTCCGACGCAGGCATCGCTATCTCGAGCTGACGATTCATGCGTGTCTGCCGCGCGTCGAACCACAACGCAGCAGTCGCTACGAGCACCAGGAGCGCCAGCACAACGACGATGAGCAGGGTGCTCGTCATATGTGCCTCACGGCCTCGGCCCAGGCGCGTTCAAGCCCGAAATAGACAAGACGGCTGTTGAACTTTGGAACTGCGGGGGATGCTTTGTAGGTTCCAAAAATCCGACCGTGAACATCCTCCTCTTTGTACTGGAATGAGGCGATGTCATTGGTGGTGATCACCTCGCCTTCCAGGCCGACCACCTCACTGATCTGGACAATGCGCCGCTGGCCGTCTCGCATGCGCTCGACCTGCACGATGATGTCGATGGCGGCGACAATCTGGGCCCGGATCGCTTTCGACGGCAGATTGACCTGGCCCATCTGGACCATGTTTTCGATGCGGGTCAGCGCGTCGCGCGTGCTGTTGGCATGGACGGTGGAAATCGAACCATCATGGCCGGTGTTCATCGCCTGCAGCATGTCGAAGGCTTCGGAGCTCCGCACCTCGCCGACGATGATCCGGTCGGGACGCATACGAAGCGCATTCCACAGCAGATCGCGCTGGGTCACCTGCCCGGTGCCTTCGAGGCTGGGCGGTCGGGTCTCCAAGCTGATCACATGCGGCTGCTGCAGCTGCAACTCGGCCGCGTCCTCGATGGTGACGATGCGTTCATTATGGTCGATGAACTGACTCATAGCGTTCAGCAGTGTCGTCTTGCCTGAGCCGGTGCCGCCCGAAACGATAATGTTGAGCCTGGACCGCCCGGCGATCTCCAGCAACTCTCCCATAGCGGCGTTCATTGTGCCGTTCGAGATCATCCCAGCCATGTCGTAACGATGGCTCGGAAACTTTCGAATGGAAATGCAGGGGCTCTTGATCGCAAGCGGCGGAAGAATGATGTTGACGCGGCTACCGTCGGGCAAGCGGCAGTCGACCATCGGACTGGATTCATCCACCCGTCGTCCAACCTGGGCTGCAATCTTCTGCGCCACTGAGGCGATGTGATCATTGTCACGGAAGCGCACCGCGATCCGTTCCAGCTTGCCGCTCCGTTCGACATAAACGTTTGCCGGCCCGTTGATCATGATGTCGCTGATCGTCTCATCATGAAGCAGCGCACGGAGCGGTCCATAGCCCGTCATGTCGTCGGCGATCTCTTCCGCGAGGCGAAGCTGCTCGCGGCCTGACAACTCCAGCCGTTCCTTGTTGGCAATGCCGTGGATGATCTCCTCGATCTGCCGCCGCAGCACTTCGCGCGAAACGGCAGCAGCCGCCGCCGGCTCGATCTGCTCGATCACTCGCTCGCGCAGGGAGGCCGATAGGACTGGATGGTGGATCTGGTTTTCGTCGGGTGAAGCTGGAAGCTCGGACGGAGAACCCATCGATTCGTACGAATCCGACATCGATGAAAACGAACTTGGCGCCGGTGTCGCCGACATGGGCGACATCGACGGGGGGATGGACGCCGGTGCGACCGGGGGCGATATCGTGGACAGCTCGTCGTCCGTCAAAGGCTGCGGACCAGCGGGTGCGTCGTCCGGGCGCCTGCCGAATTTCTTCATAGCCGGAAAAACCTTCTCAGCCGGCTTTTCTGCTCGTCCCCGATACCTGAGATTTCGCGCACGATCGGCGCGAGATATTTTCGCAATCGCTTGGCATGTTTCAACGCGGGGATTCCGAGATTGACAGCCTCGGTCATGCGCTTTCCGAGATCGGGTATCACCATGTCCGGTTCACCCAAAGCTTTGACAATCGTGGCCATGGGCAGTCCGCCGGCGCGACCGGCACGGTTGAGCAAAGTGTGGACTCGATCCTGACCGGCGATGGCAGTGACGGCGGTGCGCAGCGCGCGAGCATTGCGCAGTCCGGTGACCTCGGCCTCCAGCAGTACCAGCACGTGACGGGACAACGAAATCACGGGACGAATGGAAGGCGGAAACGGCACCGGCACGTCGACGACGACGTAGTTGAACCGCTGCCGGAGCAGACCCAAGACGTGTCGAACGCCCGCTTCCGTGATGTTGAGTTGCGTATGCAGCTCTTCATCGGCGGAAATCAGGCAAACCCGTTCGTTGATATCGATGGCCGCACGTTCGATGAAGAGAGTGTCCGCCCGCATCGGGTTTTCCAGGGCGATCCGCAAACCTGGCCCGGGCCGCACGCCCAGCATCACAGCCGTTTCGCCGTTCTGCAGATGGAGATCGAGCAGTGCGACCTTGGCCTTGGTGGTTTCTGCCAACTGCAGCGCGAGATTGATGGCGATGCTTGTGGCCCCGGCGCCGCCTTGCGCGCCGCAGATCGAGATGACATGGCCGCCACGATCGGGTTGTGAAGTTGGGGCTTCTCCGAGGAACTTCGGACGCAATTGGTCCATGACCATCTCGCGCGTGATCGGGCGCGGCAGGTACTCGGTGATCCCGAGCTCCATAAGCTCGCGATAGAAGGTAATCTCTCGGCTATCGCCGATCAGGGCCACTCGGACATCCGGTGGACAGACGCCGGCCAGCCTTTCCAGTTCGGTGAATGGATCGTCGACCCCGCTGATGTCCGCCACCAATGCGAACAAGTTGGTGTCGGTTTCGAGCATCCGAATGGCGTTGCGAATTGTGCCGCGTCTGATGGACAGATTGCCGCCTTCAAGGCCCTTGCGTAGAGCGACGGCACTGACCTCGTCATTGACGAAACAGACGATCCGGTCTCGCGAAACCACCGACGTAACTTCAGGCGTACTCATCACTGCCATGTTCATCAACGTTTCTCCGGCAGCCGGCCGGCCGTCGCTGTTGCAGCCCGGCGGGTGGGATCCATTAAACCATCGCAATCACCGCGGACGTCACCGCCATCTTTCCTGACTGAATAAACTTTGACATCAGCACCGGTATGAATCACCACCCCGGTCGTCTGACCAGCAACCGCATTCTGGCGGGCCTGCTCGGGTGAAACGTCGCAGCTCGACATCGTGCCCGGATTTCCCGAATCCGCCTGATCGACGGCCGAACGAACCGTCAAGGACAACTTGCCGATCTGTCTGGCGACTGTGACCTTGTTGACCTGCTCCGGCGCAAGCTCCAGCGATACGGTTTGCGCCGACTTGGTTGTCGGGAGCAAAGGACCTCGTCCGCCCTGCACGATCTCCTGGTCGATGGCAATGACCCGGACATTGCGCAAAATCGTCTCGCTCAGGGCACGGCGCCCCGTTTCTCCCTTCTCGAACACCTGAGTCAACACGACGTCCACATAGTCTCCCGGCCTGATCAGGCCCGAGACTCCCGATTCCTCATCCACCTTGATGCTGACAGCGCGGCTATCCGCGGCCAGCACGCTGGCGAGGAACCCTCGATCCTGCGGACGTACGATGTCTTGCAAAGTGATGACGGCGCCGGCGTCGACGAATTTACGAACCAGAGCGCCAGGAAGTCCGGCTTTCGCGTCGGATTCTTCAAGGATCGCTCCGGCGGGAACATCCTGCGGCGGCACCGAACGCACCGTGAAATCCTCCATTCGGGCCAACGTGCCTTTCGGCAGCGGACGTGCCGCGACGAAATATCCGACCGTCGCCGGCCCGCTCGCGACGCCTTGCTTCGGCTGGCTCATGTTGAACGCAAGAAGGCCGAGCGCGGCGGACGCAAGCACCAGCACCATGATGATCGAGATTCTAAGCGCGGATGACATGTCAGAATCCTTTGCTCAAGACGGCCCAGATGCCGCCACAGGCGATGGCCACCCCGTAAGGCAGCGGCGCGTGTCTCAAGTGGCGCCATCGCTCTACCGCATAGACGCGGCGAGCAAACGACGATCCGGCGGGCGCAAGCCTGGGATGGGGCAGTTGGCGCATCATCAGATGCACGATGGCAAGAGCACCGCCAGCGAAAGCTGTAACGGCAAGCAATTGGACCACCCCCGTCAGCGGAAGGCCAATTGCGACTGCTGCCAGCAGTTTGACATCGCCGCCACCCATCCATCCCCGAGAGTAAGCGACCAGTAGCAGCACAAATAGGATCGACGCGACGATCAGCGAATAGAGAACCTGAATCGGGTCTGGCAATTGACCGACGATACCGAGCAAAGCCAGCGCCAGGCAAACCTCATTTGAAATCAGCCGTGTCGCAACATCGACCGTTGCAACGTAGAGCAACAATACGATTTGCAGCAACGCGGCTATGATAATGATCCAACTCATCACATGCCTGCCTCGAGCCATCAACGCGGCCTTTGGAAAAACTCGTCATGGTTCTCCGCTGAACCCAGGCGGCCGTCTCAAACTTAAACGGCTGCATTGATACGCGCGGATCGCATTCAAAATGCTCGTCAGCCCACCTGAAACATACGTATTCTCGGTGGCCGTTAAACCTGCCAGCACCGTGGCGATACCAGCCGCAATGGCCACGTATTCAAAAGAGATCACGCCATATTTGTCGGCACGCAGACGTCTCGACCAGCTTGCTGATCTTAATGCAATGCCCAACACCTCCCGACGTTAGGCCTTTCGGAAACGGAGCCTTGGGAGCCATCCCTTAACCTAACAACCGCCGAGTGAGGGGGCACGGCCCGGTGCCCCCTCGAAAACGCCTGTTCGGCTTAGTGAGGAAGCAGAGCCGTAACTTTGCCGATGGCGGTGCTCAGCGCGCCTGAGACACCAGTGGGGCCGCCAACAGCGAACGTCGCAAGCACGGCGGTGACGACTGAAAAGGCGACGACCACGTATTCGAACGATACCACGCCAGCTTTGTCCGAGCGCAGCTGACGGAGGGTTTCGGAAGCCTTAACGTAAAACTTCAGCATGGGAAAAACTCCTTACCTTGGTTTAATTATCGCGAAGTCGGCGGGAGTATCCCCTCTGAACCGACGACTAAACGTATAAATTGCAACCGAATTTTTGTCACCTGCTAACCCGCTATTAACCTTAGTTCTGCGGTTAGTACCTATAGAATTCAGACTTATACTTCATCACGCCCCCCAATACTGGAACTGGACAGTTGCTCTCGATTTGCCCGCGGTCAGGGCAACCCCTTCGTTGTACGATGGGCGGCACGGGCAAAATCCGGTCAAACGACCTCAAAGAGCGATTATCGGCAGTAAAGCCGCCCACGCCAGCGGCAATTTCCGAGCGGACTCAGGCCCGACTAGCGAGTCTGACTATCGCCCATAGCCGCCACTTATGGCCGACCACCAGTTGAGCGCAGTTAATCATGTCCGCCGAATCTGAGGCGTTTAGATCGCCTCGGCCTGCGCCTTCGCCGAGCAGAATCGGCGTGCGCGGGTGCGCGGGATTGAGCGGCCAGTCGCCGCAGAATCTGGTTCGGGTCGGGGTCGGGGCTTGGCCAAGCAGCGCTTCAATCCGCACCTTGATCACAGGTACGTCGAACTGATCTTGTTCGAATGTCTAAACGTGTGAGCAGTCCCGACTATGTTCGCGTCAGCGGACTGCGAAATGTTGCGAGTGATTTTTTGAGACACTATTAGCGTGCGAGCTTTGCTCAGTTGCCCCCCTTATAAAAGGCACTCTTGTGCTGACGCCGTCACATCACCGTAGGCTTGCTGCCATTTGAGCTGCTCCTCTTAAACGCCCCCGTTTCGGGTAGAGTCCGTTCCTTCGGGCAGGCGGACATGCGTAAGAGCAGATGCACCGAAGACCAGATCATCAGGGTTCTGAAGGGGTGCGCCGCTGGGCCTGATCGACCGGCAGATCTCCCGCGGCGAGCAGATCACCGACGCCGAGGCGACCGCGCTCCTGCCGCAGCTGCGCGCCGACAAGGCGGCGAAGGTCGGGCAAATCGGACAACGCCGAAGTTATCGCGCTGCATCCCGCGGCCGTCATGGCCTACCTGCACCATCTCGATCAATTGAACGAGGTTGTGAACGACGATCCGCAGGTCGGCGACACCGCCACCGCCTACGCACTACGCCGCCAACCGTGGCCATCGTTCCCGCGGCGATGCCGAACCGGCCCGAGCTGCGCGTGCAGGGCCACCCGCAGCGGTTGCTCGGCCTCGACAGCATCTCCGCTGTTATTTTGTCAGGGGAGCAGGCGGTGCCGACGGCCCGTTTCATTCAGCGCCCCGAGCGAGATTGCGCGCCGCGCCGTTGAGCTCGAGCGAATCGAAGGCCCACAGCCTGGCCTCACTTCACCTTCCGCCTTTCGATTGCCGTGACGAGCTGTAGCGGTCGGAAAAGTCCGAGCTCTGGTCACGGGACGGCCGAGCGCTGAGCTATCAGACGGAAGCCTTCGTACTTGATCGCAAGTGACTCCAGAAAAGCACCCGCGGCACGCTCAAGGAGACCGCGGGAATTCCGCCAAACGCAACCCAATAATGACAAACAGAACCACTGCCAGCCCTGCGGCGACGTCAACGAAGTAGTGCCCGCCAATGCTGGGCGTGGACAAGATCATCAGTCCGTTGATCGCGAAGGAAAGCGGAAATAGGTATCTGACACCTCTCGCGGCGTAAATCAGGATCAAGCCTACGGCCGCGTGGAAGGACGGGAATGTCACCAGCCCCGTCATCTCCGCAATCGGTATTTCGGTCATGCGGCCAGATCGGAGCGCCGCAAAGTGAGCAAGATGATTCACGTCTAGTACGCGATCAGGGACGCCAAAATAAATCCAAGCGCTTTCGGCGGGCGCAATAGACGATATGGCCGTGACGATCAGCGCGGTCACGACGTAGACCCAGATGAGTTCTCTGACACGCTCAATTCCAACAAACACGGGCAGCGCGACCACGAGAACGAACAAGACAAGCATCGGGCTGCAATAAGCCACGGCCAGTGTGAAGTTAAGGTAAGGGTGTCCGCTGATCCAAAAAAACCACGACAGCCAGTTCACTCCCACGGCTGCGTCGGCGTGAGCGAGATAGCGATCAATCAGAGGAAACCGCAACGTCACGGTCAGATAGCTGAAAAGTCCCAGCACAACACTAAACGACAGCACCTGCGCAAGAGACTGTTGAACCGCCGCGATCTGGTGGTTGGGCCTCACAAATGCATAGAAGAGATACAAGCACGAGAATAAGCCAATGAAGAAGACCATCGGGTTTTGCAGCTTGACGACGCCGAAGCCAAGCCTTCGCAACCACACTGCGTCGACAGCAGCGATCATCGCAATGATGATCCAAATTGCGTATGCCTCTCCGTCTTTGGAGACCACAACAGGTGCCGCGGGAAACTCCGCGTCAACAGAGTGCATGGAAATGGCCTTCACCTCAGTGAACGACCGCGTACGAGCCTCAAGGGGCTCACGCCAATTGAGTTCGCAGCACACCCCAAGCAGGGGCAAATGCGCCACGCCCCCATGCAATTCGACCAGAAACCCAGAACACGATCGGGGGGCGGGGCAACACGTGGCGGTGAGGGCTTCAGTTTCAAAACGAACGACTTCAACGCGTTCACCACAACGCGGCAGAAAGTCGTTGAACCGACCTTACTGAGGAAGCAAGGCGGTAACTTTGCTGATGGCGGTGCTCAGCGCGCCTGCGACACCACTTGGGCCGGCAACAGCGAACGTCGCAAGCACGGCGGTGACGACTGAAAAGGCGACGACCACGTATTCGAACGACACCACGCCAGCCTTGTCCGAGCGCAGCTGACGAAGGGTTTCAGAAGCCTTAACGTAAAACTTCATCATTGAAAAAACTCCTTACTGTTGCACGAGGTTGCCGGGAAAACTTGCCCTCGGTACCGACGGACGAGGTATAAATTGTGATCAGTTATTTGTCACCTGCTAACCAGATTTTAACCTTATCAGGTGTGGTTACTACTTACATAGAGCTAGATTATGTTCCATTAATTGGCGTTGAATCACTCGGAAATGCCTTGTTACTGGGCCGGTAACGCGCCGTTTGGAGGATTTTCGCGGCAGATCCCAGTATTTTTCGGATCACCGAGACAGCATTGGCGACGTTTCGTCTTAACTCTACTTGCGCTTCGCAGTTGTCGCCGACTATGGCCTCTCGTCGACGCTTTAGATGCCAGGAAAGCAAGACGCACCCCAAATGCGTCCAGCGTGCGGGGCTGCCAAGCGAAACGTCAAGAAGGCACCATCGACCTCGCGCTCTGTCCGAGGCGCAAAGGCTTGGCTGGATCCAGCCGCTGGTGCAGCTGGCACAAGCCGCGCTCCAAACGTCGCTGGTGCAGTCACGGATGCTAGCCTGCGCCTGTCTCTTCATTGCGAGGCCGATCGGCCAGGGGCCGGCCCGCGAGTGGATGACCGGCGTTCCTTTTCCAAGCGCCCCCTGATCATCTCCCCGTCCAGCCGTCCCAAGAAAGCCTCGGAGCAGCTTTTTAGGGCTGAATGGACCGCGGAAGAACCATGGGAAGGGCTGCGCCCCCTCCTTGGCCTTGTCCGGCTGATAGGCTAAAATTTTACTGGTGCCAGCGAGTTGCTGGACTGGGATGAGGAGACGCACCGTGAGAGGGATTTTGCTTGGCATTGCCGTCGCGCTTACGGTGACCGCCCCAGCCTCGGCCCAGTACCGTTTTGACCGCAGGGTCGACCCGATCATGTGTGCGCCTATGCACGACATATGCGACTACGGCGGCCGGGCGATTATTCGGTACCGAGCCGCCCATGTGCGCTGCCCGTTGGTCGAGGTCGATAAGGAAATGCCCGACGGCACGGTCGTGAAGGAAAGAGTGAGGCAGTGCCCGCTTCGGGTTCGCGGCTGAACGGCGCTCCAACACTGTTTCCGAACAAATGTGAACGCCCAGTTTGACGACCTGATGCCCGTTAGGTTCGCTCGCACTAGGGGGTGGACTCATTATAGCGCAGCCATAGCCGGATTGACGCAAACAGGACGAAGGCGAGGTAGTTGGCTGCCAGCTTGTCGTAGTGTGCTTACGACCCGGCGATCGGTGTGATGAAGCTCGCGTTCATTGACGACTTCGCGAGGCATGTCGCGACCGAACCGGCCGCCAGCGCCACCTACGGCGGAAATCGCAGGAAAGCCCGGCGCGATGCCGCCAACGCGTACTTGATGCTGGAGTTTCAAGCCGAACGTCGCCTCGATGAAGTATGTCGGGTCTGAAGGCGTAAAGCGTATCTCGTGACGGGAAACGTCGTGGGGTTCTTCATGATCAACCCGAAACCTGGTGGGTTGCGGAGTGGTCGAGATAACCCGGGGCGCAGCGCGGACGCACTAACAAAAGCAGCAACCCGCGTTGCCTTGCGCGCAAGCTAGGAAGTCGCTTTCCTCAGCCACCCCGTTGAGGGGCGGGGCTCGATCTTCACGCAGTCAAAGACCCCTACCCGCTATCGCCTCGTACGAACGTCTTTTGTGATATTTCCTCGGGTATTTCGAAGATCCGAAGTCCGACGACGTGAGGGCAAAAAGGAGCGGCGCTGTCTCCCGATCGGATATGCATTCGCGCGGGCAAGCGAACAAAGTTATGACTTCGTCGTTTCCATTTGCCGGCGCACGGCCGGACATCCGGCTTTGAGTAGATTCGGACCGATTGGCGAAGATCCCGGGCGTTAAGACGCATGAAGAAAGTTCTATTGATTTTGCCGGCCCTGGTAATCGCGGCCGCCTACTACGCCTGGCCGTTTTATGGCCTGCATCAGATTAGCCGAGCGGTTGCCCGCCGCGACGGCGCTGAACTGGCTCAGCGGTCAGACCGTGAAGCGCTGAAGCGGTCGCTGGGCGATCAAATCGGCCGCACCTACCTAAGAATAACCGGCAAGGACAAAGAACTGAAGGACTTCCAAATTGCAGTCGCCGTGCGCGTTGCGGCGAGCCTCGCCAGTGGGCCCATCGATGCCCTGGTTACCCCGGAAGGTCTGCTCGAGTTGCTCGATAAAAGCGGCTCCGTCGCCTACGGACGCGTTGGGCTGCCGACCTCTCCTCAGCTACCGAACTTTCGAAATCTCTCCCGGGTCTTCAGCAACACCGAGCGCTTCGGGCGCGACTTCTCGATCGTCCTTCCGCTCAGCGCCGACGAACAAACCGGCTATCGCCTTCAGCTTCGGTTGGAGAACTGGACGTGGAAATTGTCGGGAGTGGGCCTCCCCGAAGCGAGACAGATTGCTCTCGCGCAGGAGATTGCGAAATTGCAGCCGAGGTAGCGGCCCAGGTGAGGAATTTTTGCAACGTTCAGGCGAAACTGAGAACAAGCCGTCAAAAGACATCGCGGGCCTTAGACAATGTCATCTAACCTTAGCCGCACGGAAGTCTGCCAGCTTCCCGGCCGCCACACAGAGCAATCCCCCGCCGCTCTGCTGTGGCGGCCTGCCTTTTTCGCGAACAAGGCTGGACGCCGATGAAAAGCGGCATTGAAGAAGACCTGGCCGGATTCGATCTTGTCGTTGACGGCGCGAACCGGTCGTTCTCCGACACGGAGGATGGCGCACTCGAAATTGCGCTTGAACTCAAGCGTCGCAATCGTGACAGGCGTGTCGAAATTCGAATGCGCCTTAGCGGCGCAACGCGCGAAATGATGGAGAATGGTCGACTCAAGTGATGCCGAGAGCGATCTCCTAGAGTCTCTTAAGCTTGGGACCCACCATTCGGGTAATCAGTTCGACAGGTGAGATCCGGCCAGCCGAGATGCTTTCGCTCATGTTATGTACCATCTCAGGCCGCCGCGCGGCCATGAACGTGTGAACGCCGAGTGTTGCGGGCCCAGCACCCGTCCGTGCCTGCTGCCGCGCGAAGTCGGCAAGCGCAACATCGCGCCGCTCGCGTTCCGATACGATCTCGAAACCCGCTGTAGCAAGCGAATCGCCGCAGCCGATATCGAGCACGTGATCCGATGCGGCGAGCACCAGCCGTCGCGCGGCAGACTGTTCCGCAGGTGCGATGTCCAACCCTCGTTCTGCACTCGCGTCAGGATTCTGTTATCCCGCTCGAAGAAGGTCGCTTCGGCTAATCGAAAGCCGCAATCATCTGCTGCTGACCACCGATATCATGTGATGTCGCCTATTCGGACTCTATCGGGGAACAGCGGAAGTTGCTTGGATAGGCCAAAAAAAGGCGCGTGTGACCCAAGCGGTATGGCCGAGCTGTTCGAGCTAACGCCTCGGTTGCTACGATGCCTTCTGAACCGGGAGCGCGAATAAGGCAGCGCGAATTCTTAGGCCGTATTGTGAGGGCATCTAATCAATGAATTTGCGGCAATTAAAATACTTTGTGAGCGTTGTTGAAGCGGGCAACATGACCCGCGCCGCCGATCAACTGCATGTCGCGCAGACGGCGCTCGGCATGCAGATTCGGCAAATCGAAGAGGACCTTGGGGTTGCATTGTTGGTTCGGCATTCGCGCGGCGTCGAGCCGACCACGGCCGGCAAGGTGTTGTACGCACGGGCAATCGACATCCTGAAGCTCGTCGAAGAAGCACGTCGAGAGGTATCGAGCGCTGAGCGAGACAACAGCGAGACGATCCGATTCGGTATCACACCGGCGCTGATGCTGATTGCCGGCCCCGAACTGGCGCTTACGGTCCGACAGAACCTTCCGCAGCTTTTCCTGTCAATTGTCGAGGGGATGAGCCATGTGCTGATCGAGAACCTGACGCGTGGAGATCTCGACTTCATACTCTGTTACGACGTCCCCGACCTGCCGCAATTTTCTCGAACGGCGTTGCTTCAGGACGACCTGGTGTTGATTACGCCGCCTGGAACTTACAAAGGGGAATCCATTGCGTTCGTCGATGCGCTGGACGAGTGCCTCGCCATGCCCGAGCCGGGCGATTCGGTGCGCACTTTGGTAACGCGAACAGCACGCGACCTCGGGCTCGAACTTAATGTGACGTATGAGGTGCGCTCAATCTCAGCGATGAAGAACCTGGTCGCCCGCGGTGCCGCATCCAGCATCCTTCCCTATTTTGCGGTTATTGACGAGGTTAAGGCCGGATCCCTCGCGGCTAGGCGGATCATCACCCCAGCCTTGCGGCGAACGCTTTTCCTGGCCTCGTCGAAGCAGCGAGGGCCGTTTCGCGGCGAGGCAGGGTTGACTGGAGCTGTGCGCACATCGTTGCAGCGTCTGCTCGACGAACTCGGCACGCTGGCACAGCCGCTCTGGATGCGCACAGGTTGAGCCCGCAGATATTCTGCGGTCTCCTCTCAGCCGATCCTCCTGGACTGAAGTTCCCGAAATGACGCCTATGCTCAGGTCCGAGCGAGATCGGGCATGATGTATAGGGAGAAGGCTCATGGCGATCCGAAATATTGTTCATGCGGCTGCCGCTGGTATCGTCATCCTGGCTGCCGCCGGCGCGCGTGCCGATGGAATCAACGTGTTCCAGGCCACGCTTGCCGAAAGCGGACAAAAGACCAGCGAGGTCAGCACTGAGCAGATGCGTCGGATTCTGCTGGAAGACAGCGCAATCGTACTCGACACCCGCTCGCGTCTGGAATTCGACGCCGGGCACATTCCCGCGGCCCGAAACCTCGTTGTTGTGCCGGAGGGGCAAGTCGCCGCGGTCTTGCAGATGGTCGGTGGGGATAAGGAAAAGGCGCTGGTGCTCTATTGTAATGGCCCCTATTGCCAAGCGAGCCGCCGCCTCGCCGATCAATTGGTTGATGCCGGCTTCAGCAATGTCCGCCGCTATCAACTTGGCATTCCTATCTGGCGCGCACTCGGCGGACCGACCGCAATCGAGCTTGGCGGTTTCAAGCGGGTCTTTGGCCACGATCAGACGGCTGTCTTCATCGATGCCCGTGCCACGGATGACTTTGTAAACGGAAGCCTGCAAGGAGCGCTGAGCGCCCCGGTGAATGACATCCTGTCCGGCAAGTTGAAAAAGATTTCTCTGCCGGAGGATGACTTCAATCGACGTGTGGTACTTTTTGGTCGCGATGGCGCTCAGGCTCGCCAACTCGCGGACGTGCTGAGCAAGCGGCCCTGGCACAATGTCTCGTATTTTGCCGGATCGTACGAGGCTCTGACAGCCGACATCCAAGCCAAATAGCAAAATCGCGGTTTAAGGCGGCGCCGCAGATGCAGCGCTGCCTACCAACCCCAACCATAGAAGCTATTGGCACCAAAGCCGACATCGGACTGCGGAAGCGCTGATGTGGTCTTCGACGGCAAGCGACGTAGCCTAAAGGTCCCGAAATGTCGTCCATGCAGATCAACAAAGCTCGGGGAAGGACCTGCGCTACTTGCCCGCCCTGCAAGGCTGGGCGCGAACCACCCAATCTCAACTGGTTCTGTGGGAGCGCATCAGGTTTGACCCGTCGGCGACATTAGTCCGTGACGCTCGAATTTGAAGTGCCTTCTATCACCGGGAGCCGGCTAGGCAACCTTACATAAAGCCTCGGATCGGTGAAAAAACCTAGAGGTTTCAGCAGCTCTACAAGGCGGGCTGAACAGATAGCCTTGCACCTGGGTGCAGCCCTTCCGCGTCAGCAGCTTGACCTGCTCGGTGGTTTCGACTCCTTCAGCTGTGGTCGCAATTCCTAGGCTCTGCGCAAGACCGGTTACGGCACGAACAATGGCCATTGAATCAGGACGGTTGGGAAGGTCTTCAATAAACGACTGGTCGATCTTGATCTTATCAAACGGAAAGCTGCGCAGGTAACTCAACGACGAATAGCCGGTCCCGAAATCGTCCATCGAAATGCGCACACCAAAATCATGAAGCTTGTGAAGAGTGGCAAGCGTCGTTTCGTTGTCTTGCAGAAGAACGGTTTCCGTGATCTCTAACTCTAGACGTCGGGGATCAATCTGCGCCTCGGTGATGGCGTCAGTCACCGCACGGACCAGATCGCGATTCTTGAATTGTACCGGCGACAGGTTCACTGCGATGTAAACGTTGTCCGGCCATTGGGCAGCCTGCTGGCATGCGCTCCTGAGCACCCAGTCGCCAAGTGGCACGATCAAGCCTGTTTCTTCCGCCAGCGGGATGAAGTTCGCCGGAGATACTATCCCCTGAGTGGGATGGTTCCAGCGCGCAAGCGCCTCGAAACCGGCGATCAAATTGGATTTCAATTCGTAGATAGGCTGGTAATAAACCTCGAACTCGCCCCGCAGCAACGCTCTGCGTAAATCCAGTTCGAGTGCGCGGCGCCGATGAGCCTCGGCATCCATTTCGGGTTCGAAGAAGCAATATGTGCCTCGGCCGTCCGCCTTGGAGCGATAAAGCGCCATGTCGGCGCTTTTGAGCAGTTGATCGACGTCCATACCGTCTCCCGGCGCGATTGAGATGCCGATGCTCGCACCGATCACAATCTGATTTCCGTTGAGGTCGTAAGACCCACTGATGGCTTCGATCAATCTACTGGCAAGGGCGCTGGCCTCGGCGGGCTGCCGCTTCGCTCCGACCTGAACAATCGCAAATTCGTCGCCGCCCAATCGCGCGACCGTATCTGTCTCACGGATGCATTGCTTGATCCGCAATGCCACCAACTTCAACAAGGCGTCCCCGGTGGGATGCCCAAGGGTATCGTTCACATTTTTGAAATGATCGAGGTCAAGGCATAGCACCGCGATTTGCTCATCGCGGCGTACATGACGCAGAGCCTGCTCCATCTCCTCGTGAAAAAGCACGCGGTTCGGCAGATCGGTCAGAGCGTCATAACGGGCCAGATGTTCGATCTTTGCTTGGGCTTCAAGTGTGGCCGTAATGTCGTCCACGGTCGCGACCCACCCTCCTTCGGCCATCGGCTGCCAGTCGACGCGAAGTGACCGGCCATCGGCATCCTGCCTGACCTTGCTGTCGGGTTTACCGGCAGCAAGGTCGGCGAGAAAATTCGCGAAGAATTGTTCCGGATCGCCCTGAAACTTGCCGAGGGATTTCCGGTGCCTAAGTATGTTGAGCAGCGACTGGCCGGCGCCGAAGGACGACGGCAACTCCATCATTGACGCATAGCGTTCGTTGAAGAGTATGAGACGGCCATCTGCGTCGAACATGCAGAGGCCCTGGCGCATATTCTGCATAGCAGCATCCAATTGGTGCTTCTGGTGCAGCAGCTTGTCAGAGGATTGCCGATCTGCGAGAGCAGCAATAAGGGGCATTCCAAGGATCCACACCATGATGCCGGCGAGAACAATCGCGAGCGTATCGGGCGATAGCAACAAAGCAGAGGCCGTGCGTGTTGGATCGGGAATTATTTTCACCGCCGCCATCGCCGTGAAATGGTGACCCACAATTGCAAGTGCTAGCAAAATCGCCGCGACACCGCCGCCAATGCCGTCGCTACGCGATTTACTAACGATGTGGGCCAGGGCGGCAAAGACGAGCGCCAGCGCGATGGAAGCGACAACCAGGTCCATCGACCAGGACAAGCGACCTGCCACTTCGAGTGCGAACATGCCGCTGTAATGCATTGCGGCGACGCCCACACCCATGAGCAGGCCACCTGCAAAAGCCATTCCTCGAGCGCGTCCCCAAAGAGAGACGGCCAATCCGGATGCCGCAAACCCGACCGCCAATAGCAACGAAGCCATGGTGAGCGTCAGATTATATCCGACGCCAAACTGCGGTTGGTAGGCCAGCATGCCGATAAAATGGGTGGCCCAAATGCCGCTTCCCGCGACCATCGAAGACAGTGCCAGCCATACCATTCGGGCACAACCGGACGCGGCCGCTGCCCGATGATAAATGCTCCAAACGACGAAGCAGGTCAGCAGACAAAGCGCTCCGGCGAGGGCAACAAGCCGCCAGTCATGTTCAACCGCCAAGCACGTCAACACGCGAAACATCAGCCCAATCCCTGCTCGACCGCCCCTGATTTTAGGCTGTGTATAAGGGTTGTGGAGTGTCGGAGGGCTTAACCCTGGGATGAGTAGGACTACGTATCCGTGCCGGCCGGTCAATCCGGAGGTGATGCCCCGCGGGACCAAAATCTCCATCAGCGAAGCAGCATGATAACGCCATCAACATCGATTATGACATCTCGACTTCTGGCACCTCCCGAACATTCCAGGAGGTCAGCTCCCTCGTCGCTGTTGGGGCACACTGGACCCCAACCCAGCTAAATAAGGACAAGGAGCTTAAGTCTAGTCTTTGGCCCAAGGGCCGAAACGGCTCGCACGGGCCAAGCCCTACATTGTTCTTTCTATCCACCTATCTTTCGTCTCTCGTGGCCGCAACCGGTTGGGCGGTCCGATGGAGGAACGGACTCAGCGATAGCTCGATAGCCTTGAAAGTTCTGACTGGCGATCAAATGACATCTCGGCTTGTTGGCTGTATCGATCCCGGCGATCTTTAGACTTTGACATGGGAGCAAATCGTCGAGCGTCCGGTCACTGAAAACTGAAACCGTTTCGTCGCTAAGCGTACACCGGACGGGCACCGGAGGCTGTCAACTAAGCACACTCTACCTAGGTTGCGACACCAAGGCAGGCTAGCGGCATTTGATGATCTGCTACTTGTGGCAGATGCAGCATGTGCCGCTGGTCTTCGGTGCCTTCCTGATCGCGCTTGCGGTTTGGCTCTGCCGGAAACGGCAGCCCCCGTCAGGACCGCCCTGACATACACAGATCGGCTCAGCGCGATCGCATCGGGGCGGAATGTTGGCCAGCGCACCCTTCCTTGCGGCAAGGGCTCTGATCCAATCGGCATCATAGCCCGATCCGCCGGCAGCATCGAACCGGATTTCAAACGCGATAATAGTTTGTCCGCGGGCCGGTTGTCGTGGGCCTCGCCGGCGGTCAGCGCAAGCCGCACCGGCAGGCCGTTGGTATCAACCACCGCATGTATCTTGCTCGTCAGCCCGCCACGCGAACCTCCCATGGACTGCTTTCAGTTTCGGATACGCAAGCACCGTGCTGTTGGACCCAGACAATCGAAGGTCAATCATCTGCACCGACGCCATGGTGCTCCGGACCGCAATACCGAGAAGATGCCACTTCACACGCGCCGGTCATTTTACCCGTGCGCACACCACGCGGCTTGTTCGGCAGCATCGGCTTGATCGCTGTCCATTCGTGGTCGGTGAGTCCGTAGCGCATGATTCGAGCCCTCAATTTCGAGGCTTGATCACGACCAGCCATCCGATCTCAACCGCTTCTGAGCAGCGCATTTGGTCGCTATTCACCCAACCAGATATGCTTACTTTGAGTTTTGTCGAGTTTTGCACGTTTCGTCCGAAATCGATGTCGGCTCCCACGGCAGCTATTGGGGGTACATCGGACATCCTCGAACAGGGTCGAAAATGACGTGTTTGACCCAAGTGCGACATCAGCGTCGAAAATCCAGACATCGGTCGCGCAGCACTTCCAACACACCGGCATGGTCCGATAGGGTGATTATCCTTGGGAACTTTTGGTGCATATGAGGCGGCGCGACTTCATAGCGGCTCTCGGCGGTACGGCGGCTTGGTCGTTTGCGGCTCGAGCGCAGCAGCCAGCGCTGCCGAAGCTGGGATTCCTCGGCGTCACCTCATTGAGCGAGTGGTCCAGGTTTGTCGTCGCGTTTCGCCAAGGTTTGTCCGAAGCGGGCTTTTCCGATAGCCGCAACGTGACCATCGAATATCGCTGGGCTGAAGGTCGCTACGAGCGGTTGCCGGAGATGGCCGCCGATCTGGTCCGCCGAAAGGTGGACGTGCTCGTTGCGATCGCGCCGCCGGCGGCGAAGGCGGCCATGGGGGCGACAACCTCCATTCCGATCGTATTCTTCGTCGGGGCCGATCCGGTCCAGCTCGGCCTGGTGACAAGTCTGAGCCGGCCGGGCGGCAACGTCACAGGTGTCACCACCCTGTCCAACGAGGTTGCTGCGAAGCGCCTGGAAATTCTGCGCGAGGTGGCACCGCAGGCCGAGGCGATCGCGCTCCTGGTCAATCCGACCAATCCCAACGCCCAGATCGATGCTCGCGAAGCGCAGGTCGCAGCCGCCGCCGTGAAGCAGCAGCTGCTGATCGAAAACGCCCGTTCCGACACCGACATCGAGGCCGCCTTCGCAGGCTTTGCCAAAAAACGGATCGGCGCGCTGCTGGTCAATCCCGACCCTTTCCTGCTCGGCCGGCGCGACCGGATCGTGGCGTTGGCGGCACAGCAGAAGCTGCCGACGATTTTCCATGTCCGCGAGCCGGTCGCGGTCGGTGGTCTGATGAGCTACGGCGCAAGCTTCATCGACGCACACCGCCAAGTCGGCGTGTACGCGGGGCGCATTCTCAAGGGCGCCAAGCCGGCCGACCTGCCGGTGCCTCAGGCGACCAAGTTCGAGCTTGCGATCAATCTCAAGACCGCGAGGGCGCTCGGCCTGACCATTTCCCCGACATTGCTCGCCACCGCCGACGAGGTGATCGAGTAGCCAAGCCGATGTCCGCTCGTTGGCACTTAGCCGAACTCAGGGCACGTCCGCTGTCATGTCGGCTTCCGGGGGCAAAGCGGACGCGGCCGAGACCGATCAAAATCGACGCGGATGACCAAGCGCGGACATCAGCCGACTTGCCTGGCAAAGCCCTTATCCGCCCTCGGCCACCGCGTGCGGGGCTTCCAACTCGGCAATGCGGCTTTTAACCGCGTCTTGCACCTTTTCGAAAGCGCGCACCTCGATCTGCCGCACTCGCTCACGTGAGACGCCGAACTCTCTGGCAAGTTCTTCCAGCGTGACGGGATTGTCGGCCAACCGCCGAGCTTCGAAGATGCGGCGTTCGCGCTCGTTCAATACCGTCAGCGCGCCACGCAGCGCTTTGTGCCGGTTTTCGAACTCCTCGCTTTCGGCGAGGCTCGTTTCTTGACTTGGGTTGTCATCGACAAGCCAATCCTGCCATTCGCCGGACTCGCCCTCATTGGCAATCGGTGTGTTGAGTGAAGCATCGCCGCCGAGGCGGCGGTTCATATCGACGACGTCCTTTTCAGTGACACCCAATCCTTTGGCAATGACCTGCACCTGATCCGGGCGCAGATCACCTTCCTGCAAGGCGGCAATTTTGCTCTTGGCCTTGCGCAATTTGAAAAACAGCGTCTTTTGGTTAGCCGTGGTGCCCATCTTCACCAATGACCACGAGCGCAGGATGTATTCCTGAATCGCCGCCTTGATCCACCACATCGCGTAAGTAGCCAGACGAAAGCCCCTGTCGGGTTCGAAACGCTTTACCCCCTGCATGAGCCCGACATTACCCTCAGAAATCACTTCGGAGATCGGCAATCCATAGCCGCGATATCCCATGGCAATCTTGGCCACCAGACGCAAATGGCTGGTCACAAGCTTGTTTGCAGCCTCACGGTCACCGTGCTCTCGCCAGCGCTTCGCCAGCATGTATTCCTCTTGCGGCTCCAGCATGGGAAACCGCCTGATCTCTTCTAGATAGCGGCTGAGATTGGATTCAGCCGTCCGAAGAGACAAAGCCGATGTTGTTCGAGCCATGGCAACAACCCGTTAGGAAGACCTTTCCATCAACAATTTTTTAATTATGACGCTCTAGCGCATGCTCCGGCTTGATCTGGGTCAATGGAGTTGCGGGGGCATATCGAGGCAAGCCTTGTGCTTGAGCTCACATCGGACATTGAATGGAGTAGCCTTGAAATAGGGCTTCTGCTCCCTATGTATTCAACATCGATACTTGGCCAGACGACTGGGCCGCTTCGCCTCGCTTTTTTGACGGGCGCGCACGTTTCAGACACTTCTCCAAAATCGACGACCCGGATTTCGACGCAAAAAAACGCGCGTCCAAGTCTCATGTGCGCACCTATCAATCAAAGGACAATTGTATGAACAAAGGAATCGTGAAGTGGTTTAACGGCCAAAAAGGCTTTGGCTTCATTCAGCCAGCCAATGGCGGCCAGGACGTCTTCGTCCATATCAGTGCAGTCGAACGCGCCGGTATGAGCCCCCTCAATGAGGGACAGAGCGTTTCGTTCGACATCGTTCAAGATCGGCGTAACGGCAAGTCTGCAGCCGAAAACCTGCGCGCGGCCTGATCGGTCGCGCGACGTACCATGCTGCTTTTGCCACGGATGTACTGGCAAGCAGGTGGTTCGGGGTCCCGCGGTCGATGCGTCGGCACGCGGGACTTTCTCTTTTCGTTGAACGGATCGGATGATGACGACACTGAAGCCTTACACCAATGCTTCCGCCCTGAAGAAGGAACGAGACCTCGACAAGGCGCAGGCCATGCGCGAGTACGAGGCCGAGGGCCGCGCCAGGCACGCCAATATGATGCGGCTTCGCGCCCTACGCGTGGCGCGAGAAAGCGCTGCCGCACAAACAAAACCGGCCGCCCAGCCGCTTAAGAAGAAAGCAGCAGCGACTCGGAAGTCAAGCCCGACTGAGGCGCGCAGTGCACGCCGGGTAGCATCTTGAGCATCGGCGACAACTCAGGCTTGACGGTCGTCGACGCACGCCGCTGGGCCCAGATCCTCGGCAAGTATCGCCGGCCCAACAACGCACGTAGCATTGCCGAACTGGCGATCACAATCGGACCGTTGGTGATGTTGTGGACGACAGCTTGGCTCACGTTCTCGCTGGGCTACGCCTGGGTCTCGTTGCTTCTCGCGATCCCGGCTGCCGCATTTCTTGTTCGCTTGTTTATGATTCAACATGATTGTGGTCATGGCACCTTCTTTACCCATCGCGGGGCGAACGACTGGATTGGCCGCGTCATCGGCGCGCTGACCCTCGCGCCTTACGGGCTGTGGCGTCGCACCCACGCCGTCCATCATGCGACCGCTGGCAATCTCGACCGCCGCGGTATTGGCGACGTAGGTACGCTGACCGTACGCGAATACGCCGCGCTGTCGCGCTGGGGCCGATTGAAATACAAACTCTACCGACACCCATTGGTGATGTTTGGTATCGGACCGGCCTATCTATTTCTGTTTCAATACCGCCTCCCTTTGGGGTTCATGCGCAACGGCTGGCAGCCGTGGGCTAGCACCATGTCAACCAACCTGGCGATCGCGCTGATCATCGCAGTTTTGGTATGGCTCATTGGCATCAAGGCGTTCCTGCTAGTGCACGTGCCGATCTTCTTGCTCGCGATCACGGTGGGCGTCTGGCTGTTTTATGTACAACACCAGTTTGAACATACGACCTGGCAGCACAATAGTGCTTGGAGCGTGCATGAGGCTGCCTTGTTCGGTAGTTCGTATTACGACCTGCCCGGACTCCTGCGCTGGTTCACTGCTAATATCGGCCTACATCATGTGCATCACCTGTGCAGCCGCATTCCCTACGCACGTCCGCTGTCATGTCGGCTATTGGGGGCGAAGCCGACCTAGCCCAGACTGACAAAATCGACGCGGATGACCCCAAGCCGACCTGCTAATGCGCGTCAGGCCACTTCGCCGAACGAAGTCAGGTTGGTAAGATACCGCATGAGGCGGCGCAATTTCATCATTGGAATGGCTGGGTCGCTTGTGGCGCGGCCACTGGTCGCGCCGGCACAGCAAGTGGACAAAGTATTTCGGCTCGGGCAGCTCCACGCAGGCACTGTGGCTTCGCGCGCGCCTATGGTCGCTGCTTTCATGCAGGGAATGCGCGAGTTCGGCTATATCGAGGGACAGAACCTGCTAGTAGCGCGCCGCTATGCGGACGGTCGTTTTGAGCGTCTGCCGTCTCTTATGCGAGAGCTGCTTGCATGGGGCCCAGACGTCGTACTGGTCTCCACGACGCCGGGCAATCTTGCGGCCAAAGCGGCTACGTTGACCCTGCCGATCGTAATGGTTTCCGTAGCTGATCCGATCGGTGCAGGTTTGATAGCCAGCCTGGCGCAGCCCGGCGGCAATATTACCGGCGTGACTAATATTGGCGCCGAGCTTGCCGGCAAAAGACTCGAGATTTTGAAGGAAATCGTTCCAACCGCATCCAAAGTCGCTGTCTTCATCAATCCCGCCGATCAGAATGCGACTTTGCAGATGAACAGTGCGAGGCCGGCCGCCGAAAAGCTGGCCCTACAGCTTGAGCCCATCCTGGAGATTAGAAGCGGGGCCGACCTCAAGGGAGCTTTCGAGGCAGCGATTCGCGCCCGCGCCGATGCCGCGGTGCGAATGCTTGATCCTGTAGCCACGGATTTGCGCCACCAAACTGTTCAACTGGCCGCTGAATATCGCCTGCCTGTCATCTATGCTTTCCGCGAGGATGTTGCGGCAGGCGGTCTAGCTTCTTACGGTTCGAATTTGCCCAGCCAGTACCGGCAGGCCGCCACATTCGTGCACAAAATTTTCAACGGCTCGAAGCCCGCCGATCTGCCTGTGGAACAGCCGACGAAATTCGACCTTGCGATCAACCTCAAAGCGGCGAACGCACTCGGCCTCGTGGTGCCGCCGACGCTGCTCGCGCGAGCGGACGAAGTGATCGAGTGATGTCGCCTAGTGACCCAATGTATGGTCCGGCCGTGCGTCGCAAGAGAATTTCGTCGATGGGGCGGTAGCGGTCTTGCATCGATTGTAGCTTGCGAAACCGAAGTTCTGGTTTGTAAGGGGAAGCCCGACATACACGGCTCACCACATTCCCTTAAGCCAGTGGCGGGTGTGCAGCACCATCCTAGACTTATGCACACTCCCACTTAAAAGACGTCGACGAAGCCCATTCGGTCGGCGTCTTCTTTTTGCCCTCCTAAAGAAATCAAACTGACCACTACCCTTTACGGCAAGCCCTCCACGCCAACCGGACGAAATGCTGCGATTAACGATAGCCAAATCCGAGACGTCGAACGACACCCGTTGCTCGATCTACCGGGGCATCGCGGATGCCAAGATTTCATGAGAACATGACTAAGCGAGCGCGCCAGCAAACTATAGTACCTGGGCCATCGACCCAATTGCTTTGGTGACCAGTTCTAGTTCGGCACGCGGGGGAGATAGAATGGCTAATGAACCATCGGATCCATCGACGTGGGATCCCGCATTGGATGCCGTCAGTGCGGCTCCGAAGCACCACAAAGTCATATTTGAGAACGAGCGGCTTCGAGTCCTTGAAGTCACGTTGGAGCCCAACGACGAAGAGCCCATTCACCACCATCGATGGCCATCAGTTTTCGTCTTGGATCAAGTTCAGGGGCCAATCCATGACTTTGCTCCTGATGGGACCCAACTTCCGCCGAACCGAGACGTTCTACGAGCTCTCCAGAGTTGGGATGGTCAGGGGTGTTTGGTGGTGAATATGGCGCCGCAACCGCTCGGACGAGTTTTCAACGCTTCGGGAAAAACGGTTCACGGCATTCGCGTTGAGATGAAGCCATCGACGTAGCAACCAAGTGACGGTTGCGACTGGCACTGAGCGGAGGCCAGCGCTGCTGGCCCGAGGTCAGCCCTTACACTTTGAAGACATCGCCGGCGGCGGGCCTTGAGGTCAGCTTATGACGCGAAGCGCACTCCCTACTGCGTGCGATCAAGCTTGAATGCCGCATAAACGATGCTCATGGCCACGCTGTAAGTCAGAAGCATCCCGAGAGAAAACACGGCGGGCCAGAAGCCGAGACCAAGCTGCGCTGCAAAGACGCCCATGCCGAGCAGCGGAAAGAATATCAGCATCATTGCGGCCCACCCCAGGACACCAAAGATCAAGCCCTTGATCACGCTGTTGCTGCCGGGAAGACGCCGGTAGAGGTGGGAGAACGCAAAGCTGACAATGATCGAGCCGTTGAGAAATGACAGCGCCCAGGGCACGAGCGGATGAATGTCGCTTCCGACCCAATGGCCCAGCGTGATCTGGAGACGCTCGTACGGCTGAAAAGACGGAAGAATGCCGCTGCGGAATTTTGCGTACATCAGCAGTGAATGAGCAACGCTGCCGCTCAGTCCCGCAATGATTGTTCGCCAACCGTGTCTAAGCGAACACTTCAACATCAATCATTGGAGCCGGTAGGCAGAATGACAGGCTACACAAGCGCCAGTGACCTTCGAAAGAGCCGCGAGCGCGGGCTTCAGGTCACCGGTCACGCCGGAGTTCTGAACCTCTATAGCGAACCTGCTGGCCTCGCGGTGCATCTGAGTGCCAATGTCCTGCATGCCTTGCGGCATGTATTTGGCAATCTCTTGAGCTCCGTGCAGGCTGAGCGAACTCATCCCCAGACGCTGCTCCGCTAAACGGCTCGCGGCTTCCTCCTGACCGCGCCCGATCGCCTCTTGGACTTCCTGCAACGCGAGCAAGTGATCGCGCATATTGGTCAGTGTATGCTCGCGTAACGCATCAGGTAAGCGAACGAATTCGCGATCATCGTTGACGTGGCCGGAAGCTTCGTGTTCACCGCCGCCGTGGTGGGTATGCTGGCCCCAAGCCAGCGATGCGCCGGCTATGACAGCGACAAACAGCAATGCCGTCGAGGCGACCGTATTTCGGCGCACTCCGAATGCCATCAGGCCGCGATCTCGAATTTATCGCGCTTTACCTTCGTGAGATCGACGCCCTCGATACGGATCAAGCGGGTTTCGCTCTCGCGCCTCGGCGAATGCACATCGCCTTCATTGTAAACGTGGGCCTTGCCGGGTGTCAGATCGTAGGTGCGCCCCCTCGCGACTTTGCCAGGCCGGCCGTTCGCCGGCTTTTCGAGAAGACGCCAATCGGTCATTTCCGTGACGCCGGTAACCTGACTGTAGATCGCCCAGCTTGGGCCGTGATCGTGCGGCGAACTGTTCTTCGCCCCTTTATAGACGTGCGCGAGAATGCAGAAGTGCAGATCGGGATCCTCGTAGAGAATTTTCCGCTCGGCGTCCGCATCCGAGCCGAGATACTTGGCAACGAACTCCGGATCGGTGGACGCCTTCTCAGTGTATTGGCGTACCAGCTCGCGACCCGCCGGCCCCGGATCTTTTAACAGGGCAGCGCGGCAATCGGTTGAATATTGCTCTAGCGTGTAGCTCACGGCCAATTCCCCCAATTATAATACAGCATCATAGCAGAACCCACACGGGAACGCATGCGTATCAGGCGTGATGGCGCATTCCGCAGGTGCTCATACCAAAAAGCGAATAGGCCGGGCAGACTCCCAACACCGCTGTCAGCAGCGGCACGACCCCGATCCAGCCAACCCAGTTCCAGCCAGTCTGCGGAAACCCGAACGGAACAGCAAAACAAATCAGCAGCACTCCCACTGCGATACGCACGATGCGGTCACTCAGTCCAACATTCGTCATGACTTTGCCCTTTCTTCACAGCGCACAAGCAAAGAACTATTCGGCAGGAGCCATCTTGCTGTGAGACTTCGCGAAAGCACTCAACGCATTGCCGTCATTGTCTGTCCCGAGATCATCGCGCCATGGGCGCATCCGCTCCATTGCGAAGAGAACGACGACGATGGCCGAGGACAGAACGATAGCGCCCAGCCAGTAAGGAATGCCCAGAAGATCGGTAAAGATGAGCTTGGGACCGGTGCCGATCAGTGCCCTATCGAGCAACGGCTGCGCGTACGAAAACACAACAGCGCCTAGCAGTCCGCCAGCAAGCGTGAACAAGGCGTCGCGATAGCCGGCACCGATCTGGGCCAGCGTGGTGCCGGGACAGGCGCCGGCAAGCGCGATGCCTGCACCGAGGATCAATCCTCCGATGGCATCCGCGGCGTAAAGCGCCGCCTTGGGCTGCAGTTTGACGAAGCCGAGGCCGTTGAGCGCGGCGAGGACTAAGGCTCCGGTGGCAATCGCGGTCAAGAAGACCTTGAGCATGATAAAATTGCGCAATTGCATCTGGCCGACAATGATGCCGGGCTCGAACACGCGCGACTTTTCAAGTGCGAAGCCGAACACAACTCCCATCACCAGGCCGGCAATGATCGCAGGGATCACGGAGGACATGCGAACTCCTGGATCAAATTCGGCGAAGCAAAAGCGAGGCGGAAAAGATCCCACCGGCAAACATGGCGACAACCGCAACGGTCGATCCGACGGACAATTGGGTAAGACCGGATAGTCCATGGCCGCTCGTGCATCCATCGGCGATGCGTGCGCCGAGGAGCATCAGGAAGCCGGCCACAAATGCCAGCCCGTATCTGTACGCCCGCGCGGGCGAACCGAGCGCCCGGGCCCAGATTGGAGAAATGGGCTGCCGTCGGGCGCCGGATAGTTTCATCGATGCGAAGGCGCCAGCTGCGATGCCAATCACCAGCGCCACTTGCCACAAATTCTTGGCGGTCGTTGCGACGTGTTTGGCAACGTAGTCGCCCGTCAGCAAGGTTGGGTCAAGCCAGCCAGCGAGAGACGCCCCGACCGTGACATAGGACGACGAAGTGCCTAGCGCAGTTTCGATCATCAGAAATGCCGGGATCTGCAGGAGTCCGATTGCTACCCCGGCGACATAGGGCGACCAAGCCTTGTCATAAATCGAGGGCATATCGACCTCACAGATTCTATGAAACACAAAGGATAATGACAGCCTTTGGGTCAACATTGATATGGATCAAAGCCAGCTCACCTTGTCTGCCGGAGTCGCTCACAATCGAACTCCGCGTGGCAGCTATTGAAAAACCGATGTGCGCTGCCACGGCAGGTATCGGTGATACACAGGACATGCGGGGAACACGGAAAAAGCCACGTCCATGACCTGACGCGTCATCAGTTGGGTTTAATGTCGATGTGTGTGATGCATGTCGGGCACATGTGGATGAGCGTGCCTCATCGGCTTGTGTTCGTGAAAATGCGTATGCGGCTCTCCGGGCGGATCAAGCGTGTCATGCGCATGTTGGTGGTGTTCATCATGAACATGGGGGTGAGCGTGCGCCATCGCCTCGTGGGCGTGCTCATGTTCGTGGCGTTCACTTAGGTGCAGCCATACGCCTACCGCCATCCAGCAGCCCGCCGCGAGGAGTTGCGCCGTGATGGGTTCAGCCAACGCTGCCACCGATACGGCGCTGCCAATGAAAGGGGCGGTTGCAAAATATGCACCTGTTCGCGCGGTCCCAAGATCACGAAGCGCAAACACAAACAGCACAAGGCTGACGCCATAGCCGACAAAGCCGACGAATGTGGCCGCCAATACGGCGGCCACATTCGGCAGCGCACCACCCAGCAGCAGCCCGAGCGCCAAGTTGAACGGCCCCGCGATCAGCCCTTTGAGCTCGACGATCTGCAGGGGGTCTGCCAGCGACACCTTGCGCGTCAAATTATTGTCGAGACCCCAGAAAACGCATGCGCCGATAATGGCCAGCGGGCCAGTCAGGCTGTCGAGCGTCGGCGTGCCCTGCCATGACACGATCGCAGCGCCCGCGATCAGGCATATCATGCCGAGCGCAATGCGGCGGTCGAAGTTCTCGTGGAAAATGAACCATGCCATCAGGGCCGTTGTGGCCCCTTCAAATGTGAGCAGCAGCGAGCTTGTGGCCGCATCGGTCCGGCCAAGGCCTAGCATCAACAGAAGAGGTCCAAGCACGCCGCCAGCGGCAATCGCAGCCCCGAGCCAAGGGAGGTCTCTGCGGGATATCGCAACCTCGGGAGCGCGCGATACCATTGACGGCCACGCGCGTCGCAATATCGCGATGCCCGCGCCCGCCCCACAATAAAGCAAGCCAGCGAGCACCGCCGGATGTACGGATCCTACCAGAACCTTGGCTGCAGGCGTCGATACGCCGAACAACGCTGCTGACACAAGCGCGTAAAGGACCGCCGTTCGGTTCATATGGCAATACTAGCGTCAATCAGCCGAAATGTCTGCCTTTGGCACATTTCGACCGGCATCGATATCCGCATAATGCCGGCGATTGGAATGGTTGTTGCCCCCACTCCTCACCTGAGACTGCGGGCTCCGGGCCGGCCATCATCGATCAGCGCGGAAAGCCGGTCGAGTGCCCGTTGGCAACCGTCTGCGTCCCCAACTTCGACCCGTTGATAAGCCGGACCAAGGTCCTTGGCGCACAGCAGGTGCACGTCAGATTTCTCACTGCCGATAAACAACACAGCCTTCCCTGACTCGATGCAGCCATACACCTTCGACGGCAGAACAAAGCCGACGAAGGGATCCGATAGAGCGATAAGGTGAGCATCCGGCGTGACCAAGAGCGAAGCCAGCTGCTCGATCGGCACAGGAGCACCTTTGACGTACGGCAGGTCATGGGCCTGCAACGCCTGTTCGATCGCGCTGACCGCTGAGCCGGTGGCATTGAGCCAGAGCGTGAAACGCGCGGTGCCTTTCTGGTGGTGCAGCCGATACCCCTCGAGGAAGGTGCGATGGTCGTGCGCAACACCCCAGTTGCCGGAATAAAGCAACAGCAGAGAAGCTTGAGCTCCGTTCGGGCGGGACAGCGGCAGTGTCTCCTGGGTAATAGCGACGGGTGAAGAATCCCGCTTCAGTTCGATTCGTTCCGCCGGGATGCCGATCTCGCACAGTCGCGCAATCTGATCCTTTCCGAGCACCTCGAACTGATCGATGCGGCGTCGCCAGAATACGGTCAGGCGATAGAGCAAGTTGAGAAGCAAGCCGGCGCTCCCCCGTTGTGCGATCGCGCACTCGGGGTGGAAGTCTGTGATGCGATAGACGAGACGTTTTCGCAGCAGGAGATTGGCCGGCGCCATCCAATGTATGAGAAGCGGCGGACTTCCCGTGAACAAAATTGTGTCGGCAGTTCGCATTTCGCGCCAGAGGCGCCACAGAAGACGATTGTTCGTTTTGATGGTCCAAAGCAAGCGGCGTAGCGTATCGGTCTTGTCGTACAGCACCGTTTTCAACTTGATCTCACGGTACCGTCCGGGACCGACTGCTTCGCTGCGCTCGCTGTCGCCATTCGAAGAAAGCCCTGCGAGCGTTACGTCGTGGCCTTCGGACGCCAACTTGCGCGCCCAAATCACGCCGTACTGGCCGACTGCTCCAAAATCGGGCGGCAACCAGTCGCAGATGTAAAGTATCCGCTGGGACCTATTCAAGGGCTTGGGCCGTCGTTGCGTGCCAAGGGCATGGGCCTAAGGTCTGCTTTTAGAACGAGCGCTTCAGGAACAGAACAGACCAAAACGATTTAAGAATCGTATTTTCCAGCTTGCGCGGCCGGGCGTATCGACTTTTTGGCAAACTTCCCGTGGTACAAACTGCGACATGGCCTGCCAGCCGGATGGAACCGATGGCTTCCATGACGCCGGGCGAGCAAGCTACCGCTGGCGAAAAGCCCGGTTGAATGACATCGTCAAGGGCCCAACGACGTAGTCGAACGCAGTTCGCTGGACCGTCGGAATCATGACTGTCGCTGGCATCCCGGGGTAGAGCTTCGCATTGGGAATGTCATGAAGTTCTTTCTCGTCGACCTCGATCAGCGCGACGTAATACGGATTGCCCGTACGCTGATCCGTCAGCCGGTCGGCAGAAACCTGCAGAACCTGCCCCTGCACGACGGGCGTGATGCGCTGCTTGTAGGCGGTGAGATGGACATCGGCACGCATCTGAGGCCGCACCTCGCTGATATCTTCGACAGCGATTTGTGCCTCGACAATCAGCATGTCCTCTTCGGGAACGACGTCTAGAATCTTGTCGCCCCGGTTGATGACCGCCCCGACCGAGAAAACGTTCAGCCCAACGACCTTTCCTGTGTAGGGCGACCGGATATCCACCCGACCAAGGACAGCCTGTGCGTTCGCACGACGAGGGATAACCTCGAGCAGTTTGGCTTGCGTATCCCGCAGGTCCTTCGAAACATCAGTCATCCGATCATTGTCGAGCTGCGCAATCTGCTGCATCTGTTCCGCGATCGCCTGTTTGAACTTTGCGATATTGGCGACCATGTCGGCCGTTTGGCCTTCCAAAGAGACGCCGGACCTTTCCAGCTGCAGGAATCGAGGTCGCGCGATGAGACCTTTGTCCACAAGCGGAGTGATGCTCTCAAGTTCTCGCTGAACCGAATCGAACTGCGCCTTGTAGGCCTTAACCTGCGCCTCCGCTCCCACAATTTGCGATTCCAGTTGCGCGATCTTCTCCTGGATGACCTTTCGTTGGCCTTCGACCGCGGCCAGCCGGCTTTCAAGCTGATGGATCTGAGCTCGCCATATGCTTTGAACGCCGGGATCGTCAGCCTTGTCTGCGAGATCCGAGGGTAAATTCACTATCGTGCCGCGATTGTATTCAACCCTCAGGCGCTCCTCAGTGATGCGAAGGACGTAATATTGCTGGGTGAGAACTTCGTACTCGGCACGAGCCTGGCTGTCATCGAGGACGATCACAATGTCGCCGGCTTTGACCTTGTCGCCTTCCTTGACCTTCAGCTGCTTAACAATCCCGCCGTCGAGGTGTTGCACGCTTTTTCGATTGCCCTCGACCTTCACCACCCCATTGGCAACAACCGCTCCGTTCAATGGCGCCGTGAACGACCACACTCCGAGAACGCCAAAAAAAAGACCAACGATGATCCAGCCGACGGTTGCGACGGACGCGATCGAATCTGACGGACCGCCCGTTCTCGCCCCCGCCTGAACATCGGTGGGCCGGTGGCGTTCGCTGAGCTGCGTCAGAAGCCGCATCGCGTTTTTGACCACCTCACGCGATTGCTTCGGATGAGGTGGCGATGGCTGTACGATTTCTTTCATCGCCTGCTACCTCGCGGTGGCCTTGGCGGGCATGGTCTGCACGGTTCCCGGACGTGTGAGCCGCGCGATAATCTCATCACGGGATCCGAACATTTCTGCACTGCCGTCCTTCAGGACCAGAAGCTTGTCCGCCACGCCCAACGTATTCGGCCGATGGGAAATCATGACGACTGTCGTGCCGCGCTTCTTGAGTTCGGTAATGCAGCTCAGCAACGCCACGTCGCCATCGGAATCGAGGTTGGAGCTCGGCTCATCGAGCACGACGAGGCTGGGATTGCCGTAAGCCGCCCGTGCCAGTCCAATCCGTTGCCTGTAGCCGCCCGACAGGATCGCGCCGTTTTCGCCGACAGGGGTTTCATAACCGCTAGGTAGACGGAGAACCATCTCGTGCACGCCGGCCAATTGGGCGGCTTCAACGACCTCCTGGTCGTTATCGTTCCGAAACCGGCTGATATTCGAGGACACCGTGTCTGCGAACAACTCGATGTCTTGCGGCAAATAGCCGAGGTGCCGGCCTAGTGATTCCCTTGGCCACGGCGCAACATCCGCCCCATCGAGTCTGACCGCGCCCGACGTCGGCGACAGAATTCCAACGATTTGTCTCGCCAACGTCGATTTCCCGGCACCGGAGGGCCCAATGATCCCCAAGACCTCCCCAGGCTCTATCCTGAAATTCACATTGCGCAACACCGCGCGATTGGTACCCGGAATCACATAAGTCAACGCCTCGACTGACAGACGTCCCAACGGCTTCGGCAAGGCCAGAGAAGCATCACGCAGCGGATTTGCCGCAAGCAGTTGCCGAACGCGATTATAAGCAGCACGCGCTGAGGTAAGGCCGCGCCACGAGCCGACCATCTGCTCAACGGGTGCCAAGGCCCTGCCAAGCAGGATTGAGGCGGCGAACATCGTGCCCGTGGTGGTCATTCGTTCAATGACGAGATACGCCCCGAGCGCCAGGATGAGAGACTGCATCGCCAACCGAAGGAAGCGAATCATGCTTGATGTGGTGGCCGCGCGGTCGCTTGCTTGGGTCTGCCGATCGAGCAGGAGATTGCGGTCTCTGCTCCAGCGATGCAGCAGTCCGGGCATCATGCCCATGGCCTGGACCACCTCTGCATTGCGCAGGCTCATGTCGGTGAAGCCGTAATTTCGGCTTGCGGCCTCATTCGCCTCGCTCAGCGGTCCTTTGACCAGATGTTCGTTCAGGAGCGCCATCAGCACCAGAATAATCGCGCAACCGAACGCAAATGCTCCGAGCCAGGGATGCAGAATGAAGATGACCCCGATGTAGATCGGCGCCCAAGGCAAGTCGAACAGCGCGTGGATGCCGCTGCCGGTGATGAACTGGCGGAAGGTGTCAAAGTCGCGAAGCGGCTGGCTGCGCGCTCCGACACCTTTCACCGCGCTCTCAACAGTAGCGGTCACGATGCGGCCGGCGAGCAGCCGATCCAGGCGAATGCTCGCGCGCGTCAGAATGCGAGCGCGAATGGAATCGAGGCTTGTGAGGGCAACGAGCGCGACGAGCAGAAGGATCGTCAGCATGACCAGCGTGACTTGGCTCGCGCTGGAGATAACCCGATCGTAGACTTGCAACATGTAGAGAGGAGAAGACAGGTATAAAAGGTTGATAGCCAAGCTGAACAGCAGCGCTACCAGAAAGTAGCGGCGGCAAGCCAGGAATACGCCCTTCAATTCATCCGCTTTCGTCTTGGCTGGCACTTATGAAATTCCGCCGTCACGGCCGAGAAAAACTGGAAATGATGAATTTGCCTCGTATTATTTTACAGCTTAAGTCGTGAAAAAGCAGTGAAATTGCGGCGCAGCGTTAATCTGCGCCCTCGGTCAGGACTCAGGAAAACTACTTACATTGAGTTCCGACATCTCACTGAGGCAACAAGCTCGTTCGCGCAATAACTATTATGGCCCATACGATATCGTTATATGTCGATTTCTGTGCCATCCCGCGTAAATCCTATATTGATTGCTCAGGGCACAGGGGCCGCAGATGACTTCTTTGGATGTCAAAGAGATCAAGGACTTTTTAGTTGCAAAGGATACTCAGCTCGCCTCGTTCACATTGGTGACGAAGTATGCTGGCGACCTTGGCATCAAGATTCCGGTCGCGGGCCTTAGAGCACTAAGAGACCCCTCCTCTTCAATTCCACCGACGGCCGCGCCTCAAGCAGAACAGCCCGCGCAGCCTGCGTCGAACCCCGGCCAACTGACAGTCACGCTGGCAACAAAGTGGCTGGTTGCTGCCGACAAGCAACGAGGCGCCATCGTCATCGCTTCGAATCTGGGAACTCTGACCCAGACCGGCTTCGTCGTGAAGCCCAAGGATGCTCGTGAGTTGGCTGCGGCACTGATCAAGCAGGCTGAGGCGGTCGAGACAGCAACAGCCTGAAGCGATTTATCTGAAGGCCGGCCGGCCTTCGCGACCGGGTTTCTTCGCATCTAACAACACGTTTGTCGGATGTCGGTCTTGATCGCTAGTTGGATGAAACGCTTGGCCTTTTGATCGTTTCTGATTCCACTCATTCGCTACATTTTTATTCAAAATCGTTCCGATATTACTTGCTGATTTGCGTGCCAACTAAGTTGTTCCAAAGTCATAATCCCAACTGCGCTCTGTATATTAGGACCTGTTAAAGCCAAGCCGTGGAAAACGTCGCCCATCGCGTGACAGCGATCAATCCGCCAAGCGGTCAACGCTTGGCAGGCAGGGGGCGACACCATGCGCAAGCAGTTTGGCAACAGCGACCAGGATAGCTCTGGTAACGACGACTGGGGCTCCTCAGATTGGGATATTTTGGGCTGGCTGAATCACGATCGCCAGTCGTCAGCGCACGTGGAGCTGGCACCTCCGCCTTCCATCGGCATCGCCACTGTCGACATTGGCTCCCCCGATTTCGGACCGGATGGCGCCGCGGCGAAGAAGGGCGGCGGAGGCTCGTCAGGCACGGGCGTGAGCCCGCCTCCGCCCCCACCGCCGCCTTCTCCCCCGCCGCCGCCTCCTCCGCCGCCGCCGATCAATTCCGTGACGTCGACTTCCACGTCAGCGACCGTTGTGTGGCACACACTGAGCCCGCCGTCGGGTGATGCAAGTTTGCCAACCGACACGCTTTTCTCGAAAGAGTGGAATCTGAGCAGCAGCACCTACGGGATCAATGTCGCCAAAGCCTGGCAGAACTATACCGGCGAGGGGATCAAGGCCGGCATCATCGACGACGGTTTCGACTACAATCACCCTGATCTCGCGCCGAACTACCGGCTGGATCTCGACTATGACACCAGAACCGGCAGCAATGACGCTTACGGTACATCGACCGACACTCACGGCACGACCGTCGCCGGCGTGCTGGGCGCGGCACGCGACGGCAGCGGCATCGTGGGAGTGGCCTACAACGCCGAAATGGCCGGCTTTCGCATTGGCTACGGCGCCAATGGCACACCTGCGCAAATCGCAGACGCCTTCAAGCACGTTCTGTCCAGCGGCATGGATGTAGTCAACGCAAGCTGGGGCTATTCTACGGCGTATTCAGACAACTACGATCTGTCTTCGTACTCCGCTGCAAAAGCCGCGATCCTGAACGACGTCGCCACCGGGCGCGGGGGCCTCGGTATCGATATCGTCTTCGCTGCCGGCAATGGCCGCGCATCGGGCGATAACACCAATTATCATAGCTTCCAGAACGACCCCAACGTGATCGTCGTCGCCGCGACTGGCAGCCTCGGCTACGTCGCATCCTACAGCAATCCGGGCGCCTCGGTGTTTGTGTCTGCGCCGGGAGGATCTTCCATCCAAACTGACGACCGGTTGGGAAGCGCCGGCTATTCTGCAACCGACTACGCGGTGATGTCCGGCACATCCTACGCCGCGCCGGAAGTTTCCGGCGTGATTGCATTGATGTTGCAGGCCAACCCCACCCTTGGATATCGCGATGTTCAAGAAATCCTTGCGCTCACCTCCAAGCAGATTGATCCCACCAACGTGAGCTGGGAAATCAATGGCGCACATGATTTCAACGGTGGCGGTTTGCACTTCAGCGAGGACTATGGGTTTGGAATGGTGGATGCCACCGCGGCAACGCGGCTGGCCGAGAGCTGGCAGTTGCAATCGACTTACGCCAACATGGCCACCGTGACGGCGACCCATACTGACAATTTGAAAATCCCGGACGGGGTCGGCAGCCTGCAGAGCCATATTGCGATCAGCAACTCAATGGAGATCGATAAGCTCGTTGTCGATCTCAATATCACCGACACGGCACCGAGTGACTTGCTTGTGACATTGACGTCGCCGTTCGGCACGACAGCAACGCTGGTCAACCATCCCACGAACGGTACCGGCACCGGTATTGTGTTCGAAACCTCGGCCAATAATTTCTGGGGCGAAAACACACAAGGCAACTGGACGTTGACCGTCACTGACACCGTTACAGGCAACATCGGGACGTTGAATGGCTGGACGCTGAAAGCGCTCGGCGATGCTGCGGACACACCCAATGTTTACGTCTATACGGACGAGTTTTCGAAACTTCTGAGTGCCGACCGCGCGATTCTGCACGATACCACCGGAGCGGCCACCATCAACACCGCAGCCGTCACGACTGATTCCTACATCGACCTCACTCCCGGCGCGCTCGATACCATTGCCGGCCGATCGTTGCAGATCGGCCTCGATACCACGATCAAAAACGTGTGGACCGGCGACGGCAACGACACCATCATTGCGAATAACGCCGGAGACACTATCCAAGGTGGGCGCGGCAACGACACCATCGTGGCGGGCTCGGGCGGCGACAAACTGTATGGCGGCCCAGGCAACGACACCTTCGTGTTCAAGGCACCCGGCCAGGTCACCGATGTCATCGCTGACTTCGTTAAAGGCCAGGATATCCTTGATCTGCATGCTCTGATGACCGCGATTGGCTACACCGGAACGAACGCTGTTGCGGACGGCTGGGTCAAGTTGGTAGCCGACGCCAATGGCGGTGGAACAAACTTCGTGGTCGACGCCCATAACGGGCAGACCCCGACAACGGTCGTCGACGTGTTGGGTGTTGCGCCGACCAGCTTGACCCAAGGAGTCGACTACTGGCTGACGTCACACACCGCCTAGCTCGTCGACACTTCGCCGTGGTGCTCAGCGGGCACAGGCCTCCTGGGTCGAGGCCAAGCCATGCCGATGTGCGTCCATTTCTCCGTCACATGCGATGGAGGTCGCCGCGTGGTCCCGAGGTTGAAGAATCGATCGTGGACCAGGGCAACTGCCCGAATTCTTGGCCAGACCTGAAGGCGCAGAAACCTTTGGTCGGAGAAACGATCCCCTTCCCTGTCGTAGTGCTTCGTCAGCAAGGAATCCATTGATGGGAGCAAGCCGGTCCAGCCACCCCATAGACCCGCCATCATAGGTTCACAGTGATAGTGATGGTCGCGAATGACGTGGAACGGGTGGTCCGCCGCCAACCATTCGTCAACGGCAAATCTCTCCCGAAGAGTGAATGGTGAATCCACGTCGCGAACCATGACAACCTTGGCGTTCGGGTCATCGAAGGCGAGAAATCTCCAAGCCAGGCTATCCCAATTTTTGGACTGTCCTTGAAAAATCAAAATCTCGGCACGCAAGCGCGATAGTGCTTGCAACACGGCATTTGGCACGTTCGAATCGCAATAAAATCGACAGCGCCATTCGGGAAAAATCGAAAACGCCATCGATGCGGCCGCGATGGCGGATTCCCAATAATACGGTTCTTTCCCAAACAGGCTGAACGCGATGATGTTCTGATGAGGCAGCCGCGCATCAAACGGCCATCGGCGTGTAAGCTTGCTTGTCTCAATTGATTGCGTGCTGGCCTCACGATCGCGGATTTCGAGCGACTTTTGGCCGTACGCCGTTGCCATGCCGAGATCGCCGAGGTCCGCCGACAACATACAGGCGAGCGCCAGGGCGTCTGCATTGCTTGGATCCAGATTGACCACGACCAAAGCGCAATCCAGCGCGGCGCGCTTGTGACTTCTTGCGTTGAGAAATCGCGCAAAGCTCAGTTCGGTCGCGGGTGACGGCGAGAGCCCTCGTGCTTGTCGCAACGACGCCAGGGCCGCATCCAGATCCTGGCATTCCAAATAGGCCCAAGCCAGCAGGCGATATACATCTGGACCGGCCACGCCCGCATCGAGAAACCGCCGGAGCTCTTCGATAGCGGTTTTGCTTTGCCCGGACTCGATGCGACTTCTAATCGCGGTAAGGTCTTTGTCGGCTGTTGTCATATTGCCCCGCAGCGCATCGGCCCGTGGTCAAATGAAAAGCGGCGGCCATTGACGGCCGCCGCTTTATTTTAGACGACGCTTGCTGCTTAGGCGATCACGCCATGTTCCCAGGCAACCAACCAGAACGCATCCGGGGTGTTGGCGTGAACGCCGGTGACCGTGATGCCTTGATCCGTGCTCCATCCGACCAGGGTGTTGTCGTTCGATGTGACGATCTGCCCTTGATTGAATGCTTGCAGCACGTTCTTCAGATCCTGGCCGCTGGCGTAGATCTCTGTTCCCCCAGGTCCACGAGTTTGGTGCGTGTCGAAAGCAACCGACGGGTCATGGGAGGTCCACGACGAAAGATTCGTCGACGTGGCGGTGTTTTGCACCGCGCCGGAGAACAGTCCCTGGAGGAACTTGACGCCCTCGCCGACAAGGTCATGACCCGCCGGCGAGATCGGATTCCCGAAGTTGTAAGATCCAGGATCGTGAGCGCCGTTGTAGATGTTCAACTGCGCTGCATCGAGCTGGTTGAGCAGAATGGTGACTTCGTTGCCTTGCGAGGTATTCCCGAAGTCGGTGACAACTTGGGTAATCGATCTTCCCTGAGCATTCTCACCGGGATCGGCGATACCATTCCCGTTCGCGTCACCGAGAAGGAAATGAGTGGCCCCGATCTTATTGATGATGTCGTCGTTTCCGGTGTATTTGCCGCCTTTACCTTGCGTGACACTGACGTTATTGCCCGCGTCAGTAAATTCATTACCGAAGAGCCCGCCGGCCTTGTCGACAATATTGGCCCACGTCGTATCGGCGGTGCCGTCCCATGCCTCTTTGTGCTGGCTCCAGAAGCCCTGAGTCAGACCGACCACACCCTTTATGAACTGATGGTTGCCGAAGTTAAGGACTTCGGTATCCCCCGAGTCCCCGGACACGTTCACGCCGCTGGCGCCTACAACGGTCGTGGTGCCATTGTAGCTGTTGAACCAGCCGGAGGGATGCGCTTCGGTGACCGTATACGAACCCGGGCCGAGATTACTGAACGTATAATGGCCGCTGGCATCGGTCGTCGCCGATACGATGCTCGTGCCGTTGTTCAGGTAGATCGTCCAGTTGGCGATGCCTTTCTCGCCAGTGTCCCATTTGCCATCGACGTCAGCGTCGTCCCACTTGTACCCGGATATTGAGAAGTTCTTGAAGTTGGCGAAGTCCTCGCCGGTGACGTTGTGGCCGCTGCTGGCCGTGATCGTGCCGGTCGGGCTCAGCGTCTCGGTCCAGCCGGTCGGCGTCACCTCCGTGACGGTGTAGGTGCCGGGGCCGAGGTTCGAGAATGAGTAATGGCCGTTGACATCCGTGGTCACGCTCGCGACCGGGTTGGCACCGCCATTCTTGAACAGGTCGATCAACACGCCGCCGGTGTAAACCACGTCACCGACGGTCGAGCCGTCGCCGTTCGCATCGATATACTTGGTGCCGCTGATCGTGATGTTCTGGAAGTTGGCGAAGTCCTCGCCGGTGACGTTGTGGCCACTGCTGGCCGTGATCGTGCCGGTCGGGCTCAACGTCTCGGTCCAGCCGCTCGGCGTCACCTCAGCGACGGTGTAGGTGCCGGGGCCGAGGTTCGTGAACGAATAGGTGCCGTCGGTGCCAGTGGTCACGCTCGCGACCGGGTTGGCACCGCCGTCCTTGAACAGGTCGATCAGGACACCAGCAGTGTAGACCACGTCACCGTTGGTGGAGCCGTCGCCGTTCGCGTCGATATACTTGGTGCCGCTGATCGTGATGTTCTGGAAGTTGGCGAAGTCCTCGCCGGTGACGTTGTGGCCGCTGCTGGCCGTGATCGTGCCGGTCGGGCTCAACGTCTCGGTCCAGCCGGTCGGCGTCACCTCAGCGACGGTGTAGGTGCCGGGGCCGAGGTTCGTGAACGAATAGGTGCCGTCGGTGCCAGTGGTCACGCTCGCGACCGGGTTGGCACCGCCGTCCTTGAACAGGTCGATCAGGACACCGGCAGTGTAGACCACGTCACCGTTGGTGGAGCCGTCACCGTTCGCGTCGATATACTTGGTGCCGCTGATCGTGATGTTCTGGAAATTGGCGAAGTCCTCGCCGGTGACGTCGTGGCCACTGCTGGCCATGATCGTGCCGCCCGGACTCAGCGTCTCGGTCCAGCCGGTCGGCGTCACCTCAGCGACGGTGTAGGTGCCGGGGCCGAGGTTCGTGAACGAGTAATGGCCGTTGACATCCGTGGTCACGCTCGCGACCGGATTGACACCGCCATTCTTGAACAAGTCGATCACGACACCGGCGGTATAGACCGCGTCACCGTCGGTGGAACCATCACCGTTCGCGTCGATATACTTGGTGCCGCTGATCGTGATGTTCTGGAAGTTGATGAAGTCGATTCCAGACTGCGACTGACCATTTGTAATCGTTACGTCGTACTCTCCGGTCCCCGGAGCCAACTGGGTCCAACCGGCCGGCAGCACTTCGTGGATTGCGTACGTGCCGTCGCTTAGTCCCGTGAACGAAAAGTCACCGTTCTGGTCGGTGACCGTGGACACATCGCCGGCGCTAAGCCCCGGGATGCCGTCCTTTTCAATGTAAATGGTCCATCCAGGAGCAAAGTATTCCGTCACACCGGAATCGCCTTGTACGCCCTGCACTTCGCTGTTGGTCACCACCCCGTCCAGATCGATCAGCTTCGAACCGGAGATGGTCGCCGTGCCGTTCGCGCCGCCAATCACATAGCTCGAGGGGTCGCTGGCCATGACCTGCGAGCCATTATACGTGCCCGTGACTGTGCCGATATTGCTGTAATTTGAGGAGCCGGCTACGCCCGTTTCGGTGAAGGTCCAAGTTTCCGTTGGATCCAACATCCCATTGTTGTTGTCGTCGCCGGTGAAGCTCGTGACGGCGCCTTGGATGTTGTCCGTCACCGTAATGTTGGACAACGAAACGTTGCCGGGGTTCGTCACCGTGTAAACCCAGCTGATCGCATCTCCCGCGTGGACGGAGATGCCGTCGCCGGACACAGAACCATCCACGGTCACCTTGTCGATGGCGATCTGGGGCTTCGCCGCCGATATGACGCCCCATTCCTCGAAGCCGCTATCGGCACCGCTGAACTGCGAATACAAGTAGACGAACGGATGGGCGGGATTAAACACGCTGTCTGGGATGAGGACGACATAGTCGCCCTTGCCGCTTCCGGCGTCCCACGCGGCGCTCATCAAGACGGAATGGTCCTGACCTTGATCGAGGTCGTAAACAGCAGTGCCGGGAAGCGTCAGCAGATTGCCGGAGTCGCCCTGATAAATTTGCAGCTTATCGAGTGAAATCTGCGGAGCGCTGGATTTTTCGTTCAGGTCGAGCCGGAATTCGCGATAGGCCGGACCCGTATCGCCGGCCAGGTACGGCGTGCCATCGTCATGAACCAACGGAATCGACGAGAGCTGCAGAGCGTTCGTATGCTGCGACTGCTTGTCGTCAAGCGGAAGCGGCGAACCGTCCGTGTTGAATCCCTGTTCGGTGCCCTGCTTCTGAATCAGCAAGAAAGAGTCAAACACGCCCGTCCCGGTCGACAAAGCCGACGAGGTGTTCGTGAAAATCGCGCCATTGACTGTGCCGGTCGCCCCCTGTCCGGATACGTCGACAGTCACCGGCGGCGAATCCGTGAAGCTCGCGGTCGCCGTCTGTCCACTCGTCTGGTCGGTCGCGGTCAACACAAACGCCTGATTCGCAGCGTCCTGATTGACGCTCCAGCTCGTCACAATCGTGCCGTCGACAGCGCCATTCAGGTCTCCCGCGCCGCCATCGGTCACAGTCCACGGCTGGTCGGTGCCGCTTGTGACGCCATCGGCGGGGTTGGTATCGGTGACGAGGAATTCGACCGTAGCGCCCGGCGTGACGCCTTGCGCCGTGATGGTCGCCGTCGATTGCGGCGCGTAGTCGGTCTGATCGGTGGAGACGACCAGCGTCGGTTGAATCGTGCTGTTCGGGATGATGTTGTTCGTGGTGTTTGGATCGGTGTCCGTCGCCATTGTCTGACTAGCTCCCAACTCTGACCCGCGCGTTTCCCGCCGCGGTCCGTTTGACCACTCGCCCCAGGCCCATTCTCGAGCCCTTGGCCGCTACAGACGCATTCCCACACACCGCCACGTTCACCGTGACGGCGCGACCAATTTCAGAGTCTGTACGAGTGCACCCCCTCGTAGTCGCAATCACGAACGGTGTGGCCTTATGTTCGGCGCTTCCGCTCTCTCGTTCTTTCGGCTCGCTCGTTCAGCGCGCCGTCTTCAATTTCTTCGCTCCGTCTTTTCGTTGCAGAGCGCCGGCAAATTCAAAACTTAGAGAAGTCCTGATATGTGTTGTATAATCTTACCGAAATTGACGCTATGATAAATATCACAGGATGAGCACTTAGGTTTTAATGATTAAAATCAGAGTCTTGATAGAGTGCATAACGACTCGTAATAAACCATATTCGATCCTGCCCTGCGCAACAGGTTGGATCGCTGTCAATGCGGCACACACGCCTCCGCTCGCACCAGATCACGCGACGGAACGCGTCACAGTCCAAGATTTTCTAAGTGGAGGAGAGCTCAGTGAGCGGTGAGGAAAGGTGCATGCTCACTGCACCAACCGACATCAACCAAAACGGAACAATCAAATTGCATCGGTGTTGAAATGAATTAAGTGTGCGGTCCGCCGGGGCGATCAACGATGCTGAGCGGTAAGCCACAAGCTAAATCGAATTCCACGCTGCCGGAGGCGCTGCTCGATTTTCTCTTCGTAGCAGCCACGACCCGTGCGCTGAAAAACGGTGAACTGCTGTTCTCAGTCGGCGATGCCGGCGACGGCTGCTATCTGATCCAAAACGGCCTCTTGAAGGTGTTCGTAACCTCGCAGTCCGGCGAAGACCGAATCGTCGCCATTCTCGGCGCTGGTGATGTGGTCGGCGAGTTGTCGATGATCGATGGGCTGCCGCGTTCGGCGTCCGTGGTCGCGATCACGGATTGCAATCTGCAGTTCATCAGCCGCGACACGTTCTTGGAAACGGCATCACGGGATTCAGAAATCCAGAACGCCCTGATCCGCATGCTTTCGACGCGCCTGCGCGAAGCGGTGAAATCGATGGCCGCCTCGAGCTTCCTCACGGTGAAGGGCCGCGTGGCCCGCGCCCTGCTCGATCTCGCCAAGCATATCGGCATCGACTCCAACGGCGCGATGCTACTCGACTACAAGATCAACCAAGGCGATCTCGCAGCCATCGCCGGCGTGGCCCGCGAGAATGTGAGCCGGGCGTTAGGTGAGTTTCAGCGGCGGAAGATCCTGACGCGCAAGCGAGACCGCTACGTCATCAGCAATGTTGCGGCGTTGAAGCGCGAGACCGATTACGGCGGCTAGCGTCTAGCGAATTCTAAAGCGCTTAGGCCCCGGTGCTGGCTTGGCAGCGCTAAGGGACCACCCGGTTTAAGCAAAAGGAGCCTGCGCGCGATGTGGCTTCTCGTCCGCCGCAACCCTGGTGGTGCTGCCGCCGTCGAGGTTAACCGCCGGCGCAAATCCGGCCTCTAACGGACTCTGAAAGCGAAGCCCCTCGACACACCAAATTCCCGCGAAGACGGTCATGGGTAACGCAAATCCTACATGGCCGATAAAGTACGTCGGCCCGGCAAAAAATTCGAAAGCTAGTACCGGACATAACATGAGACCCAATGTTATGCCCATCAAACCGTACGCCCGATGCAGAAAATCGGTCCGTATGAGAAAACTCATACAGCCGACCACTCCAGCAAGCACCGGCAATGTTACCGAAGCATGCAGCCATGGCGGCATACTGGACGTTTTTGCCGATAAATGTGCTGTCGGGAAGCGCGATGGATCATAGAGAAAGAGCGGTACATTCAATAAAATACAAACCAAGAGAACCACCAAGACGAATTCGACCATTCGCCGAACACCTGCAATGTTATTTATCACTCCCGCCAAGATTGGGACTGCCATCACATAAATGGGACGAGATGAGATGCAGATTGCGAGGAATATTTCCGCCCCTCGACGAAGCCACGGTGGCTTACTGGTCTGAACAGTAATGACCAGATGCATTGCAATCGCGACGTACATGGCATTGACGAGGTAATCGCCGCCCGTGACGAAATCCTGCATCGCGGCTGGGCATGCGAGCAGAAACAGAATCAAATAGGAGATCGCGGTCATGCGATCTTTGAATATGGTGGCGCACCAAAAAACGAACGCAGGGACCCACACGAGATTTTGTAGCGCACTGTTCCCGAGCAAATAAAACGGCAAGGCCAAAACAAGGCCGCCGAGCATCGGGGTTGGAGGATTCCCGAGATATGTGTTGGCTGAATATGGGTAGCGACCTGCAAGAAGCGATTGCAAAGCGACATTCAGGGCGTCATCCCGGTCGGAACCTGGCCCAAGTACGCCGCTTTTGGCGATGGGATAAAGTACGGCAAAAGAACATATCGCAACCGCACTAATTGCCCAGAACCAACCGATGGACGGGCACGGGCCTAAATCACGATGGAGTATTTTGATCGCCAGAATTAAAAGCAGAAAGAACGGGAGTACAGCAAAGGCGCCTCCATTTCCCAGATATTTATGGATCAACCCAATCGACGGAAGCAGCCAAAGAATGAATGCAACTGTGACGCAAAACGTTCTTTGGCGGGACTGAAGAGACATAGATGCTTCCCTGCATAAAACAATGCACTGCCTATCTCGAGCCGCGAGACCTACAGTCGGCGCGACCCGCGCGATGGGCGTCTTATCTCCTTACTGTCGATGGCAGAATGGGCATTGCGAGCTCAAAGCGACACGGTGAACAGTCTGGATGTGAGAGATCGAAAAACTCTTACCTGGCTAGGCGTAATCTCATGTGGCATTGGATAAGTTGATCAAGAAAGCGCGAACGAAACGTCCAATCCCTCCCGGCGCAGCGCATGTGCGAATCGTGTGACATGCGAGCTCAACAGTTCGCGCGAGCCGAGAATTAAGGTTCCGCGAGCTGCATTACTCTATTTTACCAGGCTGTATCGGCGCACATTGACCCATATCCGCCGCTGCTGCTGGTTTACAACATAGACCCGGATGATCTTACAGCCAGTGCCTGCATGGCCCTGCGAACATATCAGGCCTTAAGTGAGTTTCAGAGATGAAATATCCTGACCCGTAAGCGCGGCCGCTATGTCATCAGGTAGCGTTGCTGGGCTGAAGTACAAAACCGTACTACGGTGGCTAATGTCCGAAGACCCTAAGAGACCTGGACCAGCAAGGCATCACAAGTTCGAAAATACTTTCGTCCGCCACGAACCGTGATGCATCCGCTACTTCCAACTGGACCAATCGCCCTCACTAGAATAACTCTTTATCAGGCGACGTCGAAAGCTCGCGGCAATCGCACCAACACGGGCCCTTTACTGCCGCGAATTTTTCGTCGCTATTTGAGGCAGAGCAAGCACCGTGTAGAGTCCATTGACGTTCCGATCGATGACAGTCCATGTGTATCGATGGGCCCTCAACCTCTCAAACAGTTCCTTCTCAGATCCACCCGACAGCGCGAGCTGCTCCGGGTGCACTTCAATTAGCATTGTCGGGCAATGCGAGGAAAGTAAGCAACTAGCTCCTTTAATTGCTTCGAGCTCAAACCCTTCGATGTCGATCTTTAACAAGGAGGGCGGCGCGCAATGAGCAAGTACTGTGTCGAGCCTTCGAATGACCACAGAAATCTCCGTGATCGGCTGATCGGGAGTATATCGTTCATTGATAGCGGTCACGGCTTTGTGGAAAGACGCCGAGGTGGATGTGCCCTGGGCGGCAAATGTCCGCACTCCATCCTCGTTTCCAATTCCGATCGGAAGCACCTCGATAGCGGTCGACCTGACATTGCGGCGAAGCTGTTCAACGACCCCGGGGGAAGGCTCGAAGGCACAAACGGAACCGCTTGGCCCGACAATTTTTGATGCGAAGAGGCTGAGAATTCCGACGTTCGCGCCGACATCCCAAAACCTGCCTCCCCGGCGCAAGTGTGACGCAATTGCCTTCGTTACACGTGGCTCGTACCGCCCATAAATCGACGACCAACATTCCCGGGAGAGCCAAATCCACTCCCCGTGGAGGTATGTTGGCAGGCTGCCGCGGAACATGGCGCCAACCACCCGATCAATTGCGCGTAACGCACAGTGCCTGATTCTCATGAACGTCATTAAGTTTGCAACATCACCCGAGGAGCGCCTAATGACAAGCGCCAAGAACGACCCAAAGGCATTGCGAGCCGCGAACCTTTGGACCTCCAACGCGGTGAAGATGTTAGCGCCGGTGTCACGGGAGCGCGGTGATTGCGGCAACTCCGAAGCCGAAAACACCGTAAATGATTCTGCACATCGGGTCGCTTAGACGGACGCCCTCCGTCGCGGGCGAAAGTCCTGAGCCCGCTAATGTTACGATGCAAGAGCGTAACCATGACCACGTCTACGGGAGAGTCTCGGGAAACAGTTTAGTGGCGCACGTAGCAAAAATTGCGCCGGTCCGCAGCCAAACATTTCGCCTCTACCGAGAACGACCAGTGTCGGCCGAGGAGCCTTTAATTTCCATCTGCATCCCTGCGAATGACGTGTTGCGCAAGTGTCAGTCTCGGGGCGGATCAACAGATTGATGGTCAGACGCCCGCAAATTCATTGCGGACAGCTTCCAAATGATGATACCCGCAGATAACGCTCGGCTGCCGACGCCTCATCGTCGAGCTATCACAATGAAATTATTGCAAAGAGAGGGGAACAGATCGGCAAGACGTCGACTAATCGTCGATAGACCGCCCATACCCATGGGAAGGAATGAAACCCCATGAAGGTGAACATCGCGGAATCCGTGTTCTCGAAGCTGATTGGCAAGCACCGTTGGATTATATAGACGGACGTGATGAATTACGTTACGGAACTCCAATCCTACAGGATAAATACCAAACGGCACCAATAAGCGGTTTCTAAGACTATTTATATTCGGTGTGGAAAGCGCGAGCCAGCCGCCGGGCTTCAAAACACCTTTAATCAGCTCAATGAATTTATCGGTATCAATGATGTGCTCGATAACTTCCATGGCAGATACGACATCAAACTGCGTATTAAAATCCGGGAGGCTAACAGCGAAGTCGGCCTGCTTGTAAGCCCACCCGTTGTCTTCCGAGCCCTTCTGGCTTTCCGGCCAATCGTCGGACCCCGCGGCAAAAAGCGCGACACGGGCAAGCAGAAGCCTCAGGAATTGCCCTTGGTTGCAACCTAGGTCAAGCCATGAACTTTCCCGGCCGATTCGAGCACCGTGTGAAATAGTAAGGTCTATAATTCGATTGAACCGATACTCGTCGAAATTCATTTGCGTCACCTCAGGCAACATCTGGAAACAACATCGGGGTAATACAGATAGTGCCATAGTACACCAACTGCGACCCGCGGCGCAGCGCGAAAATCAAAATACTCAGAACCACATCGACAGCAATCCACCACGAGATTGGCATATCTCAGAATAGCGCCGGCTACGGCGTGGCAGAACCCTGTGCAACAACATCGATCAAAGCGGGTATGACAAAAGACGCCGAAAGCCAATTAAGTACATTCTGGCACGATCAACCGGAGTCAGGTTATAAACATTGGTAACGGCAATCCAACGCCCCATTGCAAGGCGCGCGAACCCAAGGAGCCTCGATACGAAACGAGTCCGCAAAAAAGAAACATGACTCCCACGCGCGTACGCCGGAAGAAAATGCAACGAACTCATAAGATTATCCGCCCTATGCTCCCCTCTACTAGTCACCGAGCTCGCCCGCGCGTGTTCAGGGTTAGGCATGCCACCATGTTCCCCATAATGACGCCAAGGGATATAAGCTTCAGCTCCAAGGCCCATGACATACCATTGCAGATGGGAATCGAATGTGAAATATGAACGCAGATCATGCCTACCGGCCTCGTAGTCGAAGAATTTCATCATCAAGCCAGCCACATGGCTGTTTATAACATATGAGACAAGCGGTGCTGTGTGTCCACGCAACAGCCGCTTCTCTCCAATGATCGCAAGCAGTCTTGGACTTCCTTGGTAAAGATACCCCCACGCTCGTGGATTGTCGGCGGGCCAAAACACCTCAAATTCACCAATACCCCGACACGGCACGAAATCAGCTTCGCAAACGAGGGTATAGCCTTCGTAGGCGATAGCTTTCTCCCAGGCATTTTTGTGATTGAGGAACGTCCTCGAGTTTTTGCTGAATTTCAATTCCTCATCAGTGTAATCTGGTCGCAAGACCTCAACGTCGAATCCCTCGCATTCCAAACTCGCCTGTAATTTTCCGACATCTTCGCGCCACGCGAGAATGATTGCCTTAGCCACCACATGCCGGAGCACTTGTGGCGTTCTGCTACTGCCCCGTTCTGCGTTGCGTCTCATTTAGCTGCCTTCGAATGACACGGTAGCGGCATAGTCAGGTCGAACCTAATTATCTTGCACAACCGCCGCGACCCGCGCTTGCGTCTGGTGTAGTAAAGTCCAAACCGCTCGACCATCCAGAGCCCTTAGGGCGCGTTTCAACACTCCCTTTGCCCCTGATGAGCACCCCAGGTATCGATCAGATACAGACAACAACAATTGATCGAAAAATACGTCCGGGCCGAATAGCCGAGAATACGCGCGCGACGCGCACTGTCCCATTTCGTCCGCCCTGTTCTTCAAATTTCCCAGCAGGACTGGGATCGAAGCAATTTCCTTTTCGCGGACCATCACACTGCAGCTGTCCCAATCAATTCCGGGAGGAGGCAACCATTTATCACTGATGATTACAGGAACTCGACCACAACTCATCGCCTCATAGATCCGGATACTCGATGGACCAAATCCTCTCGGGCAAAGCACAAATTTGGATTCCTGAATGAGATCGAAATAGGACCTCGTATAGTCGAATGACGCAATTCTTTGCGGTGCTTCACTGACATCAATACAGGGCGTCGTATTGTCGTTTAACTCTCTTACCATTTGGCGCAAAGGATGCGTATTAATTCTCCCCAAAAACGAAAACAAGTATCTTGGAACCGGTCGCAACTTATCCTTCGATTTGAGAGGGGCCTTTAAACTGGGTAGATATGACCAACTGTGCGCCCAGTCACACCGCCGCGACAGCGATGCATAAGCACCGGGCAATATCGGATAGGGCCAGTCGGACTCCGAATAGACGAAGTGCTGTTGAACCGGAAACCTGCGCACCTGATTAATAAGAAAAGGAAGCTCACTAAGGCCAAAATAGCCATGCTCTAAATACAGGACGATGTCTGCCTCTTGAATTTCTCGTGTACGTATAAAGCACTGCGTCGGAAATTTTTCGAGAATTTCATTTCCTCGAACGAGCGTCGAGTTGTTGTTATCGCTGAAAGCTGTTATGAAAAATTTTTTTTTCATTTTGTAGCTCGCTTGGCGCCGCATGATACATGCGTTTATTTATCCAAAAGTCAGCTAGTTGCGTCAGTTACACCCCCTTGAGACGCTCTGAACGGCGGCCTCAATGCCCGCAACGGCGGCAGATATACTGTGCTCGTTAGATTTTTTTTCGATCAAATGCAGCGCGGGAGGCGTCTGCACAATTTCATCCAACCTCTGTGCAAGAGCAGCAATATTGCCGACCGGAAATATCCGCCCAGCGACACTGTCGCCGGCGATATCTTTCGCTGATCCGACCCCGTCTGCGAGTATAACTGGACGGCCGCAAGCTATCGCTTCGTTGGCCACAAGCCCCCACGTCTCGCGTCCATCAGACGGCAACACTAATACATCCGATGCAGCGTAGATCTTCGGCATCTCCGTCTGGTTGCAGAATCCGAGAAAGTGCACTTTGATGCCAGCAGCATCCGCCACTCCTCTCATCTCCTCTTGCAGCACGCCCGCTCCAGCCACTACAATTTCCATTTCACGGTTCCTGGCCTTCAAAAGGGCGACGGCATTCAAGACGTCAAGTGGACGTTTGAACGATACAAGTTTTCCAGCGAACAATACGACTTTGGTACTCGGTACGATCTTGAGGCGTTCACGAACCTCCCGTCGCGCATCGATCGTGGCGTGAGCAGAAAACCATTTCGTATCGATACAATGAGGCGAGTAAAACAGTCGTTCTTGAGGATATTTATAATGGATCCAATAATCGCGAGATTGAGTTCCGACGTACAACGCACCGTCAAAGAGGCGGAGAAAGGCGGGAAAAATTCCTGCTTTCAGTACCCGCTTAAAGATCGTACGCGGTGTATTGAGGTGGCTATCCCCGCGCACGAGAAGCGGCAGTCCCTGAACTTTTGCCGAAAACACGGTCTGGATGTAACATTTCAAATGCCATCCCTGCACCATAACCGCGTCGAACTTTTCTTCGCTAAGGCGCTGACGTATTTCCGGAGTATCGCAGCCGAAGAAATGATGCACACCGGGTTGTGTAGACACGTTGCGCAAGAATAAATATTCGTATCCAGATAGAAGATCCGTATCCCACTCGAACTCGACGCCAAATCCAGCCCTAGCTTGATCGTCCGACGTGGCCCGATGCGCATAGAGAACCTGCAGGTCAAGGCGTTGTGCGAGGGCCCGAAATAGCGGCGCATAATACTGCACCGGATGCGAAGCTACGATTGCGAGGCGCATCTGATTCTTGAGCTATTTGGCCCGAGTCAAGCTCATTCGGTCAAAGATTGCCGCGAATTGACAAGCAACGTTGTCCGCCTGATAGGCTTCATAGGCCGACGGATCTGCGATTCCAAAGGAGTTGGGATGAAGTGCCAGATCTCTCAGAGCCTCACTAAAAGGCACCTCCGAGCTAACCAGCTCGTCTCTATCAGCAAATGAGAGTGCTCGCCCCCCTCTCGCTCTCGACAATATCGAGTGTGCGCTGCTCGCACGATGGAAGAATGAAAGATACGGCCTCTCACTCATAAGCGCGGGATATATCTTAGATGCCGTATAGTGAGGTTCGTCCGAGCCAATTAACAGCAACGCGTGTGATCGCTTCAGCGCTGAAAGCGCCTGCAGATATGGAATGCGGTGCGGAGTTTCACTGACGGCATTGGCAACACCTTCCGACTCCGCGACTGGCAGTACTCGCTTCGTCACGTCATTAGATTGATTGCTTGTTCCAATAAAATTGAGGCGGATATTGGCGGCAAGTGTCGGTTCCAGTCTTCGGAGGCGGGAATACGCCCGAAACAGAACACGCACCAAGGGCTCTGCTCGGGGTAGGAACGTGCCTACGTAGCTGAAGTTAATCATGTCTGTTGGAAAACTGATATCTTCGGTACCGACATCCAAAACTCGAAAGTCGTCCGGGTCACCCCCAATAGGAATTGCAGCCATTTTAGATGCATCGAGCCACGGATAGCGACCCGCCATCTCCGCATTCTGAATGTCCGAAACAGATGTGACGAAATCTGCGCTACGCAAGACCCTTGGCTCCAACGAGACCGCCAGCCGATGAGTGATTCCAGCTTTAGACATCATAGGCTGAGCAGCGCCCCATGCGGATACCCATGGGTCTTGAAAGTCCAGCACGACCGGAACACGAAAACGTCTCTTAATGTAGCGACTGAGAGCCATTTGATAAAACGGAGCGCCGGTCATCAGCACCGCGTCGTAATCATCTGCGTCCAAAAGCGCCTTCAGTTCTTGCCGCACCGACCAATATGCACGCAACCCAAGGTCGGTGACCCCAAATGGTTTCGTCAGTTTGACAGGAAGCGCACGAACCCTTCGCACCTTGATGTCTTTCCGCACTAAATCCAGCAATTTCCAATCCAGCGTCTCATTGAGGTCACGCTCGTCAACACAGACGATTGTAGGGCTCCAACCGTGATTCGGGAGGAACTTGGAGACGTGTCGAACCCGATGCACGCCCGCAGCCGCGCTCGGCGGAAAACTCAGAGATACACAGCAAACCTTCCGCGGACCGACTTTTCCGGCGTTCCAACCGGTCAAAGACATGTCAGTCGCTAGCACGAGCCGGTTCCGCTTGGTTATGAACTGCTAAGCTTCGCAACGACATCCTCAAGCGACCGAAACACGCTCGTGGTACAAGCGCTCGTACTCTTCGACGATCACCGATATCGAAAATTTTTCCTCGACCCGTGCACGGCAATTTCGACGATCAATTTCCCCGAGCCTCATCACGGCATCGCAAGCTTCTTGATTGGTTCTGACAAGGAAACCATCGGTTCCGTGTCTAACAATTTCCGGCAAGGCTCCAAGCGGACGAGAGATGATCGGTGTACCACACGCAAGCGCCTCCGCGAATACTATACCGAACGGCTCGTTCCATTCTATCGGAACAACCATCGCCGCGGCCTGCCCCAAGAGCATGTTCTTCTGCTCGTCGTTCACAGGGCCGATATATTCAATATCACCGCCGATGTGCGGGAACACTTCAGTCATCCAATAATCATGCTCAGTACCCACTGTCGCGTGATTGCCGGCGATAATCAACCGCCTCCCTGTCTTCTTAGAAATATCAATGGCGTTATGAGCACCTTTGATTCGATCAAGGCGACTTAAGAACACCAGGGGAGCATCATCCGCAACCTGAGACCGAAATCTATAAAAACTCGTATCGACAAAGTTATGCACGGCGCGCCATAACCCGCCCGCTCGTCTGCCTTGCAGACAAATGTACTCACTGCAGCCGGTAAAGCTAAGAGAACCGCCGGCAAGTATCGAACCAAGCCGCACCGTTCTATAAGTCGGTTCGCGCCCGTAAGTCATGATCTTCGGCAAAGCCGCGGTCAGAAACGGCAACATGTACATGATGCGAGAGAAGCTATGTACGATATCGGGCTGGAACGAACCGACAGCGTTTCTCAATGCATATACGTTGCGGCCAGTATCAAACAGGTTAGAGGAACGCTGCCCAGGCCAAGGGTAGAATGCGTCTACTGCACAGGTAGATTCTGCATTGGCAACTAGACAAATTTGATGACCCCGAATCCGCAATGCCGCTACCAAACCTGCGACAACTCGCTCGACCCCACCGTACATTTTTGGCGGCACCGGCAGCTCTGGATCGACCGGTATTAGAATTCGCATCCGTAGCCTGTTCTCACAACAGCCGACTTACACTTCTTAGTATTTTGCTTTTTTCGATGTCCCAATTGAACTTCGTGTCACCGAGCAATTTCGCATGCGCTTTATCTCTCATAAGCTTGTCCGGATCGCCCGCCCAAGCATCAAGCGCTTTCACAATCTGGTCTTGGCTGTCCAAATCGACAAGTGACGCAGCATTCCCTAACTCTGCCGCAAGATCTCTTTGCGCTGGCGTATCACTAAGGAGAACTGGCACTCCGGCCAGCAGATACGTGAATATCTTGTTGGAAAGGCATTTCGCACGATTGGGTGGCGAATTGAGTTCTGAGGCAAGGCCCACGTCGTAAGCGGCGGCCAGCCGCACCATTTCTTCCGGCCAAGCCGACGGAAGAAACGATAGCAAATCGGCCACTCCGCTTTCAGCCGCTAACTCCCGAAGCCGAACGGAATAACCAAGATGGTCGCTGCCTCGAATGAATAGCCTGACTCGCCGCCTCAGCTTAGCCATCGCCAAGATTATCGGCTCAAGACCACGACCTGGTCCTATTGTTTGGGAAAACCAGTACACCGATAATGCATCTTTGTCCTTGCCCGTCGAAAAGCTGCCCGCCTGCAGCGCATGTTCACGCGGAAATACATTAAGAACCGTCATCATTTCGACGCCGTAACGTTCTTTGTACGCCTGCGCGATTCGTGGCGAGGCTGCCGTCAGGTGTTCGCACTTTGAAATAAATTGCGCTTCTATCCGACGGCGAATATCAAATTCTGAGCGATTCGCGGGATTTCTCTCCAATTCATCGAGATGATCATCTTCCGCGTCGAACCCCATTTTGGCGTTATTTAGACGTGCCGCGTCATAAATGGCGGGCAGCGATGCGAGATAGTGGCCGATAAAAAGGTCCGCAGGCTGCGCCATCGCCGCTCTGGCCAATGCAGGGGTGATAATCGAATGGCCTGAAGCTGCCCACCGAACGCTCGATAGTCCCCAAGCAAAGGCCGACCTCGCAAACTCCTGATAAACTCGGCGCGCAAGATAGAACGGACGAATTGGAAGGTTCACTCGCTCAACCATCCATGGCGCTCGTGCAATCACCGTCTCGTCAAGTGACGCGACCCCAGGCGTTGTGTGGCCGTAAACCACTCTGACCTCATACCCCGCTTCATGGAGAGCGTCAGCCTCCTTCACAATCCTAGGGTTGGACGCGAGATGCCCTGGCGTCACGAGGCAAACCTTTTTTGCCCTCATGAAGCAGAACCCGCACCTGTCAAATAGTTCGATACCTGTCGGCCTAATTCGGCGCGGAAATCCCGCCACTGCCAAGACTGAGCAGTCTCCAGTGCAAGTTGGCGCATTGCCAGCAACTCTGAGCGATGAACAATGCACCATTCAATAGCTCGCGAGAGCGCGACGCTGTCGCCTGGCGGAATCACAAGACCGTTCTTGCCATGTCGCACGAACTTAGCGGCCCCCGCACGTGGGGTGGTGATGACAGGAAGTCCATGTGCAAAGGCTTCCATCACGACCATACCAAAGCCATCGCATAGCGTTGGAAACACCAAGACGTCTGCGGAGCGATAGAATTCATGTAGAACGCTGGGAGGTACCGTCGGCGACAACCTAATCGTTGTCGGTAAATTATCCGTCAGATGCGAGGGCAACTGGTTTTCCCCAAATACATCTAACGTTGCGCGTCCGTTAGAAGCAATATTCCGCCACGCCGCTAGAAGATGATGAGCACCTTTTCGCACACCAAATGTTCCCGCCCACAAAACTTTCAGGGGCTTCTCGTCTGTAAACCTGTTCGACACCGTCCCCGGCTCGACACGTGGCGCTCCCAGAGGGATCACTCGTACCTTGGCGATGTCTAGTCCCGCGCTGGAATAAGAATCGCGCGTGAATTCGGAATTAACAATGATCAAATCCGCCAGTGCCCATTCTTCTCGCCGCCGCATCGTACGCTTCGTCTGGCGATTAACGAAATAGCGGCGAGCCCGCGTATTGAGCTCTGGGAACTTCTCGATCTCCTGTTGAATCACACCCTCGCTATATTCGTGCTCTGGGGACGGCACTTCGTAGATGCAAGCGACGCCACGCTTTTTTGCCTCACGAAAGCTCGCCAGTGCACTGAATTCATAGCTATATATCGCTTCGACTCCTTTGAGTGCTTTCTCCGCCACCCAGGAGTCAAACCTAAGCGTTTCTCTTTCCCATATGAGATCAACAAGGCGCGAATCTAGCTGAAGTCGTGCGGCCAGCGTTCTGATAATTTCCCAAAATGGCGCACAGTGGAGTAGCTGGCTTGGAATCTCATTAATAGCTCTGCGTTGCAACTCGCGGTTTGCATCCATCCCAAACAGAGTAGTTAACCCAACTAGCGCGCGACGCCATGTTGCGTCAGGCTGATCTGCGAAGGTCGTCCAATATCCAGACAAAATATCCGCTTCCAACAAGGCTTGGGCCGTCTGCTGAACAAACGCTCCGGTTCCAGGGTGGGAAAGCACTACTTTCAAAAAACAACCTCGATTTGCGATTGAGTACTCAACAGGTCGAGACAGACATCGGCAGCAAACTGCTCGTCGAGCAACGCGTCACGAGTTCGCGCCCCTCAGGAAAAACCGACAACACCACTTCGAAAAACATTCCGCAGCCAATCGGCACGCTATCGGGACCGTATTGATCTACACACTGACGCAATCTGGGCTAAAGCAAGCAATAAAATGCCTGCAATCTGAAAGCCAACAACGCTAGAAGCGACACTCGCCACCTTGGGCCAAGTGAGTTGAAAACCAGGCTCCAAGGCATAGAGCCGCCGAATGCAATCGCGAAAGGCCTCATGGTCATAAAAAAATAGCGTCCGGGCGGAATACCCGTATATACTGGCGATGTGACATTGCATTCTTGCGCTCATCACGCCTTGGCGCTCGACAAACGATTGCAGATCGCATCCATTGCGGTAAACGTCGGCAACAAACGCTGCTTCACTGCGGCGTGACAAGCTTCCACCGAGGGGTACTCGATAGACAGCACCAGCGCCAGGCACGTGCACGAAGCTTCCTCCTAGAAGACCAGCATCTTGAAGGAAGCGTGCGTCCTGGACAATCGGTAGCCATTCCTTCCATCCACCAATTCTGTCGACGATTGTGCGCCTGTATGTCAAAGCTGCTAGGGGCGCCCAGAACTTTAGATGAGCAATAGCAGAATCTACATCTAGATCTTCGATCCGTCGCGTGACCTGCTCACCGCTCTCAAATGTACCCGGCGCTATTTCTACGAGCTTTTTCCAATCCGAATAAGCCACGTCAGCATTGGTCGTTTGAAGCGCCGTTACACGCCTTTCGATGGCATCGGGAACGAGCAGATCGTCGGCGTCCAAGTATTGGATAAACTCGCCGCGGGCCAGAGCGGTGCCCCGGTTGCGCGCCGCGCTAACGCCTCGGTTGGGGCCAAACTCGGCCCGCACTTGATTACCAAGCGACCGGATAAGCTCTGTAGATCCATCGGTGGACCCGTCGTCGACGACGATTACCTCCACACGGGGAAAGGTTTGGGCGAACACGCTTTCGAGCGTGGCTTCGACGAAGCGCACAGAATTGTAACAAGGAATAATGACCGAGACGAGGCCCGACTGCCACGTATCATTTGTGTCAGGCGGCATCATTGCTATTGGTTGTCAGATCGTAATAGATCGCAGCCATTTCACGGCTTACATCAAACATGGTCCGAACCGGCTTGATTCCAGAACGCAAGCGCATCCGTAGTAAATCGTCGTTGACGAATCGCTGGAGCGCATCCGCCCACGCAGATACATCGTCGTGGGCAACAAGAAGCCCGTCTTGGTCATGGCAGACAAGCTCTCGAATGCCGCCGAGATCAGATCCGATGACCGGTATGCCTGCCGCAAAAGCTTCCAACACCACAAGCGGACCGGTTTCCATCCATTGCGACGGTACAGCCAACACGTCGATGCTCGCCAGAAAATTTTCGACCTCGTTGCCTACCTCTCGAAACCGAATCCTGGGATCACAAGAGGCGGCGCGCAGCACCTCTGTTTTAAATTTGGAATTGGCTCCGCTATCTGCAGCGCGAATGTCCAGTGTGACCGAAAGATCCAGCGACAAGCGCTTAAAGGCATCTACGAGAACGTGAATCCCTTTGGCGCGGTCCCAACGACCGAGAAACCCAACCCGGACGGTGTCGTTTTTCTCCGGACAACGGTGTGCACCAATAGCGCTCAATGACCTTACACCTTGGCGATTAAGCACTAGCTTTCGATCGGGAACGCCGTTGGCGCGGAGCGCGCGATGCAGCCAACCGCAAACCGCGACTACCCGATCTGCGGCAGCTACCATATAATCGATCTGTTGTCTTTTTTGCACCGCAAGTGACCTAGCGGCTAGAGCCGGGCCGACGTGTGGCACACTCGCCAATGGACCTAGGGAGACGGGAAGCGCTGCCAGAGGCCAGGAAGCGATCTCTGGCACCCCCTTAGATTGGAGCCAACACGATGCGCACCTGGCAGGTACAATTTGGCCGTCGCAAGCACTACGGCCGTTCAACAGCATTGTCCCTCGCATGCAAATGTTAGCTGGGACATGCACACTGAGGACGGTCTTTAAACCAAGACGTTTCGCCGTCTCGATGTGCCAGAGTCCGCAGCCTGTAGTCCACGAGTGCTGATGATAGACATCCGCGCGCTGCCTCGCTAACCAATCTTCGAATACTTCAAAGAAGCGATGCGGCACTCGACCTGTTGTCTCGCCGCGCCGCCAAATTTTTGGCGTTGGATAGCGGAAAACATCTATCCCATTATGACCGTATTCCAACGGCAGGCTCGACATGGCGGGTGCGGCAACAACGGTATCGATACCTTGATCCCGTAACCCCTGTGCCAGAAAATCCACGTAAACTTCCGTGCCACCTACGGAGTCTGGATAATAGAAGCCCGCGCACTGAACAACGCGCATGTTGGACGATCAACTCCCGAGAGTCATTTGTCATCCGCGCGGCGCAGCATCGTGTCGCCAATCACCAAGATATCCATCTTGGTACGCAAGAAGCAATCGAGCGCTTCTTTTGGCGTACAGACCACCGGTTCGTTTTCGTTGAACGACGTATTGAGAAGCATCGGAATTCCCGTGACGCTGCAAAATCGCTCAATCAAAGCATGGTAGCGCCGGTTAGCATCTCGCGAGACAGTTTGCAGACGTCCTGACCCGTCAACGTGGGTAACTGCAGGAATGAGATGCCGCTTTTCCCTGCGAACTTGAAATACCTGCATCATGAACGGAACCGCATCATTCTCTTCGAACCAATCATGGACACATTCTTCAAGTATCGAAGGTGCAAATGGCCGGAATGATTCGCGACGCTTAATTTTAAGGTTGAGGACATCTTTAATATCTGCGCGGCGGGGATCGCACAGGATCGAGCGATTACCTAACGCTCGCGGCCCCCACTCCATGCGACCTTGAAACCAGCCGACCACTTTTCCGTTAACGATCGCTTCCGATACTTTTTGTAGAAGCTTCGGCTCGTCGCGGATTTCCTCTACTTCACAGCCGGCATTCGAAATTTCGTTCCGGCGCGTCGCTACAAGCTGCTCGACGGAATCCCTATCGAATTTCGGCCCCCAATAGGCGTGGTTCATGACGAATGATCGCTCGCCGCCGAGCTTGTGCCACAGCGCAAACGCTGAGCCAATCGCTCCTCCGGCGTCGCCCGCGGCGGACTGCACGTAGACCCGTCGGAATGGCGTCATTCTGCGCACCTTCCCGTTGGCGACAGAGTTCATCGCGCATCCGCCCGCGAGCGCGAGTTCATCACATCCGTAGCTCTCGTATAATCGACAGATTAAATGGAAAAACGCTTCCTCATACATTTCCTGAACGGAGCGGGCCATGTCACGATGACGTTCTTCAAGCGGCTCATCGGGAGCGCGTCGAGGACCGAGTAGCTGCTCTAATGCCGGCGCAAACAGCTCGCTAGTTTGAGGTGGCCCCCCGGCCCACTGATAGGCCACCGTCTCCCGATGATGCCGGAAATACTTCAAATCGAGCGCGTACGAGCCGTTGGGCTTAAGTGCTATGATTTGACGCATGGCCTCCATGAATACTGGTTTCCCATAAGGTGCCAAGCCCATGACCTTGTATTCATCGCCGTAATGGGGAAACCCAAGATATTGGGTCAATGCCTGATAGAAAATTCCTAGCGAGTGAGGAAAGTAGACCCGGCCATCAATAGCAATCTCGGTGCCCCTACCGATGCCCCAAGCTGCACTCGCAAAATCCCCGAATCCGTCCACAGAGGCCACCACAGCCTCTCGAAATGGAGACACATGAAACGCAGAAGACAGATGGCTTAAGTGATGCTCGACAGGATGCAACTCACCCCGGAATTTTGAGTCGGGAAAGTTCTCACCAAGTAGCTCCGGTATCCCCAGTCTCGCCCGTCGATTCCTGATACGGTTGGCCACCAGCGACGCAGATGGCCGGTGCCTGAGAGCATAGGCGAATTTCCGCAGCAGATTGCGGCTGCTGTCCTGGTTAATGGTAACGTGCGTGACATCAGCGAGGTCAATTCCCGCTTCATGCAAGCAATATGTGATCGCCTGTGTCGGGAAGCCAGCCCAGTGCTTGACGCGACGGAAGCGCTCTTCTTCTGCCGCTGCAATTAACCTGCCGTCGCATATTAGTGCCGCGGCAGAATCGCCATGGAAGGCGTTTAGGCCAAGAATGATCATGATCCAGTTGACTACTCGGAGGTCGGAAGGGCGAGCCGCCGCTCTCAATTCACCGAATCTGGCGCAGACGGCAATCAATAATCGCGAGCGCAATTAGCGATTCCGCAATCAGCCGCTCGAGTGCGTAGTACCAGCCCGCCCAGCCGTCCAAAAAGCACCGCTTTAGAACAAGGGTATAGAGGAATACCAGAATTGGTGCAGGCCAAGCGGCGCGACGAATTCGATCACTCCAGTTCAAAGACTTACTATCGGATGCCAGCAAGTGCGCAGCTTCTAAGCGGGCGTAGCGCCGTTGCGATTCAAACCAGCGGTCAAGCGGCTTTCGATCATCGTGGAATATTACGTTGGCTAGCGGTCGAACAACACCTGGTAGAACAACTCGATGTCCGTGGCCCTCGTTGCGGTACACAGCACGATCCTTGCGATAGAGAACGGCTCGTGCAGGATAGAGCGTGCCGCGAAGCGGCTTTCCGAAGATACGATACACGAAACGTGCCTTGTAGCCACTTGTGGTCGCCTCGGGATGCAGCGCACCCAACTCTTCAATCAACGCATCACTCAGTTCGTAATCAGCATCGAGGGACAGCACCCAATGCGTGCTCACCTGCGAAACACCGAAATTGCATTGGTTTGCAAAATCATCAAAAGGACGGTGAACAACATCGACACTAGGGTATCGCCGCGCAATAGCGAGCGTCTCGTCGGTGCTGCCGCTGTCGACCAGCACAATCCGTCGCGCCCATGACAGACGATCGAGCGTCCGCGCGATATTCTCCGCCTCGTTGTAAGTGATAATTAGTGGCGTGATGTCGTCAATCATAGCACCACACTCAAGCTGCGGCCGATCAATGGGAGTTCCGTGAACGCATTTTCCGTCCTGCCTCTGCGATCGACCCATACAGTTCAGCAAACCGTTGCGCGATACTGTTCCAGGACAAGTGGACACGCGCGTATTCGACGCCCGCGGTCGCCATACGGTGCCTAAGCTTGTCGCAGTTCAGGATTCTTAACAACGCGGTAGCTAGAGCTTCAGGATTGCCGTCCGCAATTTCGCCGGCGCCACTCGCGGCAACGATTTCAGCCGCCCCCACCTGTGCTGTAACGACAACAGGAAGTCCTCGAATCATCGCTTCGGCGACAACGTTGCCAAAGTTCTCCGACAGCGAAGGTAGAGCAAGCACCTGCGCACTGGCAAAAAGTGCTTCCCTATCGGCCCCAGTTAAGTGGCGCACGACAAAGCGTACACGCTTTGCCACGCCGCAAGATTCCGCAATCACTTGCAGCTTCGCAGCCTCGCCATCTTCATCGTTACCAGCAATCACCAACCGCGCCTCCGGCATTTGCGCCAGCGCATGGAGTAAGCGATCCAGCGCCTTTTTCCAATTGATGCGGCCAAAAGCCAGAATTTGAAAGCCCGTTGCAACGGCGGCCCTAACATCTGGTGAGATCGCACTCTCGTCCAGTGGCAGGGGAACATCGACGCCGTTGGGGATGATGGCTGTGGGGGCTCGCGCCAATCCGAGATCTGCAAGCGCGCGCCATTCCTCCTGTGAGGTTAAGTGGATGGCCGAAGCGCCCGATAAATTGTCGCGCTCAACCAAATTGATCCAAGTGCGCTTGATAAACGAACTTCGCGCCTTGATTAATCTGCGGTCTAACATACCCCGAGGCGACAGCACATAGGGCACCCGCGCCGATGTCGCACAGCGAGACCCCTGCCACGTCGGATATAAAAAAACTGAATGCAGATGAACCGCATCGAACCCACTAATTGTCGCCCTGCAATATGCTGCAAGTTCTGGCGACCAATACAACCGCCGAAGATAACGAGCGCGCGCATAGTGCACCAAAACACCGTCCAGATTGACCGGCCGATCGTGCGGCACATCGCTGTCAAATGGCCCATCCACGCTCGTCGTGAGCACGTGTACGTCATGGCCAATATCCGCCAAGTTTCTGCAAAGCGAATGGACTGAGTGGATTGGCCCGCCGTACCGGTAAGCCGGAATATACGTCGGCGTAATGTGAAGAAGTCGCACGAGTTTAATTTACCCGCACTCGAGAATGCGCAACCAAGGCTTAAGGCCTTCTAGGATGAATGCTGAAGCTGAAGACCTGGTGAACCGACCAACCCGAACGGCCTCAGCAGTGGCGGAAGAACGAAGCGCACCAAAATTAGACTTATGACGAGAGAAGTGAGAAAGCCGCCAAGAAGTTTGATCAAGGCTTCTCCGAAGTCACCGACCGTTAGCGCGACCATGGTCGCGGATCCATAGACCACTATAACCGGACTCTGTCGTTGCGCCATCACGAACCGTATACCCCAGCCAATGCCTAGGCCGAGAAGCAACGAGACGAGCAATGCACCGGCTAGCCCGAAATCAATGTACAGTTCTGCAAGATAACCGAGACTCACCGAGGTCTCGCGGCCGGTTAAACCGAAGGGTATACCGGTAATCTTCTCTGTTAATTCCGTATCGCTCGGCACTGGTGGTTTATCAGGAAACAAGAATCGTGGTTGTATTACGTGCAATAAAGCTTCGCTGATCTGGGCGCCGTTCTCGTGGGGAACTCGCGCTGGCACATTGCGCAGTGTAGAAGCAAGAAAGTCGACATATCCCAATCGGCGAGCAAGTTTGTCAAAGCCCTGCGCCATAGTATCCAAGTTTACATCGAAAAGCTTATCTGCCAGATAGAGCAGCCGATCCTCGACGGGCACCAAAGCAATCTGTTCCCCACCTCCTTGATTCACATAATCTCTGTAATCAATTTTGATTGCCGACCACCAAGCACTGAGCACTACGAGCGCTATGCCGGTAATAGCCCCAGCGAGCAAGGTACCGGCCTTCAGCTTCGGGGCAGCGGAAGCGATGCCCACGAGAATGACAAAAAAGACCAGCCTAAAATCGCCGAAGAAGCCCGTAAATCCTTTGATGATCTCAATGGTAACGATGGGCAGCCAATATTTGATTTTACCCTGTCGTTGCGCGAAACAGACGCAGGTAAGCATGAACACGCCAATCCATTGAATTCCGCTGGCGGCCAGCATCGCCTGAGTAAGCCCAGCCGATACTTCAGCCAGCCTTTCGAAGACCGTCGACAGCGCGGTCACAAAACAACAAAAGAAGAATGTTTTTCGAACCGACAAAGTCTTGGCTTCGTAGTGGAGAGCGGAGTTCGGCTCTTGGAAGCCCAATCTACTGATAAGCAGGCCGATAACGAACGAAGTCAATCCACCAAGGGCAAACCAGGTCGCGGTTGTTAGATTGCCAATGTACAGCGATACTTCCTCAATCGGCACACCGCTCAAATTGGCGTAAATCTGCGGGGTAGCGATCTGCGCAAATTGCGTAAAGACCGGCAAGATAACAATTGGGGCAGCGCCCGCACGCCACAACGAGCCTGCAAATAAAGCGCCGGCGGTTGCAAGACAAAGGGTAAGAACGGGGTCATCGCTGCCAATGGCCGACGCTGCAATCACGAAGAAGATTAATAACGGCACCCCAAACATCGTGTTTGATTTGAGCATGGATAGCCAATCCAGGCAGCTACATCGAAATCGGCAAAACCGACGAGGACATCTTAACGACTACGACTTTTCAGAACCGGCAGTCGGCGCAAGAGCGTACAGCGCATTGGAGACGGAAAAGAACTCGCCGTCGGCAACGACATAGTCGCAATATGAAGCGATAAAACGATATCCATAAGGGATAAGAAAATTGTCAATAGGCGCGAGCGCCCCTCCTGATGCTCCGTTCCTAATATTGATATCGTAGAACTCGAAATAGATGAACTGAATACTTCCTTGCATCAGCATGGCGCTCGCGCCGCGCAGCACATCTAGATCGAACCCTTCTGTATCTATTTTTAAAATATCAATCTGATCAACTTCATGCGTGCTGCAAAACTGATCAATTGTCGTACATTGGACCGGAATCTGAGTGCATTTTTTGTTAAACCTCACAGCATATGGAGCATCAGGCACAAGACTATTGATATCTGACTGGTCGTACTCGAACATTGTTTTTGCGCCTTGCTCGGATCCGAGCGCAAAGTTCACTAGTTCAACATTTTCTGCAGTTTTCATATTTTCCTGAAGCCGCGAAAATGTCTTCGGGTGCGGCTCGAAGGCTACAATCCTGCCGGCGGGAAACCGCTGCTGTGCAATCTTGATCTTTGCTCCATCATTCGCGCCGACATCAAAAATCACATTAATCGGACGTCGCCACCTCTTACTCAACCTCTCAATGTCAAAGAACACATCCAGTCCGTACTTGTCTTTTGATACGACAATACATTCTTTTGATACGACAATACATCCAAAGCGCGCCAATATTGATTTCACTGGACCAGAGAATACAGATCGCAATCGCATCACCCTACCTGCGACATCTGTGAAGACTCTATCCGCATCGGCTCATCTCGCTCTTCGGAACAATAAAACCGTGGTCCGGCGCATGCTGCGCTGTTCGACCCGATAAAGGCGATTCCGTGACATCGAACGAAACACAATCGCGGCAGAATTCGAAAGTTTCAAAGTAGCTCGGACCGATCCACGCGGTTACCCAATAGCGGCCAGGGATGAGCGGTGGCAGCGCGATTTGGCATAGGTAAGTCCCGTCCAATGCGTTCGCAGCGATGCAAGGCCCGTTTGAGGGGACAACATGCAGCAAGTTCAAGCCCAATTCATTCGAAACGTGAAAAGCGACCATCGCCGCTCTATGAATATTCCGACCTACAAGAGTTATTTCAATTGCCAAGGTCAGATCTGGTTGCTCACCACTGAGCGCAGCCGAAATACTTTTGAAGCCCAGCTCCGTGATCGCTTGATGATGAGGTCGAAGCCAGGAGTTGGTACCACCGGATCCATTTCCCTCCGCATACAGGCGAATTCCCGATGCAACGTCTTCGAAAACGGTTGCGCTTCCCCCTGACAGGACGATCGTGCGATTGCACAGATTGCGAACCGCAACCATGTTGTGGCTAACAAAAAGAACCGTTCGCCCTTGTTGGGCAACCGCCGTCATCTTGCCCAGACATTTTTGCTGAAATTGCGCATCACCCACGGCCAACACTTCATCGACTACCAGTATTTCCGTCTCCATGTGGGCAGCAACGGCGAATGCCAAACGCACATACATCCCGCTGCTATAACGTTTAACAGGCGTATCGAGAAACTTTTCGACGTCAGCAAAATCGACAATCTCATCAAATTTTCTCCGAATTTCCTTTCGAGACATTCCAAGAATGGCGCCGTTCAGATAGATATTTTCGCGCCCGGTCAGCTCGGGATGAAACCCCGTACCAACTTCAAGCAGGCTTCCGACTCGTCCTCGGAGTTTCACAAGCCCAGACGATGGCTCCGTGATACGGCTGAGAATTTTTAAAAGTGTGCTCTTGCCCGCGCCATTCCGACCGATGATGCCTACAGCTTCACCTTGTTTGACCTCGAAGTTTACGTCCTTCAGGGCCCAGATATCCTCGACTTCGTCGCCCTGAACGATCTGTCGGCCAGCAACCAGATCGGAAGCCTTCCGGAGAAAATTGCGGACTTCGCGACTGACAACATCGCGTAGTGCCGTATAGCGCTCTCTCTGCGCGGACTGGTGCCCAATCAGATAGCGCTTCGACAGATTTTCGACGCTGATCACTGTGTCTGGCATATCAAATCAGATCGGCGAAGCTATGTTCCATTTTTCGGAACTGACGGACGCCAAGCCAAAAAAACAAAAGCGTCACGAGCAGGCTGATGCCCAGAGAAGGAAGGTAGAGTTGACTCTCGCCACCCAAGATACACCAACGAAATCCATCAATGACGCCAACGATAGGATTCAACGAATAAAGCAGGCGCCATTGCTCAGGCACGATCTGCGAACTGAATCCGACCGGCGAAACGTAGAGCCCAAACTGCACGATAAACGGAATGACATAGCGCACGTCGCGGTATTTGACGTTAAGCGCGGTGAGCCACAAACCTGGACCTAAACTCGCAAAAAATGCCAAGATAACGAAGCCTGGCAGCGCGAATATCTGCCATCCTGGCACGAAGCCGTACCAGATCATCAGCCCTATCAGCATCGTGAAGTTGATTGCAAAATCCACTAAAGCAACGCCGACCGCCGCCAGCGGCACAATCAAGCGGGGGAAATACACTTTGCTGATCAGATTAGATGCTCCAAGTAAGCTGTTTGAAGCATCGGCGAGTGCGCTGGAAAAGAATGTCCACGGCAGCATGCCAGCAAAAACCATGATGGCGTAGGGCGCCGACCCTTCCGATGGCAAATTAGCGAGTTTGCCAAAGATCACCGTGAACACGATCATAGTAGTGAATGGCCGGATCAACGCCCAGGCCGTACCGATTATTGTCTGTTTATAACGGACAGCGATATCGCGCCAAGCAAGAACTTGGAACAATTCCCTATAGCGCCAGAGGTCTCGCCAATAGTGACGTTCGGCGCGGCCGGCTTCGATGACGATTTCCTCTGTCATTTCTATATGCGGATGAACGGCGAGCGTACTCAATAGCGAAGTCGATAAACGAAATACTTGACGACTTCAGATGGAAAAGCGAACGCGCCGCTACTGCTTTTCCACCAATCGCGCCGTGTATATTGTGGCGGATCAAATGACAGCACGGAAACGCGCGCGGCGGTGCCCGTAAGCGCTCGCTTCATCGTCCAACGTACCCGTCTAGCGGAAAAAATCTCTGTTGGGATGGAAATTTTTGTAACTTCGTGACGATCGACCCACCTCTTAAGCGCCAGTGCTTCGTCTTGGGTGCTGGTGTTGGACACACCAAATGTCTCGATCGCCTCAGCGGGCACTCCTTCAAGAAGCAAGACGCGGCGGTTCGCTTCGGTGTGCCCAGGGCTCGCACCGATTCTCGCCGCCCGGTCATCGTCTACCTGTGACACCAGCACCTTTCTGACCAGCCCTTTGCGGTAGAGGTCCGCGGCCTCAAATGGGCGCACGTCGAGCCCACCGCCGAGCACGACCGCTACATCAGCTGTGCCGATCGGATCCGACACAATCCAAAGTTTGGCAGCGGTTTGCAGGATGGTCTCTCGCCCAACGATCGCACCACCACTGAGCAAGCCCAGCATTACGGCGGCTATGAAGAGCCTCCGAGCGCGACGGCCCAACCGCCGATCGCTTTGACGCGACGGCCGCTTGGCATCGCCGTCTCGCAGTTCCATCAGCACGGATAGACCCCAAGCCGTACGAACATTGTCTTCAAGACGAAAGCTGCGTGGTTACGGGCGACCCTATGAGCTGCGTGAGCCAGCCTTCCACTCTTTCCTGGAACCTGGCGGAGCCGAACGTCTCCACGTCGTCAATTCTGCGTCGCTCTCCCGGCGATTGCAGCGCATCAACGATGGCAGCATAGAGTTCACTTGGGCTTTTCGGATCGACAAGCCGGCCCAGGCGTCCATCCAGCAAAGCTTCGCGAGAGCCATCCGCTCGACTTCCGATTACAGGCAGGCCGCATGCCGCCGCCTCGATCAGCACAATACCGAACCCCTCGCCGGTGCTCGGCATCACAAAAGCGTCGGCTAGATTGTAATGCGCGACCTTTTCCGCCTCAGGAATCTGACCGGCAAACACCACATTACCGGAAACTCCCAGCTCCTTTGCCTTCTTCTCGAGCCTTCCCCGGTCATCGCCGCCACCAACAACGAGATATTTCAATGATGGAAAACGCTCCACCAATCGCGGCATCAGCTCAATCACCTGATCAAATCCCTTATAGCGCTCGGCGGACGCCAACCTGCCGACCGTCAATAAGACAGTGCTCCCCTGTAGGCCGTAACGCGCAATCAGGTTCGGCTCGCGTGTCAGCGGTAGAAAACGTTGGAGATCGACACAATTCGGCAAAACGAACAGCCGTTCGAGCGGCACCCCGGACCAGCTCGCAAACCTCGCTGCGGAGTAACGGCTCACCACCAAGCCGCAATCGATCAAGCGCGCCAATCGCTTGACCAATAACTTGCGAGACGGCGTCCACGCTTCGATGCCATGAACGATGAGGGCCAGCTTTGCTCGGCAGACTCGCGCGAGAAGCCATGCCGCGGGAAGAAGGTGCAAATGCCCACAAACCACAAGCTGTGGTCGATGACCTCGGCAAACATACCCAACGAGACGTCGAATAAAAGCAACCCGCCCCCGTGCCGCCGCGCGATCGTATACCACCCTTTCCGGAATGCTCTCTGGAATGGCCATCGCGATCAGCCGTGGAAAAGCGTGAACCCGGGCCACGGCGCTGCATCCGTCAAGAGCTTGGAGAAAGTCGCGGTTGAATTTGGCGATGCCACCTGCCCCGCCGTAACCGTCGGTAAGCAGCATCAGCACGTTCAAGCTATTGCCCATATCAAGCCGCAACCGCTGACGGCATTGCTCGAGCAGTAGCGCCAGGCCGCTTCTCGAACAGACGATGGACTTCGGACGCCCAGCCGCGCAGACCTCGCGCTGACGGTTCAGACTGACTGGAAATCCATGCCCTCACAGGAGTGGTGAAACCAGTCTTGGCACGATTGACGATCGATGGCGACAACTTCCGAGCACATGCTGCAAGATCACGCTTATCGGGTGGTGTGTTCGAAGAGATGGCGGGTCCTACACGCCGCAACAGATGTGTATCGACAAACGGCACCCTGACTTCCAAACCATGCGCCATGCTCGACCAGTCGGTGTCGCGCAGCAACTGATTGCGCATGTACCAGCAAGACTCCAGTGCAGCGATTTGCGCATGCTGACTGACGCCGGCTCTACGGAGAGGATCGATCGATGCATTAATTGCCGCGATGCTCGACAGCCTCTGTAAACCTTCACTCAGCCAGCTTTCATCGAGCAACGCGTCCAATTCGCCCTCGACATGCAAGGCACGCCGCAAGAGATAGGCGTTTGCAACGCCCTTTGAATGCGACAGTAGCCCGGCAGCTTTGGGTGGAATGCCCGGCAGCGGTAGCTTTGAAAGCCACTTCTCGACGACACGCCCGAAAGAATCTGAAGCCGGAATCCTCCGCCCCCACTTCAGCAACGCAGGAATTTGGCTGAACGACGGGTAGCCACCAAAGAGCTCGTCACCACCAAGGCCGGAAAGTGCCACTTTCAGTCCCTGCTTCGCCGTCGCATGGCTGATCAGGTAGGTGTTAAGCCCATCGATCGTCGGCTGGTCCATGCTGGCGAGAAAATCATCGAGCATCCCATAGAATTCGTCACGGCCGATCCGAACCGTCGTGTGCTCGCTGCGCAGATCCTTTGCAGCCAACTCCGCGAGCACAGCCTCGTCGTTCGCGGTGCCTGCATATTCTGAAAACGCCAGAGTGACGGTGCGAAGCTGCGTTCCGAGTTCGGCGGCCAATGCCGCAATCACATTGGAGTCGATGCCGGCTGACAGAAAGATTCCGACCGGCACGTCCGCCACCAGATGGTGATGGACCGAATCGAGCAGGAGCTGGCGAAGCTCGCCTTGCTGCAGCGGCTGAACTGGATGCGCAATGAAGAGGTCCTCGATCTGCTGGAATGACCGAGGCGATGCGGCTCCCTGATCGACTGCAATCCTTTGCACGCGACCAGGAGGAAACATTTCAATTCCGGACCACCATGAAAATGGCTCCGGCACGTGTCCCCACAGATAGAAGCCAACCAACGCGGCAGCGTCACGTTTGGCATCGGGCAGCACAACATTCGCAAGCGCGCGCGCCGAAGACGCAAACCATACTGCACCACGATGATGCGCGACGTAGAGCGGCTTGATCCCGTATGAATCGCGGGCGAGCCACAACTCGCGTGCTTTGCTGTCCCACAGCGCCAGCGCAAACATTCCGCGAAGCTTCGGAAATGCAGCCTCACCCCACGCGCTGACTGCATTGATGATGACTTCAGTGTCGCTGTTGGTACGAAACTCCAACCCCAAGCGCTGTAATTCGCTTCGCAACTCGCGGTAATTGTAGATTTCGCCGTTGAAGCTGATGCGCCAGCGTCCACTGGCATCCGACATCGGCTGCGCGCCACTTGCGCCAACATCGATGATGGCGAGACGCCGATGCGCCAGCGCTATCCGCTTGTCCTCCGCCACCCACAGACCCGCGCCGTCGGGGCCTCGGCGCCACTGCCGGTCGCTCAGACGGACAACGGTGTCCTGATCAATGGCAGCGGCATTCCAGTCAACTCTAACCGCGCCTGCAATTCCGCACATCGGCGTCTAAATCGTCCGAAAACGCCAGGAGGAGTGGTCTGGATCCATCGTGTACATTTTCTACGAGCCGATCCGGCTTGGCTGTCATGCCCCAGCAACTAGCGTTCGGAGCCGCACACCATCATCTGCCTGCGCCAAGACGTCTCCAAGCTACCGCACTCCGGGTGAAAGGAAATTCCCCCAAAGTCGGCGCTTTTCGGCTTCGCACGCCAATCGCGTTGCGAGCAGCCACCATCCCACGCTGAATCCAATTTCTATGATAATATCAATACGTTAGTGCAACGATAACACGCCATCAATTGACGAGAATCTTAGCTAATAGCGTGAATTTTCATCGTGAAGGCAACGGAACCCGGATCACCACGCTTTTGGGCCACGCGCCACGTCACCTAAGTATTTGATATTACAATTCAATACGAACCAACGAAGCACACCGCGGCGAACTGCAGATGCTCGGGAAATTGCGCTCACTTCTCGAACTCCGCCGAAGGCAGGTTCGAGACGATGCTGGAGTGCCGATATTCCCCTGACGCCATCGATGCATGGTCCAGCAATTTGAGCTTTAAGCCGAGAGCTTGACGCATCAAAGCAAATCTACGATCGCTGCCAAATCCGAAGCGTGTTCCGATCATGCGAACCTGTTACATGAATGTTCTGGCCGGCCGCGCATTCGAGCGAATGCTCAAACGGATAAAACAGCGCACCTAAAGACGAAGTACTCTGCGCCGGAGGAACGCTTTCATATGTTGCATGATCGTCGAGCTCCAACGATATCCATTGAGCAACTCCATTGGCTCGACCGCCGCGTGATGCCAATTCGGCCTCTGATCGGGCCTCGGGGAACGGCCCTCCAGATTCGAAATCGAAACGAAAAAGATCTATTGGATCGCCGCATAATCTCAGAGACTCTTTTTCGTCGTGAATCCTGTAACAGGGATACGCCAGCATTCTGAAGGCCGAGAGGTCAAAGCCTTCGATAGCATCCATCTCGGCATAGGAATGAAGGTGCTCCGCGAGAGCCACGCGAATGCTCCCTCGCGCGGGAATCACCTGGGTGTCAGGTCCTGCAAAATGGCGAACCGCGTGTTCAACGGTCGCAAGCGCGCCCGCACCTACGAGCGTCCTCGACAGATTGTCCCACAAGATAAGATCTGGGCGATCTACAAAATCAGATCCGATTTTCAAATCGAATGACGGCTTCGCCAAAACGCGAATTCGCTCGCCGAAGCCATTTTGCGCCACGACCGCTGCAACAGCCTTGGCCACAACGGGATTGCTCTCGCATGTGATGACCTCGGCAGCACCGGCGCGGGCAGCCATTAAAGCAAACAGGCCTGTTCCAGAGCCGATATCCAGGACTCGACAGCCCGGCCGGATCGCGCGGCGAAGCGCGCCCTCGTACAACTGATGGCGGGCAGTGTCTCGAACCAGAGACGCGTAATAATTCGGGACTTCCTGACTCAACACTTCTGCGACGAGCACGCGAACCTCAGCCTCGCCTGGCGCAAGAGATATCGCGTGGGTGCACAGCTGTCTGGCAATCTCCTTCTCGCCTTTCGCCGACAGCGTCACGGCCATGCGGGCCATAAGGACCGGCTTATCCCGGGTCAACTGAATCAGGCTTGCCAGTTCCCCACTAACGCGCGCGGCTGGGTTTGCACTTCCGTCTGTCTTCTCAATGTCTGCCAAGCTTCATTTCTCCAGATCAGCCATCGACAACCCGTCGCGGAAACGAAGCGAGCACCGAGAATTGCGCTGCATTTTCGCAACCAATCACGTCTTGGTGTCCAGCGCGTACCCAGACATGCGCGGACAATCCGGACTGATCCTGAGCAACTCCGTAGTAAAGTGTGGAGGCTATCCCGCGCCTTCGCAGCATGCATTGAGCGGTCAGACCTTGCTCGAAACAAAGAGTGCGCCATGGGGCTCTTCGAGAAGCGGCAACGATCGCCCACCGAACTTGTTTGAGCCGGAGCCGCGTAACGCTGACTGATAGTGACGATTGCCGTACAGGTCGAGCAGCCAAATCTGCCGCCTTACGAAACGGCAATACCGCGATCACAAATCGAGTTGCGGCCAAAAAAATGAAAGCTTCGAGAAAAACTGGGAAATCTCGCCAAGGCAACCGCCACAGCCTTCGAACATCGCGCATCGTAGCGACCTCGGTATATCGACGGGATTTCCGAAACCGGCGGCTGACCACCGACAAAAGAGCTGACGATGCCGATTTCATGCGCGCGCTCACAGGCTCTCAAAGTATACCCAACCTCAGCGATTACTTCCGGTGGTTCGGCGCAAGAAGTGTCCGGCTGAAATTCCACGCAACAGCGCATAACGGTAAGGCATGATGACGTCATCACGACCCCAGCCGTCGGTAGGCCACTCTTCGATCAACTGACGCAGCCGTGCTAAGTCAACAGTTTTGCTGGCTGTGGGAGACGCCTTCAGACGATCGATTTCGGCTGCAACATCTTGCCGGGCGGCAGTGAGGTCTTCATGCCAGTCCGCCGCTATTAGCCCCTTACGCGGTTCATCGAGCACCACTCGCGGAAGACGATCAGCAAGGGCGTGGAGTGCCAACGCCCTTTGTTTACCGTCGCGAAGAAACTGCTCGGTCGGCACCGACAGGCAAAACTCAAGCAATCTCACATCGGCCGTAGGATCGCGGGTATCAACATGCCAGCCCCCCAAGGTCGCTTTATTATAATTTCCAGGATCGGCCCGCTGTATTACCCAGGTCCGCATCGCAACCCCGCTCTTCCACGGACGATAGACAATATCTAAATTTTTTGCCTTTGCGCGAGCCGGAAGATCAAGCTCGAGCAGACGCTTCTGATTGATCGCAGCGTAGTCTTGAACCTCGTAAGCATGCCCGGTGGCCAGCTTGTTGAGCTGAACCCAAAGCTTCGGGGGACACCACGGGCCAAGCGTATTTGCGAGAATACCTCGCCAACGCATTCTACCGGCAGAAACCAGGGCATTCGCTTCTTTCCATAAGCGTAACCATCGTCCGCCTCTCAGCAATTCAGGCAGCAATTCGAGCCCGTTGTAACTCAACCCCATGTTGCCGAGATTGCCGTTCAAGCAGACCTTGATGTTCCGGCCATTGACGGCGTTGTTAAAACTGTGGGCCCACGCCGTACCGCATATGTTGAGCATAGGCCGATCGAGAAGATTGAAGAAGCGATCGAGATCGGCGAGCGGAGAGCGGCCTTCATTAGGCACGAGAATATGCTCGATATTCGGGTAAAGCGCCGCCGTCGCGGCAGCGAGACGACCTTCATCGACAATGCGGTTTCGTGGCGTCGGACCGTCGTAGCCCGCGCGGGGAACTCCCGTGAAAGCCAGGAGCTTGCGACCCGACGGCGCGAGCAGCCGCGCTGCCGTGGCTGCCACCGCTCCACTATCCAAGCCGCCGCTTAGGAAAACCCCCAGATTGCCTGTGCCCCGTAACCGGCATTTTACCGCCTCATCCAACCGTTGACGCAACGCTTCGGCGTATTCCGCCGGTCCGGAAAGCTTGATGTGGGAATGTTTGGGCTGCCAGTGTCGTCGGGATTTTATCGAAGTGGCCGTGACAATCGATAAGTGACCAGGCTCTACGCGTTCGACGCCGCGAAAGAAACTTTGGGTGCCAGTTTCTGGTATCAACGCAAGGAATTCTGCGACGCGCTCCTCATCAGGCGCGTAAGGCACGTCCGGCAGCGCATGCAACCCCTTCGGCATGCTGGCGAACGCAAAGAATTTGTCGCCGCGGTGATAATGGAGCGGACGCTGCCCGGTCGGATCGCGCGCCAGGAACAACTGTCGATTTGAGACATCCCAGAAAGCGAAGGCGTAATCGCCGACAATATGTTCGACACAGGCCTCGCCCCAGCGTTCAATAACCGCCAACAGGATGGCAGCGTCGCACAGATCTCGAGCATGCGGAGCGGGTATCTGTAATTCCTCAGCTAGCTCATCTCTGTTATCCAACCGCACATCGGCGACAAGAACATATCTTCCCTGACCACCGACAAGCGGTTGCCGGTCAAACACATCCTCAGGAAGAGTGCGCATCAATCGGCGACCGAGCGCTACGTCGCCCCTGGACCATTGTCCGCCGTGATCTGGTCCATAAAGCTCTTGCGCCCGCAACATTCGGGCGCAGCCGTCGGCGGCATCGGGGCGACGATCAAAGCGCCACAAACCCGCAAGCGCCGTCATTTCGCTTCAGAGGTCTTGATCATTCCCTCGGCGCGAAGCTCTTCCAGCAAGTCGAGAACCTGGGAACCGCAAGTGTCGGAATCAACCTGATACTCATCAACAAGGATTGCACAAACGTCAGCGACGCGGGTCGGCGTGGATAGCAATTGCCATATTCGAGAACCAACGCGGTTCAGGCCGTAACAGGTGCCCCGTTCGATACTGAGGGCCACAATTTCCTGGTTAACTTCAGCCTCAACGAAACCGTCGTGTCGCCCAACGAATGTATCCAGTGTGATGCGATCTGACTTGGCCACGGCTCTTCTTTGCACCTCGTCCTTGGCAGGATCAAACAGGTGCAATGTCCGTTATGCAAAGATCTTGTTAGGAGTGGTTACCACCCGGCCCGCATCCCCCGCCGGCTCCGTCGTTGCATGGGGCGCCGCCATTCTGAGCCTCGTTTGCTGCAAGTCGACGTAAGGCCGGACGCTCCCATAAGGAGCGACTATCCCGATTTTCATGAGACACGGCGAGCTTGCGCTCAGAATTTTCAATCATCTAAACACCCGAAATTTTCTCCCGCATCCATCTATATAATCGCTTGCAATTTGGAATTTCGCAAGTGATTAAAAAAATCACATTTCTTTCAATCGGTTACAGGAAGTCCTCGAGAGACAATCCCGTTTTGAAGCAGCCCGAGGCGTTCCGACCCGTTAGGACATCCTACCAATCAACCGTGTAGAAATTTGAGCGAATGAAAGCGCCAATCGGACCAATGTCGTATGTTTTAGCGGGATTACGGGTGTCGTCCGAACTTGAGATCCCCAATCTTGCGTCTGCGCCAATTCACGCAACCCGCCGGCCAGACGTTTGCATTCGACGCGCGGCAGTACAGCGGTCGCTCGACGCAGCTGATCCGACAGCCTCGCTCGAGTGGGAGTACGACGGCAACGAGTTTTTGCTCAATATCTCGAACGTGGCCCGTTTTCTGATCACACCGGACGAGATCGTTGTCGACGAGGCCCCGCAGAGCGATCCGGGCGACGTCTCTGCGTATCTTCTCGGCACTGTTTTTGGCGTTTTATGTCACCGGCGCGGAATCACCCCCCTCCACGCCTGCTCAATCGAGACTGCCAATGGTTGCGTGGCATTCGTCGGCCCTTCTGGAGCCGGAAAATCGACATTGGCCTCCGTTCTTGCCGCTCGAAACCACAACGTGATTGCTGATGATGTCTGTTTCCTGAGTGTTGTCGAAGGCGGCCAGATTCATTGCTGGCCGGGCGTAAACCGGCTTCGCCTCTGGGAAGACGCCATGAAGTCTCTTGGGCGAGATCCCGAAACCGCCGAGCGAGAATTTCGCGGATACAACAAATACCTTGTGCCTCTCGGCTCGCCAAAACGTCCCGAAGTACCGCGCCGGCTTCGCGCCGTTTATCAGCTCGAGCCAGCCACCGAGAAGGAAGAGCAGAGCGCGATTCTTCGCTTGAGCGGCTCCGTTGCTTTCGAAGCCGTCATGCAAAATATCTACCGACTGAATATTGCGGAGCTGATGGGCTTGAAACCCAATCTGTTCAAGGTCGGATCCACGATCGCAAATCACGTTCCGATATTTCAATTCCGCAGGCCGATGAACTATGGTGCGCTGTCAAGTGCAATCGATGTGTTGGAAGACCATCTGCGTCAACATGGCTGACAGTGTTGTCGGGCCGCCCATGGCGCTGTTTTTGCGGTTCTCATTGGATGACATGCCTTGGCAATAAAGCCTTCAGCAGAGCTCCTGCTCACCGCGGCTTGCTCGATCTGGCCGCCATCTGAAAGCCGCTCCCAGGCGATACATCAAGCCGCACAGGCGTCACTGGATTGGAACCACTTCCTTCGTGTTGTCGCGCGTCACCGGGTGACCGGGCTCGTAAGAGAGGCTCTTTCAAATTCACTGTTTGTGGCACCCGAAAATGTTGTAGCGGAGATCAATTCTCGCGCCACAAGGCTGGTCCGTGACAACCTCGCTCTCGCTGCAGAAGCAATAAGACTGCAGCAACAGTTTTCAAGCGCTGGCTTGCCGGCGCTGTTCATCAAGGGCTCCTCACTCGCCATCCAGGCTTACGCCAACCTTGGTCTTCGAGAGAGCAAGGATCTCGATCTTTTCGTCCCGCCAGACCTCTTGCAAGACGCAATAAAGCTGCTGGAGAGTTCTGGATATTCCCGCGTTGATCCTCCTGCATCGGCCAGTGATGCGCAAATGCAGCTCTTGCTGCGGCTACGAAAAGATCTGATGTACTTCAACAGTGCGCGAGAGATTTACATCGAGCTGCATTGGCGGCTGCTTTCCAACCCTTACTTTATGGATGAAAGCAGCCTCATGGCCTCTTCGCGCGTGGTGCCGATCACCGGCACGAACGCATTGCGCACCCTCGGTCGCGAGGATCTGTTTGCATACTTGTGTGCACACGGCGCGCAGCACTGGTGGTACCAGCTAAAGTGGCTGGCGGACGTCGGCGCTCTGCTTGCGGCTGACCTCGACTCCGCAGAGCATCTATACAGGTCGGCCGAACGCAAAGGGGTCGGCCAGGCAGCCGCTCAAGCGATTTTGCTTTGCGAGCGATTGCTGCGAACACCTGTGCCGGGGGACTTGACGGCGTTTTTGCGCAAACGTCCATGGATGGGATGGTTGGAAGCGACTGCGCTTCACGCAATAACGGCGGGGTATGGCGCTCTTGAGCCACGCCAAATTCCACTCGGCACGACGCGTGGCAGTCTATCTTGTTTCCTTCTCGGCAGAACGTGGCGCTATCGACTTGCAGAACTGCGCATCCATCTTGTTTCTGAAGGCGATATCTTGACGCTCCCGCTACCTCAGAAGCTTGGATTTTTGTATCCGCTGTTGAGACTGCCGCTCTGGGTGTGGCGCCAGGTGATGCGGCAAAGAGGCTCATCTCGTTGAAGCCTAACGCCAGCTTCTCATCGCGCCCCGCGGCAGTTGGCTAAAAGCGTGATGGCATTTGGCTGAATCGGTTCTGGATTCCCCAATTAGCTTGTATGGATCAAGCAGCAGGACCACGTTGATCCTTCCCGCCTGATCTTCATCGACGAGACCCGGATCAGGACCACTCGGGCACCGCTGTGCGGTCGGACCTCGCGTGGCAACAGCCTGATCGCCAGGGTTCCAGCCGACCGCCGGAAGACCATGGCCGTGCTGGTCGAGCTACGCCACGACCGAATCACAGCACCCTGGCTGCTCGAAGCCCCAATCGATGGCGAAAGCTTCACCACCCGCTCCCCACGTTGCGGCACGACGACATCGTCATCATGGACAAGCTCGCAGCCGCCCGGACAGGATCATAGCCAGCTCATCCGCTCGACCGGTGCCAAGCTGCCTGTTGCCAAAATACTCGCCAGACCGCAGCCCGATCGAACAGGTATTTGCCAAGCGTCTGTTGCCCAGGGCATCGGGCGAACCATCGAAACCGCGCGCGCCGCCATCCGCGAGCTTGTCGCCGCTTTCATCATCATTCATGTGCAAACTACTTCATAATTACATCTTATGGATTCGAACGGATTTTTCCCAAGCACTAGCTGCGTGGAGCCATGGGGCGAATCGTCGAAACCGCCTGCACCGCCGGCTTCTCGCGGCCTCATCAACATTAATACGTGAACTGCTTCATAAACCCAGATTATGAAATCGAACGGGCTTTTGCCCAAGCATCAGCTGCGCGAGGGCAATCGGACAAATCGTCGAAGCCGCTGCCCGCTGAGCTTCTCGCGGCCTTCATCAACATTAATGTGTCAACTGCTTCATAAACCCAGATTATGAAGTCGAATGGGTTTTTACCCAAACATCAGCTGCGCGACGCCCCCCCACCTGTGCCGCTGAGTTTCTCGCGGCTTTCATCAACATTAACGCGCCAACTATTTCATAAATCCGGGTTATGAAAATGCGTGTCGAAAATTCCATTTAGTAATTCTCATCCGTATTCGTACTAACCAGTTCATACTTAATCGCTTATTCCATAGCGCTCCAATTGTCCGTAAAAGCGAGCCAAATTATAAGCAAGCTGTAAACACGTTGACGGACTGCAGAGCACGTGTGTTGCGCTGCCCGAATCCAACGGAGATGCAGACTTTTTCTTTGGTGAGATTGCGCCGCTTATGCGTTTCCCGTCGTCATCCTCGTTTGGCCATCTGCGATCGCGGCTGTCGATCCTTGATCTCGTATGCGCTGCTATTGCTCCTGCATTGGCGCTCGTCCTGACTGACGCTTATATTTTGTCAGCTCAGAGCGTGCACCTGGCGATCCTTTACTGCTGCGTTTCATTTCTGACTTCGGCAATCGCTTTATTGGCCTTTCGCGTCAGTGACGGCATCTCGCCGTTTTTCTCGGTTCACGACGCCCTCAATATTGTAAAGGCAGTCGTGTTTGCGCAGCTCTCGACCGAGATCATCCTATTTCTGATCACACGTCTCGAGGGCATCCCGCGCTTAAGTCTTCTCATTCAGATCGTCATGCTCGGTGCCGGCCTGTTTGGCATTCGCGCTGCCGTACTGCTGTCCAGCCAAGAGCGCACGATTACCGGACCGTCTGATCAAGCGGGCGTCGATCACGTGATCATCATCGGCGCGACCAAATTGGCATCACAGTACATTCAATTTGTTCGCAACTACACCGCCGGCCGCCGCCGGGTTGTCGCCGTGCTCGATCCCGATCAGAGAATGATCGGACGGGCGCTTGGAGGCGTGCCGGTCGTCGCACGCCCGCAAGATCTGGAGGCGGTGATCGATGACTATCAAGTGCATGGTATCCGTACGGACCGCGTGCTGATCGGAACCGACCGGGCCGACCTTCCTGATGTTGTTTTCAACGCCATTCAGCTCATTTGCCAGCGACGCGAACTGCATATCGATTTCATCAGCCAAATCGTCGGCCTTTCGGATCTGCCGCCGCTGCAACCGCGATCTGAACCGGCCAGCAATGTTGTGCCGACCACAATCGAGCTGAAGCCCTATTTTCAAGTCAAACGCTGGATCGATTTCTTTGGCGCATTGATCGCAATAGTCGTGTTGTCACCGCTGTTTCTATTGACCGCCCTCTTGGTCTTGCTGGATGTCGGGTCTCCGATATTGTTCTGGCAGCAGCGTACCGGTCAGAACGCATCGAGCTTCCTGCTTTACAAGTTTCGCACCCTGCGCAATCCGTTCGATCGCTGCGGCAATCGCTTGCCTGAAGAAAAGCGGCTGTCCCCAATCGGGAAGCTGTTGCGTGCAATGCGGTTGGACGAGATGCCACAACTTCTCAACGTCTTGGTCGGCGACATGTCGCTGATCGGCCCGCGCCCATTGTTGCCGGTGGACCAACCCAGCGCCGCAAGCTTGCGCCTTGCGGTGCGGCCCGGCATCACCGGCTGGGCCCAGGTGCACGGTGGCAATCTGCTGACGGCTGACGAGAAGGGCCCGCTCGATGACTGGTACGTTTGCAACGCGTCGCTGTGGGTCGACATGCGGATTGTTGGCCTGACAATTCGTTTGCTGTTTACCGGCGAAAAGGCCGCTGCCGCCCAGATGCGAATCGCGTCGAGCAGTCCCGCCTTGGCAAAGACAGTGCAACAACGCACGCGTGAATCAGGAGCCGAATTGCTCCGGCCCATTGATCCGGCACCCATCCGGATAAGCAAAGTCAGTTGATATCCAACGTTCGTCCTGTGGTTACACAGCGAGGGGTCGCCAGCAGTCCGACTTACTAAGGCCCTGCTTATGGTCGACGCAGGCGGACTTAGCTCCGGGGGCTCCCACTGACATTCCCTGATAATCGGATCGGTTTAATTTTTTGCGGTGGCAAGTCCACGACTTTTGCGGTACTCGCACCAGAGGGCGAACGCTAGAGTTTCTCGGCCAATACTTGACTCCGCTCGTTCGGCACAAAGAACACGTTGTCACTGCCCGCAAAATTATCGACCTGGTACAACTTTTTGCGTGCTCGTACCGCCCGCTGGCCCAATACGAACAGACAATAATTGGGCGGGAGTACACCCGAAAGCGCTTTAGCATCGCTCGAGCACTCACACATGATAATCGGACGCTGGGAGATCAAAGTTTCCTTAGGGCCGCGCAGAGTGCTGAGTTCATGCCCCTCAACGTCGATCTTGATGAAGTCTATTTGATCTATGTTCAATGTGTCGCCACGAGAGACCGGCAGCGCGATGTCGCCAGTTTCTGCGAAGTTGCCTTGACCATCGTGCGCCGCGCTCACGCTCACAAAGCGTAACACTTTGTCTGCATCGGACAGCCCGAACTGATGCGGTATGATGTGTCTGTCGGGATTGATCCTGATGTTCTCCAACAGCTTCGCGTAAACAGGCGGGTTCGGCTCAAATGCGTGCACGGTCTTGCAATGCTCGGCCATAGCGATTGAAAAATGCCCAACATTGGCGCCGACATCGAGCACAGTGCGGGCGTTGATCGAGCACAATATCTGCCTGACCAGATGGAGTTCGTCCGGCTCAATGCTGCCATGGAACAGCGCGAAGCGGTCTAAGTAGCTGGTCGCATCGGCAAGAATGGTGCCCCCAGGAACCGTAAGATGAAATTGGAAGGGCAACTGAGAGCCAGCAGGGAATGCCGCCTCAAAGATCCGATTCCACCCTCTTATTGGCAGCACGCTTCGCAGAAAACGCAGGGTGTGTGCGATCGGTAGCGTACTGCAGTTGAGATGCATGCCCACTAGAATCGCCCGTCATGCGTGTGTTGGCAAGAGAGGCGGGGCGCTTCAGAGATCTTTTAAGGTGGAAGTCCGCGGTTGGCAGTCTTCGTTTCGATCGAGGCCCTGAAATTCAGTCTGTTTAAGTAGATGGCCTTCCTCAGCGCTGCAGTGAATTAGCGACAGCATTGCGCCAGATAGGAGAAAGCTTTTCAGCTCACGATTTCCGCTTTTCAATCCGCCGCTCTGGCGAATAGAATCCATTTTCTGTCAGCAGGCCAAGCACTCGCCAGTTCCTGGAGGTAACACGGGCTCCGGAAACTCGGGCTTTGGCGGAGCAATTCCGGGAATTGGCACGTCATCGAACCCCTCTTTATAAATCCGCGCCGCAAACCGTCTGCGCTGTTCCTCGCTGACATCCTTAAGCCGGGGAAACAGAATGCCGCGTAACGGCGCCCCAGGGCCAACCGCGATTTCCGTGGCCTTATCCAGCAGGTCCGAGCGCACCATATCCACAAATTCCGCAACGGCCGCCTCGGCCAAGTCGGCTGGCAAATCCCGATAGCTGGCCAATGCAAAGCGGCTTCGTCTTTCCTGAATCCAGCCCTCGTGAGGACCAAGCGCGTAAGACATTCGCAAATACGACAGGTGAGCGTTGCTAAACCCGCTTCTGGTGTTGGTCAGCCAGAACCGTGACAACCACAGAAAGGGATCGCTGGGATTTTTCGCTAACGCCGCATCGTTCATCCGGACCGCGGATTCGAGAGCCGCATCGATCCCGCCGATATCACCGGCCCGTAACGCGTCTTCGGCAAGCCGCAATCTGATCGCGGCCAAATTTCTGAGCATCACCGCGCGCAACTGGCCTTCGTCGCCCCACTGCCGATCGATAGCAATCAATGTCGAGCGCCTGAATGGTTGCCCCTCAAATATCGCCGCAGCGACCTCGGTGGTCGCCCTTTCCCGCCACAATGTCGGGGTGACCATCGTCGCCCAAAACATCGCCGAGACCGCGGCGACCGCGACAAGCCCTCGCACCGCTTTGTCGGCGAAATTCGAAGAAGCTCGCATGGTTGTTAGTTGGGGCGCGCTCCGTAACGCGAATAATAGGACTTGTAGTAGTCGCCGCCGTAATCCCCGGTGTAGCGGTCCATGACCTTGAAATTGGCCTTGTTGAGCAAAACGCCCAACAAACGTTCGACCACCTCTGGCGCCGAATTGAACTGTCGCTGCACGACGTTGATCTTCGTGCGGCCCCATTCGACGACATAGACATACGTATCGACGAATTTCGTGGTCGCACGGACGTCGACCACCGGCATCATCGGGGACAGATCGATGATGATGTAGTCGTACATCGTCCGCAGCCCCTCGATAAACGACCTGAAGGCCTCAGAAGCGAGGATGTCGCTCGAATGAGCGAGATGCGATTGAATGACGACCGGCAGGAAGTCCAGCCCCGTCTGCTCGTCGGTGTGGACGGCTTGCCGAAGATCAACCTTCCGGCCGAGAACCTCCAGGATTCCAACCTCCGCACTCTTCAGCATCTGTCGCGACAACGTCGGATTGCGCAAATCGCCGTCGATGAGAAGAACGCGATTTCCTGAATTCGCGATCAATTCTGCGAGGTTGGCCGAGGCGGTCGATTTTCCTTCGTTGGGCACCGACGATGTTATGCCAATGACTTTATTTTCTTTGATAGCGCGACTAATATCAACCGCGACCTTCACGGATCGGAACGCCTCGGCAAAGGGCAGTAGCGGCTCGTCGACAACGTGACGCAATGTCGAATCCATATTCGAAGCCAGCATCTGCTGGGTCCCGGCACCCAGCTTTGCGGGTTTATTGGGACTTTGAGACCGGATTTTTGCTGGGCCGGAGCTCTTGATCACCGGAACCACTGCAAGGCAATTCGTTCCGAGGATACTCTCGACCTGATCCGCCGTGCGGAAGACCCTGTCCATCGCCTCCTTGAACATTGCGAGACCAAGGCCGAGCATCAACCCGAGCAGGCCCGCATATGTCATGATCCGTCCCGACTTCGGGCTGGTCTTCCCCCCATCTCCCGCTGGACTGATAACCCGCGCCTCCGTCACCGGAAACGACAGCTGTTGTGACATCTCCATGAAGCGCTGAAGGAAATTGTCGTAGATCGAGTGATAGACCTTCGCGCTGGTCTCGAGCTCCTGCAATCCCAGCCTCTCTCGATTGGTGCTTTGAGCGCTGGAAATCAACGTGGTGAGACTTGCCTGCAATGCTTCAACGCGCGCACCAGCGATCGCCAGATCGCTTTTATAGCTCTCCCCGATGCGCCCCAGTTCGTTGCGCATTGAATCGCGCAAATAATTCATCTGCGTCTTGATGTTGATGGCTGCGAGATGATCGGGGCCGTAGCGCGACGACCAAAGCTGATATTTACGATCATAATCGAGGTATTGCGTACGCAATTGAGTGATGATGCCGCTATGCAGGGAGTCCGCGACGGCTGCGTCGGGGATATCCTGCTTCATGACCTGCTGGATGCGCTCGAGGCGGGCGGACGCCTCCGCCATCGCCGCCCGCGCCTGTCCTAGCTGGGTGCTGATATCGGCAACCTGTTGATCGCCCAGCAACCGGCTGTTTGCCCCGCCCATTTCGACGATTTTTTTCTCTTCCTTGAACGCCAGCACCTTCTGGTCCGCTGTCAGCGCCTGCTGGCGAAGCTCGGCGATCCGGTCCTGAAGCCACTTGCTGGCTCGACGCGTGGCCTGGAATTTTGAATCCAGCATATCCAGGATGTAGGCGTCCGCGATTCCATTCGCGACCGCCCCGGCCTGTGCCGGATCAAGTGACGTATAGGCAATGTCGAGAACGTAAGTTCGCCCGACGCGACTGACCGCACGCTGGCTGAGAACCCGGCCCAACGCCATGTCGGTCAGTTGCTGCTCCGAGGCCACCTCCTTGGTGCCGGCGCTCCCTGAAAAAATCGGCTCGGCGATCATGCCAAGAAGCGTTCGCACGAAGCCTTTCTGCGTGCCTGTAAACTCCGGCTTTTCCGCAAGCTTCATGTCCTTCACGACGGACAAAGCTATTTTGTCGGACTTGAGCAGCTCGATTTGAGTATCGACCTGAGCGCTATCGATTTGATAGTCGCCCAGGATTTGCTGCCCCTGTGTCTGTGCAGCTCTCGCAAAGCCCGTGTCTATCAAGAGTCGAGCGTGCGACGTGTAATAAGCAGGCGAGGTAAAAAGAATGACGAATCCGAGCCCGACCACTGCGACAAAAGCCGCCGCGATAATCGCGTAGCGCCGCCGCGCAATCCCAATGACCCAATCGATCAATTCCGAGAGGTTGAGGGAGCCGGCTGCAAGCCCCTGTTCACGCTGTTCGACAATCGGAATTTGTTTGTAACTATCCATCATAACGAGGCCGCCTGCCGTCAATCTGTAAATTGCCACCACGTCGCCCAGCGCCAAGCCGGCGGCAATCGAAAATCCCGTGGCTCCCCGCAGGTATTTGCACCAAATGAGAAAGAAATTGCCAGTAAATTACGAGTAATTTGCCTGGGTGGTTAAATGTCCGATCGCCCAACGAGGCCGCCGGGATGCTCCAAGCGGCCCACCGTAATAGGTCATAACAACCCCGCAATACCGATTTCTACGTATATCATGGGCTTGGGAAGTCCCGTACGCAGCATTGGCACGAATTGGGACAGTTTAACCTAAGAAATTCAAAGTGTGTCCGAACACGAGCGAGGCCTAGCAAGCTCGCCGCGGGTACAGTAACATCCTTTCAAATTCGTTTATCTCAAGGAGTCGACAGATGTTCCCTAAGGCATGGTTCAGCCGGACATTACCGGGCTTGCTGGCCGTAAGCGTTTTGATGGCTATCCCCGTCACCTCAGGTCAGGCGCAGCCTGCGCCAGCGCTGCAAGTCGCGACCTGCCAGCAAGACTTCGACGCGTTTCTTAAAACGAATCCATCCAAAGAGCAGTTGGCAACGACGGTTCGAGATTTCCTTCTCAACAATCGCCAGCAGACCAGCACGATCATGCCCTGCATTATCGCGACCGGTCAGAAACTGAACGCCGAGCTCGATGCCGCGACCGGTGATCGCAAGTCGCAGATTGAAGACGTCATGGGTGCGATCGGCGCGGGTCTTGGCCAAGCCGCCCTGGCGATGGCCGCAAGCAATCCCGATCTTGCCAACCAGATCCAGGTTGCGATCGCTGACTCCGGCATTCTCTCCTTCATCCGTGCGTACACGGCCTCAACCGGCAACACCTTGACGGCGGCGATCGGTGGCGGCGGTACCGGCAATGGCGGTCCGACCGGCGCGGCCGGCGCGCCGATCAGTGGTGGCGGCGGCGGCGACGGCGGAAGCGCACAGTCGAACGGAGTTGGCAACGGCACCAGCTTCCTTGGCGGCGGCGGCGTCACCGGCGGTGGTGGCGGCGGCACGACGACCACTACGCAGACAGTGAACTCGCCGGTGACTGGAATTTAATCGGACTGCTTGTGCTGGTCACACGACCGGTTGAAGTTCGACCTGCTTAAGTTCCTTGAGTTTGACCGTCTGGCTTGGGCCCCGTGCCCAAGCCAGATGCATTTGAAGTTCTTCGTGCTGTGCCCTTTGAGGCTATAGCCCCTACCGCTTCATCGGATTTCCTGTAGTTCGCGATTTTGTTTTGCAGCCTTCGAATTCGTCCGCTTGCTGTCTTGCCGGTGAAGGCCTGACTTGCCTTCCCCTTGGAAGGATTGCGCTAGCCCCACTCCCACCAGCGCAAACACCACAATGGCGTAACCTGAAATCTGCAGCGAAAAGTCGATCGAGGAGTGCATCAACGCGATTGAGGCGACCCCTAAAGCAGCCAACGGCACGACCGTTTCGGTTCGCGAGCGCCCAGTTCCGCGCAACAAGACAAGCAACGCAACGAGCCAGGCGACCGCAAAAATCACCGTCAGCGGAACACCCACTTCGATGGCCATTTCGAATGGCGTGCTGTGCGCCAGATTCCACGTGCCCCAGCTGGTGATATTGCCGCTGCGATAGGCGGGGAACACTTCGGTGAAAGTGCCGAGCCCGCTGCCGAACCAGGGCTGATCCGCGATGATTCGGAGCGACGATCGGTAGGCCTCGAGCCGGCCTTGCTCCACAAGCCCACCCGACGCAATGCGACTTTGGACTGCGCTGCCAAAGAGCTCCAGGAGCGCGAGCGCGATGGCGCCAGCTCCGATCAGCAGCAAAATGACGCTTTTTCCGTGCCGTAAATCGCGCCGAAAAAACAGCGCGATGACGACGGCAACCGAGAACAGTGACGTGAGTACGCCTCCGCGCGAGGAGGTCAGGAACATCGCCGTCAGACAGACAAACAGCGCGCCCAGACGAAGCATCCATTGCAACTGGCCGGTGCTCTCGGACGTGATCCGGCGAAAGACCTTTGACCAGACGATTGGGCCAGGCGGAAGTCTTCGCCGGAACGCCGACAGGAACAGCACCAGCCAGACAATCGAGACCGAGCCCAGATAGGCGGCTGCGGTGTTTCGATTGACGAAGGTCGCCGTCACCGATCCCGGTATCGATATGCGATCCCGGCCGAACATCTTCGCGAAATCGACTCCGAGGCTCACCAGGCCAAATACCGCGCATGCGAGCCCGCTGTAAGCCATGACTTGCAACGCCTGGTCGGCTCGATGCTTGCCTGTTCCGACGATCAAACCCAGCGTCAGCGCGAGCAGGCACGAGAGCGACGGCCCCATCGCATAGAACGGCTCGCCACGGACGATCGACACACTTGGCGGAATGTCTGTTCCTAAAGCCTCTGATGCCTTTGCCCAGATCGGATTGGGGCGGCCGATCCACGGATGGCTGGACAGCTGTTCGTGCAGGACAAAGCCGAAGCACAAAACGACCAGTCCGATGCCGCAGAGTAAGGCCAACTGACCGCCATGGAGCTTGCGTGGCGATGCCAGCAGCAAGCCCAGAGCGAGGACAACGCACCACAGCGCAACCGCCACCGGCGAACGCGACCCCAAAGGCAACGGCGCGCCGGCAATCGCGAACAGGAGGACGTAAGCAGCCCCCCGGTCCAACCGGGACTCGCGCTCAGAGCCTTGCATGCCCACGCATGTTAGATCGAAGGGGCTCGATCTACCTCAGAGATCAGACTAGCGGCTGAGCGTGTTCTTGACCTGCTCGCGCAGCAAGATTCCGTTGCTCGCCGTTCCCATGATCGTGTTCAGATAGGTCAGGAACTTGGTGACCTCGACCTGCGGCGCATTGGCAACGAAGATCACGTCGCCGTTCCGCATCTGGACCGTGGTGGCGGTGAAGTACCCACCCGGATCGCGGAAGCTGATGCTGAAGATGACCGGGATCAGCTCGGTCGTGAACCCCTTCACGTCTACGCCAAGCTTCTGCGCCACTTCGCGCGGCTCGCGGCGATAAAGGAAGACCGAGCCGGGATCCGCCTGCGTGTCGAACAAACCACCGGCTTTGGCAACGCCCTCGGCCAGGTTTATGCGCCACGCGTCGAAGTTGAACTCGCCCTGCTGTCCCGTTGCGCCGAAGGCGATGAACTTCTGCTGCTCCCGATAGACATAGATTCGGTCGCCAGGCTGGACGTAGATGTTGTTCTCAGGCTGATAGATCAGGTTGGCGAACGGAACCGTCGCCCGCTTCCCATTGCGATCCAGCAAAACCCAGCTCTCGAAACCCTGTCCGCTGATGCCGCCAGCCCGCGTGATCGCGTCGGTAATGCGATCGCCAGCGCCCAAGCCCGGAACCGGGAAGCGCGTCGGTGTTCCGACCGCTCCGAAGACGCTGACCAGATTCGACCGCTGCTGCGACTGCGCAACCACGACTTGCGGCTCGATGGCGCGGTTTCGAATCCTTTGAACGATATCGTTCTGGATTTGATAATTGGTGCGTCCCGCAGCCTTGATCAGGCCCGCATATGGCACGCTGATGTTTCCGTCGTTGTCGACGGTCTGATCGGGAATTGTAACGAAGTTGCCTGGACGAACGCCCGCCTCGATCGGGATGAACAGACCACCGGCAGCCGCTTCGAAGATCGTGACGCTGACCACGTCGCCGATGCCATAAACGATGGGCGTCGGGGCGCGCCGATCTTTGAAGGCGCCAGCCAATGTCGCGGGTTCAAACTGCGCCAGAATTGCGGCGCTGGTCGGGTTGAGCTTTACCAGCCCGTAAGGAACGCTGGTCGCGATCTGCGTCTCCACGCTGGCAGTCCAAGGGCCGGATGCGGGGGTTTGAATGCATCCAGTCGCCAGACTACAGAGCAGAGCGCCTGCACCGAGGCGCAGCATTCCGACACTAAAATTGGGTCCCACGAACCCCCCCGTGTTTACGCTACCTAAATACAAGTTCTCCGCGTGCACAACCCTTTCGCCCGCGAAGATCGGTATCGGATGTTAACAACTTAATGTTAAAGAATGGAAGACGTTGGGGTTTTTCAAAATCACATCTGATTTCGCGATTTTTCTCTCCATACTGTGGCTTAAAGATCACAATACTTTACGACCAATCGCAAACTTAATGCAAGTTCGCTCGTCTTGGTCACGGCTTGTATCAAAAGCTCAGCGCCATCTCGATTAAGGCCGGCAGGCACCCGACGCGTGGTCAGGATTTCGTCATCCGGGACAAGCTTGCCAATCTGGCGAGGGGTAGCCATGACGCGCGTGCTGGTATCACCGTGAGTTATGTCCCCTCGAAATCCAAGCACGGAAACCTTGGGAAGCCCCCTGTCGAAATGGCACTTCGTGGCCTCCCAAATAGTCTGTTCAGCTGTCTGCTGACCCCAGCGAACATCTGAAAACCTGGTTGTGATGACGCCATAAAAATCGACGCCAGGCGCATGATCTGAAATGCGCACGTCTGTTTGGATGTCGGCCGTGGCGCCCTCTCGCTCGCGCGCGCCGGACGCGGATTGGCGCGGCGCGCTCGCAGGCGGCCCGCCGAAAGACAGCGAGCCCATGAGGATATGCCGGACGCCGGAAGCAGCCGCATGGACCCTGCCGGGCGTCCACAGTGCAACCAACGCGAGCGAAACGGCCACAATCAAGGTGGCGCGCCGCAAATTTAAAAGCTGCATTGGGAAACGCAAACCAAAGCTCACTGCGCCAATTCGGGACACCATCGAGCGGAAATCCAATCCGCATCGGTGTGTAACGGCAATGGATTAATCAGCGCTGACTGGGAGCCCTGGCGGGTCACCGCTTTAGCGATGACGCGACACGCTTAATCGCAGACCCAAACCCGCTTGCGGATGACGCCATGGCGCGTTTTCACCCGAACATAGCGTACGCATTCGGAGGGCCGTTCCTCATATCCATACGGGAACGGCAATCCCCAAAATGAAGCCTGCTCCAGTTCGGTGTTCGCAACGCGATTGATGCTGCCTGGATTGATCGGAGCGGCCTGGGCTGTAAACGCCAAGCCAAGGCCGAGCATGAAAGCCGCGCTGTAGACAACCCGCTGCAAAGTCCTGCCCGCCATTTGCATTCTCCTTAGGACGATCGATCAGATCGAAACTACGGGCGGCGCGCCCCCCACCCAACAACGTGTTGCTGTAATGTCCGCGATCCGTGCGGGCTGGGTGGATTTCCCAGGTCATTATTGGCAAACTGTTTTGGACCTGACAAGGCCGGGATCGGACCATTGTCCTAGGTTTCATTTTTCGCCTTGGATGGCGCGTCGCTCGCGCTGGCTCCGAATCGCCCCCTATCGCAATTAATGACGCCGTTCAGTGAGGAATATGGAAGAGTATGGCCGTCGTTAATTCATCGTCCTCGTTTTCGCGCGTTTGCGCAGCGCTCCTGATTTCAATTGTCTCTCTCTGCCTGTCCTCTGTGGTCGCGTCTGCCGCCGACCCGGACATCACCCGCTGTCGTACACTCGATAATTTGGACGCTCAGCTTAAGTGCTACGAAGACGCCGCCAACAAAAACACGCAGATGGTTAGACCCTCCCCTGGGGGTTCACCGGATTCGCAGACGATCGGCGAATGGCGGTTCATCCGGACCCCCAATCCCCAGGGTGGATCCGAGGCCGTTTCGATCACAAGACCCGGCGATCTTGCGAAATCGGACCCGAACTTCGTGGGGATTATGATCCGGTGCGCAGCCTCGGATATCGAGGTCTTGGCTGTCCTATTACAGCCATTGCCCCCCAGGGCACGACCGATTGTTGTTGTGAATGGCGTGAAGTTCGACGGCCAGATCGTGCCGCCCGGAATGGTCAGATTGCCACCCGAATTATCCACGTCGGCAAGAACTCAATGGCCAAAGCTCCCGAGCGTGTCTCTGCAAGTGGAAGAAGGAGGAACGTCGACCAAAGGTATGGTTTTTCTCGATGGTCTCGACCAAGCACTGGAAAAGCTGACAACGACTTGTCCTGCTCGCTGACTGCTTCGTTGACCGCGCGCTGAGAAAGCAAGGTCCAGCCGACCGCCTGGCAATATCCCCACCTCGATGGCCGCGCCCAGGGTCCAGGTTCAGGGTCCCCTTGCCCCGCCCCAGGCATCATGTTTATAGACGTCAAAGATCGGATCGCCCGTGCGCGCGGCTCATATTATTCTTTTATCGTTGGGCGGCCTTACGCCTGTCCTTCTGTTTTTTGACGGACCTCTGGCGGGCGTCGTTGCGGGCTTGTTCGGCGCTGTTGCTCTGGCGATGGTTCCCGGGGCCATTCGGCCAGGCGAGGCCGACCATCTCGTGATCGCGATGCGATGGATTGCTGCGTTGGCAGCGCTACCGGTGCTCTGGCTTCTGATTCAACTCCTACCGCTGCCGTTCGGAGCTCTGTCCCGATCGATCTGGCAAAGTGCCGGCGAAGCCCTCGGCATATCGCTTTGGCCTCATGCGACAATCGATCCAGGTCTCACCATTATAGCTCTCTGCAATTACCTCTTTGTCGTGTCGGTTGGCTTTGCGGCCGCCGCCGTATCGATCGATCGTCTGCGGGCCGAAATGCTGTTCATGGTGCTGGGCGCGGCAGCCGGCGCCGTTTCTCTGATGTTCATCTCAGGCAGACTGGGATTGCTGGCGATTTTCGGAATAATCCAAACGGCCCCCTGGCCCGAAGCTCACGCGATCTGCGTTTTTGGCACGATCGTTTTCGCGAATATCCTCATTTTCGAAGTGGAGCGACAACTGACCGGCCGTGGTCAACAAAACACCAAAGGTCGGCATTATTGGCCTCTCGTTGCTTCGATCGCCGGTTTTGGTATTTGCGGCCTCGCCGTATTCATGGATGAATCGAGCCACGGCATCTTTGCTGTCGCCTGCGGACTCGCAGCCGTCGCCATCATCTACTTTGTTCGGCGTATTGGACTCGGCTGGCCCGCAGCGCTCGCTATGGCGGGAGTGGCGACCCTATGCGCCGTGTTGGTGGTCGCGACCAAAGCGCAGCCTCTGACAGCCGATTTCCCGGCACGCTATGCGGCTCACGCTGCACCAAATCTGATCGCTGCATCAAATCGTATCATCGGCGGCGTTGGAATCGGTGGCAGCGGCGCCGGCACTTTCAAGGCTGTCTATCGTTTCTACCAACAGACCGAGGTCACCGGGCGCCCCGAGGCTCCAACCTTCGCGGCCAAGCTTGCGATCGAATTGGGCGGGCCGATGCTGTGGCTGCTGGTTGCCGAGACAATCGCATTGGCATTGATTTGTGCAGGAGGCGCGTTCAATCGCGGACGCGACTTTTCCTACCCGATGGCCGGTGCTGGCGTGACGATTGCCGCACTGATTCTGGCGTTCTGTGACAACAGCCTCAACAATGCTGCAGTCGAAATTCTGATAGCTTTGACACTGGGCGTTGCGCTGGTCCAGCGCATCAGCCGCACCCGCTGATTACACCCGATAGCGCGTACGGTCCGATTTGAAGACTTTATACTTTATCGCTTCGTGGCAATTTCGCGATTTCGGACAGATTTAGCGATAATGATGCAGGGTGCCCCGATGCAAGCTCAACCCCTTGCCAACACGCATAGCGAGTGGTGCTTTAGAAGCATGTTCAGAAATCTTCGAACGGCTGTTCGTGCACGACTTGCCAAGCGGCTAAACGCCCCATCCATTCCGGCGTCGCTCGAACGTCTGTTAGCAAACGGCTTCAGCCCCACCATCATCCATGATGTCGGTGCCTACCGAGGCGACTTTGCGCGAGAATGTCTCCGGATCTGGCCCGAAAGCCAGGTGCATTGTTTCGAGGTGCTTCCTGACCGTGTCGCCGAGATAAAGCGACTCTCGGATCAGAGAATCATCGTCCATGAGTATCTTCTTGGAGAGACGACGAAAGTCTGCGAACTACATGAATTGGAAACAGCATCGTCAGTTCTTTTAGAGCATAACAACGCAAACGTCCCTGTGACCCGATCTTATCCGATGAAGACGGTAGATGAGATTGGCATAACGCCGGACCTATTGAAACTTGATGTCCAAGGCTACGAGTATCAGGTCCTTCAAGGCGCAAAAGCCACTCTGCCCGGCGTTTCTGTTATACTCGCCGAAGTAAATCTCATCGATATCCACCGCGAGTGCCACTTGCTCGATGAGCTCATTGGCTATCTTCGGGAATTTGATTTTATGACTTACGACATTTGCGGGCTGGGGAGACGCCCGCTTGACGACGCACTTTGGCAAGCAGACTTTATTTTTGTAAAACGCGAAAGCCCGCTACGCGCAAACAAGCGGTGGGGCTAAACTGAGGTCTTGGCCCCTTGTTGTTTCTATTGCGGATTTGATATTCGCGGCCCAGCCGTATTCAACGCTGCAGTCGAAATACTTATAGCTCTGACACCGGACATTGCGCTGGTCCAACGCATCAGCCGCACCCGTTGATCACACGCCGACAGCGCGCACGGTTTGCCAGAACTTTGGGTTTCGCGGCGACTGCATGCGAAGCCATCGGTATCCGGTCTTCGACCACGGGACGACGCTGGACCTCAGATTGTCGAGGACGAAATCTCCCGCGTTCGTTCGCACCACGAGCACCAAATGATGTTCGCCCCAATTGGTGACGACTTCCGCCAGCAGGAGCGTGCGCGATGGCCAGCCACGGGCAAGAAGCTTGTGCTGCTTGCTCACCGCATAGTCGTTACAGTCACCCGATTTTGGATTGATGATCCATTTCTCGCCTGCGAGTCCCTCTAGATTGCGCTCCGGCCGGATGCTTCGATTCACCTCGGCATTGACAGCTCTCAAATCGTCCCAGCGCTCGGATGTAAGGTCGAATGCACCACCTCGGAACGCAATCTTGCTGATCTCGCAATCCTTGGGGTAGCGAAGACAGAAAACGGTATGCGCCATCGGCGCGAGCGTCGATGCCGCGAGCGGAATGCTATCGAGCTGCGGCCTGAGCGCCTTGGGCAAGCCCAACAAGGCCACCTTCTGAAGTGACTTCTGCTCGCTACTTGGTTGTGACTGATTGTCCAGTCGTACCGGGGGAAGCTGTATACCGAGTCCAGCCGCCTCATACGACGGACTGCTCCGGCAGGGGTCAGGATGCTCCGGACATGCAAGACTGCGTGAGCCCGGATGCCACAGATCCAGGCTCAAATAGCCGTCCGACCGGGCCATGGGCTTGTACGGATCTATCAAAGATGCGTTGGCCGGCCCAGTAAGGCCGAGACACAACATCGCAACGGCCGCCGCCGTATTGCCGCCTTTTCCCAGCACGAGACACCTCCCGAACATTTTCGGCAGGCGTCAGTGATAAGCAGCACCATCTGCGATCACGTTGGGGTCAGGCAGTAAATCCGATTTGACCTTGAGCGATCCCAGTCAGGAATTGTTTACGGTCAGGATCGCCTATAACGTTAGTTCCGTGAAAACTCTCGACTTCCCAGAATGCTGAAACCGATAAAAAAAAGCTCTTGGCGAAACCATCCTTCTATTCCATCAGGCTTGCGTCTCTACGTGGTTGCAGACGTACACGGCAACGCCGCTGCTCTGCGAGACGTTTTTTCCCGCATTGACGCCGACATGGCCACCGCTGGCGCTCGGCGGATCGTTCAGATCTTTCTTGGCGACTACATCGATCGCGGACCCGCCTCGTCCGAAGTCCTCACACTTCTGATAACCCGGCAAATCAAAGCCGAGTTGGTGCTATTAAAAGGCAACCACGAAGCCATGCTCCTCAGATTCTTGCGTGACCCGCAAACGCTCGGAAACTGGCGTCAGAACGGTGGTTTGCAGACCTTGATTTCCTACGGCCTCAAGCCGTCGTTAAATCCACAACCCGAAGAGCGTCGCGAGCTGGGCGAAAGATTCGCAACGGTGTTTCCTGACGCCCATCGCAACCTGATTTCCAAATTGCAGGTTCGGCAAACATGCGGAGATTTTTTCTTCGCCCATGCGGGCGTTCGGCCCGACGTTCCGCTGCAGGATCAGCGCGAAGATGACCTGTTGTGGATCCGCGAGGATTTTCTATTTTATGAGGGTGAGTTCGGGAAGGTCATCGTTCACGGACACACTCCCGTCCGCCAGCCTGAGATTCACCACAATCGCATCAATCTCGACGTCGGCGCATATGCGACAGGCAAGCTCGCCTGCATGGTGATCGACGGTCAAACCATCGAATTCATTTAAAACCGCCCCCGATCCATCTCGGATGACAAGCCGAAGCGAGCGTGCGATATATCCAGTCTCCACATTAAAGTCGCCGAGAAGATATTCGCCATCCCCATGCGCCCTTTTGCATTCATCTTGTTTCGAACCCTCGCCTACTGCTGGGCAGGCTCGGCTTTCGCTGTTGCCGTTTGGTTATTGGCCGCATACATCGTCAGTCCGTCGCTCAGTTATTTTCCAACCAACGCAAAGGAAGCAGACGCTTTTTCAGCAGGAGCTTCGCGCGCGAGATTTGCGGCCGCTATCGGAATCGTTCGTGGCGATCTCTGGTCCGAGGCAGCAATCGCAGAAGCCGCTCGCGGACTGTTTTGGCCACGCTCCCCGGACTTCGCGCCAAGCGATGCGGAAAGTGCGTTGTCGGCCGCACGCCATGCAGCGTCGTGGTCGCCGCACGATTCCCGAGTCTGGTTGGTTCTGGCTGGCGCACAACAACTTCACGACGGCAAATCCAGCGACACCGCGGTCGCCGAATTGAAGCAGTCCTTCTATACCGGCCCCAACGAGTTCGCTCTCTCGCCGCTGCGATTGACAGTCGCCGCCGGCATGACGTGGGATGAAGAGCTCACCCAAATGCTGAAAACAGAGATCACGCAGGTCATCCTCAAACGGCCCGACCTTAAGGATGCCATTGCGACGGCCTATCAAATTGCGATTCCGGGTACCCAAAAAACGCTTGCAGCCATTCTCAACGACGCCGACCCGAATTTCCTGGCATCCGTCAAGACACGACCAATCGGTCGTTGAGCTTTTGACACCTGCCGCTATAACGAACGCGCAAACTTCCCGAGGCTCGTCGAAACGAGCTGAGCTAGGTCTCCACGACACAAAGTCGTTCTCAACGAACCCTGCCCAACGACACCTCTGCCGATCTTATCGATCGACATTCCCATTGTTGTTAAGGCAGTTGCGAAAGTAGACCTCGCGCTCTTTTGCGTTCGTTTGCTTGCCGCCCGTGGTCATGAGCGGATAAGCGGCCATCGACTTTTCGCGGCACTTCTTGGCGAGCTCTGCGTTGATCGCTTCGGCTTGCCGCGGCGCGCAAAGGGAAACGGCAATCATCAGTCCGAGAAGACCGGTCGTCTTGTATAAGCGGCTCATAAATTTCTCCATCACGAGAGTCGATCAGCAGTGCCGGTCTAGCGAATATTCACCTGCACTTTGATCAGTGTATGCCCCGGAACACCGCGAAAGCTGCCATCCAAGAGGACCGAAAAGAAATCTTCGCCGGTGAACCCAGTTGGTGCCTCATAAGAGAAGGCATAGCCTTGAACCTTCACTTGGCCATGTTTTGCGGGCGATTCGATCTCGACCCGATTGATCAACATCGCCGCCGAACGCAACCCACGAATACATTGTTGGCCGCGACCGATGCCCATGGTCCATTCGATCGATTGGGAATCGAGCCGCGGTGCAGGTCCAGAAATGATGCAGTCGCCAGCCAGGCTGGGTTGAAGTCCCAAGAGAAGTCCGAAGAGAACTCCCGAGAGAATTCCCGCAAGCGCAGCTAACCGCATGGCGTCCCTACACGATTGGTAACGCCCCGATATATCACAGCCACAGCCGGTTGATAGCCATGGGCTAGATCTGATCGACCGCTTCCGGGCCGCGGCAGCCACCGTTCAATGGCCGAGCGCGCTCATCTTTTTAGGCCTTCCACGACCCGATCGCTATTCCCGAAGCGTTGGGCATCACAAGCTCGGCCATGCCGCCATCGGCGAGTCGATGAGATCTGTGAAGGCTGCTTGTTGGAGCAACTCGCAATGGCAGGTTCGGTGGCGATTGCCGTTCAATGGAGGCTGGCAAGCTTGATTGTGAACCAGAGCTTTGGCCGCGCCGGCGATTGGGCGCGAATCCACCGATAGGAGCTCTGCGAGACGGAGACGATATTCGGATTGAGATTGTCGAGCACGAAGTCGCCGTTGTCCATGCGCACGATGAGTACGAGGTGGTGGATGCCCTGACGGGTCCCGACTTCTGCGAGCAGCAAGGACCTCATGGGCCATCCTCGGCGCAGGAGTTCGTGACGCTTGGTCACCGCATAGTCATTGCAATCTCCGGCGTCCGGATGCACCAGCCAGTTTTCCGCCAGAACTCCACGATCATTGGTTTGCGGAACGATCGTTCGATTGACGTCGCGGTTCACGGTTTGCAGTTCTGTCCACAAAGATTCGTTGAGATCGTTCTTGAACCCACGCGCCGACGTTTGCTCGCATTCAGCAGTGTGCTGCATACAGAATCGGGTGAATGCCATCGGTGGGAGCGTTGGTGCGTCAAAGCTGAGGCGATCCACATAGGATAGGAATGTGCCTGGCCTGATCCACAAGCCTGAATGCGCATCCGCTGTCACGCTGGTTGTGGCAAGCGCGACTGTAATCGCAATAAGTTTAGGTTGTCGCCAGATCCGTACGACATCGACAAGACGTGCAGCGTTCAGAAGGACAGTAAGGATGTTTACACTGGTATTCATGTAGGTTTCCCTTGCCCCCGCAGGCTTCGTAGGAATCCCTCATCTCGCCGATCGTTCCCTTGGCTGACCGAATTTCGGAATCGAACTGTGCGTCACTCGACAATGCTGTCGCGGGGGGCAGCTGCGCCATGGTTCACCGGTACCGCGCTAAGTGCCGCTTGATCCGGTTGCGTCGTGAGGGCTTGATAGGGTGCCGTCACATTGTCGTAGAAATTGTCGGCACACACGCTTGGTGCTCGATGCAGGAATGGGATCCGCTGCAAAATGTCTGATGCTGGAAACGTGCTGGTTACCGGAGGCGCAGGCTTCATTGGAAGCCACGTCTGCAAGCGGCTGGCTGCTGCGGGCTACCAGCCTATCGTCCTGGACAATCTATCCCGCGGGTTCCGGTCTTCCGTGAAATGGGGACCTCTCGAAGTCGCCGACATCGGCGATGGAGCGCGGGTTCGCGAAATCCTCAATCGCTACCGCCCAATTGGTGTGATGCACTTTTCGGCGTTCACGAGCGTCGGTGAGTCCGTGCAGCAGCCTGCGCTCTACTACTCGAACAATGTGGGAGCCACCGCAGTATTGCTGCAGGCCGTGATCGAGCACGGCGCCCCACCCTTCGTGTTCTCTTCGACTGCGGCGATCTACGGCAATCCAGCCTCGGTGCCCGTTGACGAGGATCATCCCCATCGGCCCATCAACCCTTATGGGCGTTCTAAGCTCTACGTCGAGCATATGCTTGCCGATGCAAACCAGGCGAGCGGCCTTCCGTGGGTCGCCTTGCGTTACTTCAACGCCGCAGGATGCGACCCGGACGGCGAAATCGGAGAACGGCACGATCCGGAAACGCACCTCATCCCGATCATTGTGCGTGCGGCTCTGAAGGGTTCGACAGTCTCCATCTTTGGCGACGACTACGACACCCCGGACGGGACCTGCATCCGCGACTACATTCACGTCAACGACCTGGCCGACGCACACATCCTTGCCCTCAAGTATCTGGCCCGCGGCGGCAAAAGCTGCGGCATCAATCTCGCGAACTCGAAGGGCTTTTCAGTCAGAGAAGTCCTCGCAACGGTGGAACGCGTGTGCGGGCGCCCTGTCGCCGTCAAGATTGACCCTCGACGGCCGGGAGACCCCGCAGTCTTGATCGGCAAAACTGAGAGAGCCAAGGAGTTGCTGGGCTGGTCGCCCAAACGATCAGATCTGGAACTGCAGGTGCGTGACGCTTGGAACTGGTACGAGAACTTCCTGCCCTCGGTTTAGTCGGACCGCCTCGCCTGCCGAGCCGACAATCCACAACACTCACCGCGAATATCTTCCGGCTCGCTACGTCACACGCCGAAGATCCTCGACGCACGTTTGAAAGTGATTCTCCACAGTCGAGCATCGGCAATTCCAAACGCGAGACCTTGGCGTCTCGCGACGCCTGACGATCAACGAAGCGCAGAGCGCAATCTCGACTCGATCACGCACACGCGAGGATTTTTCTTATCGTTTCACATCGAGCAGAGAATGATCGCCGTGCGACCGACGGCGAAATTTCCCAAACGCGATAAGCGAATGCACAAAACTCGGCGACGAACGCGGCGAGTTCCGCGCGTACGTAGTTCCACCTATGTCATGTAGACTTTTAGGTTATCGCCGCGCTGATTGTTAGAAGATGCGCGGTAGCGTCTAAGCTCACCCTTGAAAGGAGAGTTACAGACGTGTTGCGGAATAGTGGCGTGCCGAAGCTCATCGTGATTGGAGGAACACAAAACAACATCATTCAAGGAGGCGCCAGCAACGACACTCTGACCGGCGGCCTCGGCGACGACACTTTCATCATCTCGAAGGGCGGCGGTTCCGACACCATCACCGATTTTTCGCCCGGCGATATCCTTCGCATCGTCAATTACGGCTTCACTGATTTCTCCTCGTTCGCTGCCGCGATGAAACAATCGGGTGCGGACACGATCATATCCTTGGGTGGCGGTGAAACGTTGACGCTCAAAGGCGTCACCGCCAGTTCCGTTACACAGTCCAGCGTCGTGTTTGCACAGGATTCCTCCGCTCCTGCCGCAGCCCCAATGGCACTTGCGGCGATCGCGCCTGCGTCCCCCGTGGACGCGCTGGTGGCGAGCGGCGCCTCGAGTCATTGGTTTTCGAGTTCCGTCGCCGGCTCAAGCCTGGTGGGAACTTCGGGAAACGATTCGCTGACTGCAGGCGCGGGAAACATCACGCTGGCCGGCGGCACCGGCGACGACATCTACACGGTCTATAATCAGACCGACACGGTGATTGAGAAGCCCGGTGAAGGAAACGACACCGTCCTCACCTGGGCCTCGAGCTACACGCTGGCCAATGACCAGTCGATCGAGAACCTGACGCTGGCCGGAACCGCCGCATCGTGCGGAACCGGCAACGATCTTGACAACATCATCACCGGAAACTCGGGGAACAACGTCCTCGATGGCGGCAAGGGTAACGATGCCCTGATCGGTGGCGGCGGCCGGGATACGTTTGCCATCACATTCGGTAACGGTTTCGACACCATCCGCGATTTTGCGGCAACCGGCTCCGGCGCCGACATCGTCCGGCTCAACGGCTTTGCCGCCAGCTCTTTCGCCGATCTCGCGCAATACATGACTCAGGTCGGCGCGGACACCGTTCTTAATTTCGGCAATGGCGATGGCGTCGTTCTCAAAAACGTCGCGATGACCGACCTCACGGCCGGCAATTTCCAGTTTGCGTTCGTCGGCACGGCTGGCAATGACGTGATCGCAGGCGGCGCAGGGAATGACCTTATGACAGGCGGACGAGGCCGCGACACCTTTATCATCAGCAAAGGCGGAGGCTCCGATACGATCACCGATTTCACCGCCGGAAGCGGTGGAGATTACCTGAAGATCGCCAACTACGGCTTCTCGACCTTCTCGAGCTTCATCGCCGCGGCTTCGCAGTCGGGTCAGGACACCGTCGTCGCGCTCGGCAACGGCGAAACGCTGACTCTCAAGAATGTACTTGCGACCAAACTGTTGGCCGGCAACGTCCTGCTCAGCAACGATCTCCCCGGCGACGGTGATATCATCACCCAGGTCGTAACGCCGCCATCCGGCGCGTCGACCAGATGGTTCTCAGTGACATCCGGCAGCACCGCGACGGGAACCGCTGGCAACGACCAGTTCTCGACAAGCGGCAGCAACATCACCGTGATCGGGGGAGCGGGCGACGATATTTATAACATCGCCGACGCGGCAACGACCAAGATCGTCGAAGCCGTCGATGGCGGCATCGACACTGTTCAATCCTGGTACACGTATTCGCTTCCGACCGATCAGTACGTCGAGAACCTGTCGCTCATGGGCACAGGCAACATCAACGGGACGGGCAACGACCTCAGCAATCTGATCACGGGCAACAGCGCCAACAACATCATCACCGGCGGACTTGGAAGCGACACGTTCACCGGCGGTGGCGGTGCCGACACGTTCCTTATCTTCAAGGGCACCGGCATGAAAACGGTGACCGACTTCGCGACATCCGGCGCCGGCGCCGATGTTCTGAAGCTTGACGGATTCTCCTGGGGCTCCTTCGACGCCTTGAAGGCCCAGATGCGTCAAATCGGCAACGACACCGTCATCTGGCTCGGCGGTAGCGATTCGGTGCTACTGAAGAACGTTCAGATATCCAGTCTGACCGCCGCCAACTTCAACCTGGTGAATGTCGCAGACACGATCGTGGGCACGTCCGGGGCGGATACGCTGAACGGCGGCGATGGCAACGATATCCTCACCGGCGGCGCCGGGCGCGATACCTTCGTGATCGACAAGGGGAACGGCTCGGACATCATCACGGACTTCACACCCGGCGCGGCCGGCGATTTCCTGGATCTCCGGCACTATGGCTTCAGCAATTTTGCCCAGCTGCAAGCCCGGATGACGCAATCCGGCGGGGATACGATCATCGCGCTGTCGGATACCGAAACCGTCACGTTGAAGAACGTCCGTGCGACCGACATCTTGTCGAGCAATGTGGTGATCGAGTTCGACCTGCCGAACTCTTCCGGCGGCACGGCCCATACATTCACCACCAGCGTTGCCGGCGACACTCTCACCGGCACGAGCGCAAACGATTATCTCATCATGAATGCCGCGCACGTGACGGCAACCGGTGGGGCCGGAAACGACATCTACATCGTCAGCGATCAGAGCGACGTCGTCATCGAAGCAGCGAACGGAGGTATCGATACTGTCCAGACAGGGAGCTACGGCTACCAGCTCTCCAATTCGCAATTGATCGAAAATATCGGTCTGCTCGGTTCCGGCGATTCATTCGCGGTCGGCAACGATCTCGACAACATCGTCACCGGAAACTCCGGAAACAACACGCTGAACGGCGGCAACGGCGATGACATCCTCACGGGCAACGCTGGCGCCGACATGTTCGTCATCGCCAAAGGCCAAGGCTCCGACATCATCACCGACTTCTCGCCCGCTCAGGGCGATGTCATCCGCCTCGACAACTTCGGCTTCAAGAGCTTCGCTGACGTTGCGGCGATCATGCAGCAGGTCGGAACCAACACCGTGCTGTTCTTCGGCGACGGACAATCGCTGATCCTGCAAAACACTCAGACAAGCAGTCTTAGCGCCGCCAGCTTCGTCTTCGATCTCGACACCAGCTCGATGGTGCAGACCTTCAACGACGACTTCGACACGCTCTCTCTCTATCACGGCAATACCGGCACCTGGTTGACGCGATACGAATGGGGCGGAACGACTGCCTATACGCTGACCTCCAACAGCGAGAAGCAGCTCTATGTCGATCCGTCGTTTCGGGGATTGCCAGGCACGCAATCCTCGAGCTCGCTCGGGTTCGATCCATTCAACATCAACGATGGACAGCTCACGATCACGGCATCGCCCATGCCGGCCGCGGACGCCTCCTATACGGGTGGTTACGCATTCACTTCCGGCATGTTGAGCAGCGCCGCAACGTTCGCCCAGACCTATGGGTATTTCGAGATCGCGGCGACGTTGCCCGACGGTCACGGCGCCTGGCCGGCCTTCTGGCTCCAGCGGGCGGACCACACATGGCCTCCCGAAATCGACGTCATGGAGGCGTTCGGTGACCAGAAGACCATGGTTCATTCCGGGGTCTGGTACGACACCACTCCCACTCAGGTCGGCAATTGGGAATCGACCGGCGAACTCACCGGCGAGCACAAATTCGGCGTCGAGTGGACGCCCTACACGGTCACGTTCTACGTCGACGGACACGAAACGGCGAGCTACGCCACGCCGACCGACCTGAACAGCGCCATGTACATGGTCGCCAATCTGGCCATGGGCGGCACCTGGCCGGGCAATCCGGATCCCGACGCCACCGCGCAGTTCACGATCGACTCGATCAAGGCGTATCAGCTCACGGACTACACGCTCGATCACTACACGCTGCTCACAAGCGCCGCACCGACCGATTCGATCGTCGCCACGGGGACGAGCGGAACGCTCAACGGCACCACCAGCGCCGACCTTATCGACGATCACGGAGCAGGCTACGTACTCAATGGCGGCCTGGGTGACGACACCTACCTCGTCGCCAACCGTGGAACCACGGTCGTCGAACAGTTCAATGGCGGTATCGATACGGTGAAGTCGTCGGTTTCTTTCACGCTCGGCGACAACGTCGAGAACCTGACGTTGACCGGCACGGCCAACATCGATGCCTGCGGCAATTCGCAGTCGAACATCATTATCGGCAACTCCGGCGACAACATCATCACCGGCGGCCAAGGCAACGACATCCTCACCGGCGGTGGCGGTCACAACATCTTCGTCTTCAACCCGGGTGACGGTTCGGACATCATCACCGATTTCCAAGCCGGCGTCGGTGCCGGCGACGTCGTCAAGCTCGACGGCTACGGCTTCTCGTCCTTCGGAGGCATCCAGAGTGCGATGTCGCAGCACGGCGCGGACGTCTGGCTTGCGCTTTCGACGTACGAAACGCTCGTGTTCCGCTCACACACGATCGGCGATTTTGCCGCCGACGACTTCAATATTCCGGACATCCCTCCCGTCGGGGGAACGCTGATATCCTCCGAGAACGGAACGCCCGGCGACGACACGCTGATCGGCACCGGCGGCGGAAACTACATGGACGGCAAAGGCGGCAACGACACTCTGATCGGTGGCCCCGGCGACGATACCTACGTGGTCTATTCGACGGACAACCCGACCATCATCGAGAACCCCAACGAGGGCATCGATACGGTTCTGTCGCAGCGGTCGTTCCAGCTTCCGGACAACGTTGAGAACCTGACACTCGTGGGGTGGAACACCACGGGCACCGGCAATGATCTCGACAACAGAATCGTCGGCACCGGCGGTGCCGAGACTCTCAACGGCAAGGGCGGCAACGACTGGCTGTTCGGCGGCGCCGGCAACGACACGTTCGTGTATGAGAAGAATTCCGGCTTCGACACGATCGCCGACTTCCATGTCAACACCGGCAGCGGAGAGCACGACACGCTCAAGCTGGTCGGATACGGCTCCGACGCAACGCTGACCAACGACGGCGACGTTTGGACCGTCCATTACAGCGGCGGCGAGGATCAGATCAAAATCACCGGTGTAACCCAACTCACCCACGCCGATTACTTGTTCCAGTAAACCGCGTGTTGCCACAGGCGGTGCCGGTGAATTCGGCCGGCACCGTCGTCCAACCCAGCGATGCGCCGCTGTGACGCACGTCGTGATATATAAACAGCACTGATGCCGCTTCGTCAGGCACGCGCGGCAACACGCTACCGTTTTGCATCGAAGATTGGATCGGCACCGCCTCAGATTTTTGAATTGCTGGACGAAATGCGGGCCGCATTGTGACCGCCCCAAGACACGTCCTCAACGGCGATCGCGCATGTCGAGAAAGCATGTTGCGACGCAGCGACAAAGCCGTTAAGCCCGTCCGAGACGTCGCGGAAAAACTTTCAATCACGTCACAGTGGTCGGCTTCGCACGTTTGCGTCGAGGACGTTGTATGGACCGTCGCGAAATTGCGAAGCAAGAGCAGCTCGGAGCTCAACGGTTCCAGCTCAAGGATCTTTTAAAGACCAGGATGTTGGGCGCCGAACTCGACGCGTCCAAAGGCGTTGGGCCCGGCTTCGATTTTCTGCGCTTGGCCTTGGCCATTCTCATATTCTATGGCCACACCAGCCTGCTGACGGTTGTCGCGACGCCTCCGACGTTTGCATCCGACTTGTCGGCGGCAACGAACGCCGGCGACCTCGTGTCGATGACGATCTCCGCGCTCAAGACACGCGGCTACGTTCTGTTCGTGCCGATGTTTTTCGCCTTGAGCGGCTTTCTGGTCGCTGGATCTGCACTCCGACTGCAGCACGTCGGTCAATTCCTCGGCTTTCGCGTTCTGCGCATCCTGCCGGCGCTCCTGGTGGAGGTGACGCTGTCGGCGCTGATCCTGGGAGCGATATTCACGACGCTGCCGTTGCGTGACTATTTCACAGATCCGCAATTTTTCCGCTACTTCGGCAACATCGTCGGTCATATCACCTTTCATCTGCCTGGTGTTTTCACCAGCAATCCAAAGACGGACTACGTCAACGGTGCGCTTTGGACGCTGCCGCCGGAATTCTTCTGTTACTTGATCCTGTCGGCACTCATGATCCTCGGCATTCTCGGCCGTCGACAGATCGTCCTTGTCTTGTTCGTCGCGTGCGCCATCGTGATCGTCCCGGCTTCGCTGTTTTACGGCATCGGCATCACGGGCACGTTTTATTCGACATCAGCCATTGTGAGCTATTTCGTTGCCGGCGTTTTGACGTTCCTGTACCGCGAAAAAGTGCCGCTCAATTTTGGGGCAGCCATCATCTGCGGTCTCGTCGCCCTGGCCGCGGTTCCCTATCCAAGGATGGCATTCGTCCTCGTCCCATTCCTGACGTATCTCACGGTATGGGTCGGTTTGCAGTCCTGGCTCGCTCTGCCCTTCATGAAGGGAAGAGATTATTCGTACGGTATCTACCTCTACAACTTCCCGATCTGCCAAGCGATCATCGCGACCATTCCTGGCATTTCGCGCGGGCAACTGATCGTCTCGGGGCTGATCACGAGCTTGGCATTCGCAGCCTTCTCCTGGCACTTCATCGAAAAGCCGTTCCTTCGCTTCAAGAGTCTTCTTGTATCGGACCGGTTCAAGATCGGGCGTTGGACAAGAACGGCACGAACGAACGCGGCGGAGACCGACAAGGCCTGAGCGGCGCCATCCGACGGTGGAGCTTCGTTCGCTACGACTTCATAAAAAGAAAGATGTGGCCATCGTCGGTGTCGTTTCTTTCAGACCCCCCGCGCAATCGAGACAAAATACTCAATGACGCCATCCTCGCTGAAATCTTGCTTCAAGCTCGGCGGATGGCTCGCGATTTTAACGATAGCCGTTCTCTCTCTTGTCCCAGGCGAGATGCGACCGCACACATTGTCGGTAAGCCAGCTTGAGCACGTCATTGCCTACGCCATCACCGGAGCGCTGCTGGCGGCCGGCTATCCAATCCTCAATCAGCGCATCCTCGTCGTTGCCGGACTGACGTGCTACGCCGGCATCCTCGAGATCATTCAACTTTGGGTGCCGGGTCGAACGTCCAAGATTATCGACCTCGTCGCAGGGGCTTCCGGAGCGCTGGCGGGAGTCCTCTTGGTCTTAGCGCTGCAAAGCTGGCTCTTTCGGACGGCTGAACATCGGCCCGCGCCTCTGTCGTCAAAGCTTCGCGGCTGAGTGGGATCGACTGCCTATCGAATCGGCAGGAAAGCGGTTAACTTTTTGCTTGTATTGGGTTTTGCGAAACACCGGCGCCGATTGTGCGGATCGTCATCAACGACTACCTCGGCCATGCGCCGCAGATGCAACTGAGCCGCGCGCTTGCAGGGCGCGGGCACGACGTGTTGCATCTTTATTCGGGCGACATCCAGACGCCGAAAGCTGATCTCGCGCGGCAGGACGGCGATCCGCCATCGCTCACCATCGAAGGACTGTCACTGGGCCGCGCGTTGTCGCGCTCGTTCTTCGGCCGGCGGTGGCAGGAAGCAACGTTCGGGCGGCTTGTCGCACAGCGGACTAAAAGCTTCGGCCCCGATATCGTAATGGCCTGCAACAACCCGCTCGATGTACAGAGCCGGCTGCAGGCGGCTTGCAACGGCGCCAAGATTCCATTCGTCTACTGGATGCAGGATTTCCAGTCGCTCGAGATCGACCGCATGATCGCCGGTCGCGGTGCGATCATGAACATCGCGGTGGGTGGCTATTATCACGGACTCGAACGCAAACTGCTTCAGCGTAGCGAGGCGATCGTGCCGATCGCCGACGACATGCTCAGCATTCTGTCGGAGAGCTGGGAGGTGTTCGAGCGCCAATGCATGGTGGTGCGCAACTGGTCGCCGCTCGACCGGCTCACGCCCGGCAACAAGGACAATGACTGGTCGCGTGCGAACGGCCTCGCGGGTCGCAAGATTGCGCTCTACACCGGCTCGCTTGGCGCGATGGAAAATCCGATGCTCCTCGTCGAGCTTGCCGAGAGGCTGCGCGACAGGTCCGACACCCTGGTGCTGGTGGTGTCGTCAGGCCCGGGCGCCGACCAGATCGCGCGCGAGTCCAGCGCGCGCGGCCTTGCCAATCTGCGAGTGATGCCGTTTCAGCCCTACGAGCACTACGGAGATGTGCTGGCGAGCGCTGACGTGCTGCTTGCGATGGTGAGCGGCCAGGCCGGCGTGCTCTATGTGCCGTCCAAGGCCAGTTCGTATCTCTGTGCCGGCCGCGCCATCGTGATCGCGGCACCATGGCAGAACCTCGCCGCCACCACGGTCCAGGAAAGCCAAGGTGGCCGGGTCGTCACCGCGGATCATGCGTCCGAGATGGCAGATGCCGTCGCGACGCTTATCACCGACGACAGCCTTCGGACGCAGATGGCAACCCAGGCTCGAAGCTACGCCGAGCGCATGTTCGAGATTTCCAAGATCGCAGATCGCTTCGAGCGGTTGTTCGAACGGCTGCGTACCGGCACACCGCGGCATCGGCTGCCGCAGTAGCGCGGAATGAAGCCTGCGTTAGCGGGCCGCAAGCGCCCTCGCCACTCACCGCAGCGATGCGAGATACTTCGCCATAGAATCACGCTCGCCGTCGCTCAGCCCGTGCATGAACCCCGGCATGTCGAGGTTGTTGGTCCGCTCGCTGGTGGCGAAGTTCTTCATCGCGGTTGACAGGTACTCGTAGCTCAAGCCTGCGAGGCGCGGCGCCGGCATGCCACCCTGGAAGTTCGGCTGATGGCACGGCTGGCACTGGGCGATGCCGGCAGGCGGCGAGACCGCAGCGGCCGGAGCCGGCTGCACGGGCCAGCTCTTGGCCGCGAAGTAGGCCGCGAGCTTGCGAAGATCGTCTTCAGCCAAGCCTTTGGCGATCGTCGTCATGATCGGATTGGCACGCTCGCCGTTCCGATAATTGCGCAGCTGCTTCATCAAATAGCTCTGCTGCTGACCCCAGATGATCGGCATGGTTTTCGGATCGATCGGCATGCCATTGGCGCCGTGACATACATTGCAGGTCTGTGCCTTGGCCGCGATATCGTCAGCCGCGGAAGCCGATACCATTGAAATCGCAAAGACAAATGCTGCGCCGACCATCGTCGGCATGAGACGTTGGACCATGTGACGCTCCTCCCCACCCGTGACTGACGCACGGTGTTGGTGACGAAAGTATCCAGACAAAGCTGATGGGGCGCAACCGGCCTGAGGCCCCTTGTTTAGGCAGCCCGGCGGAGTCACCATAGGGGCAAGCGCCGGCTGTCGAGAGATTCGGTTACGAACCCGACAGAGATAAGCTTCAAGAAATTAAAACAAATTCTGCAGGGAGAAAGCGATGCAACGCAAATTGATGTTGAGCATCACCGTCAGTGCAGCAGCGATGCTCTTCCATCCGACAATTCAAACGGCTTGGGCCCAAGGCCAGGCGGCGTTGACCGGCACGGTCAGCTCCGAGGCCGAAGGCAAGATGGAAGGTGTGGTTGTCACCGCCCAGAAGCCGGGATCGATCGTGCGCATCAGCGTCACCACCGACAAACAAGGCCGCTACGCGTTCCCGGAAAATCGACTCGAGCCCGGTGACTACACCATCACGATCCGTGCGGTCGGCTACGACATGGACGGCGCCACCAAGGCAACGGTCGAGACCGAGAAGACCGCAAACGCCGACATCAAGCTGAAGAAGACCAAAAACCTCGCAAGCCAGCTCACCAATGCCGAGTGGATGATGAGCATTCCCGGCACCGAGGCGCAGAAGGCGAACCTGCTCGATTGCAGCAGCTGCCACACGATGGAGCGCATCATGCGCTCGACGCACGATGCTGACGAATGGACGCAGGTGATCACGCGCATGAAGGGCTACGGCGCGGTGAGCCAGCCGGTTAAGCCACAGCCGATGCTGGACGCGAGCCGCTCGGGCACACCGGAGCAATACCGCAAGATGGCCGAGTATCTCGCGACCATCAATCTAAGCTCCAGCGACCACTGGAATTACGAACTCCGCACGCTGCCGCGCCCGAAGGGCCGCGACACCCGCGCCATCGTCACCGAATACGACATGGTTCGTCCGACCACCGAGCCGCATGACATCCTGCTCGATAAGGACGGCAACGTCTGGTACACGGACTTCGGCGAGATGTTCATCGGCAAGTTCAATCCGAAGACGCTGAAACTCACCGAGTATCCGATCAAGAAGTTCAAGGACAAGGCGCCGACCGGGCTGCTCAGCATCGATTTCGACCACACCGGCAAGATCTGGTTCGACACGATGTACCAGGGCGCTCTCGGCAACCTGGATCCGAAGACCGGCGAGATCGCTTATCACCCGCTGCCGCCGGAATACAACGACGATCGCGTCCAACTCAACTTCACCGGACTGCGCTACGACGTCGACGGCAAGGTGTGGACCAAGAGCGTCGGTACGCAGGACATCTTCCGGCTCGATCTCGCGAGCAACAAGTGGGAGAAATTCCATCCGACCGACGAGTTGAAGTCGCCGGCCAGCATCTATCAGGTCATCTCGGACTCCAAGAATAACCTCTGGATGGCCGAGTTCACCGGCGGCCATCTCGGCAAGATCGATGCAAAGACCCTGAAAGTGACCTGGTATCCCGTGCCCACGCCGTTCGCTCGGGCCCGCCGTATGGTCATCGACGATCAAGATCGCATCACGGTCACCGAATATCGCGGCAACCAGGTCGCGCAGTTCGACCCCAAGACTGAAAAATTCACCGAATACATGCTGCCGCCCTACACGTTCCCGTACCGCGCCAGCTTCGACAAGAACGGTGATATCTGGGCCTCGACCATGAGCACCGACCGCGTGGTGCGGGTCGACACCAAGACCGGTGCGTGGACGCAGTATCTGATGCCCACCGACACCAACATGCGCACGGTGTATGTCGATAACACGACGACACCGGTGACATTCTGGGTCGGCAGCAACCACGACCATCGGATCGTGAAGGTCGAACCGCTCGACTGACGAGCGGACGGGCGATCAGCCCACGGCGATTTGCTTCGGCGCGGCCGCTTCGGCGGCCGCGTTTGTTTTACCGGTGCGGTGGATGAAGTCGGGCAGCCCCTGCCCCATCGAGTGCTCGTAGCGGATTGCCGGTGCGCCGGCGTTGAACGGGATGTTCAAGGTCTTCCGCACGTCGCGTTCGACCATGTCGCGCAGGCTCACGAGTTGCTCGGCGCTGAGATGATCGGTGTAGACGAACGAGCGGTAGCCGCCGTTCGGATCGCCTTTGTAGTAGTCGGCACAGACCGTGTAGTCGACCTCGCGGGCATGCAGCCGGTCGCCGGTCTTCGGATGCGTGTAGGTCCACACATCGCGCTCGGTCGGATGCGGCACGGCGAGATCATAATACGGCGTGCCCGGATAGGTGGTGATCACGGTACAGTCGAAATCATCGACCCGGTTGCGGATGAGCCAGTCGCGGATCGCCGTGACGGTCTCCTCCGACTCGCCCGGATGGCCGCAGGACATCAGCGCCTTGACCTTCAGCCCGGCCTGCTTGGCGTAACCAACGCAGCGGTCGTTGTCGGCGAGCTTGGCGCGCTTGTCGATGTTGACCAGGATGCGCTCGTGGGCGGCCTCGAAGCCGCAAAGGAGCCAACGGAAGCCGGCGCGGCGCATGGCAATCGCCTGCTCCAAGGTGAACAGCTCCGACTTCACGAAGCCGCGCAGCCGGAATTCGGTGCCGAGCCGCGACTGCAGGTCGGAAAGCCCGTCCATCAGTTCGACAAAGCTCTTCGAGACATTGAGCTCGTCGTCATAGAACATGAAACCCGTGTAGCCGTGGTCGCGATGTAGGTTCTCGACCTCGAACAGGATTGACTCGACCGAGCGATTTCTGATCTGCCGCAGGCTCTTGGAGTTGCGGCCGCCGCAGAAACCGCAGCCGAACGGACAGCCCAACTGCGCAATCAAGCTCGTCGCACGGTGGCCTTCGATGCTGTAGTGGTACGACTTCAGGTCGACGAGATGCCGCGCCGGCAGCGGGCTCTCGGTGAACATCGCGTCGGTGAGAAACAGCCCGCCCTTCGGATCGTCGCCGTCGATCACTTTCGGCGGGTCATCCTTCAGCGCCTCGAAGATCGCAAGCTCGCCGTCGCCGCTGCACAGCACGTCGAAGATGGCTTCGAGTTGCGCGGCAGAACGATGACCGCGGCCATTCAGCCCATTGCGCTTCTTCTCGAGCTTCTGCGCCGAATAGATCAGCGTGACATGCGGCCCGCCGAGAATGAGCCGGAGATCGGGACGCAGCCGCCGGATGGTGTTGGCGATCTGGATGACCGCCGGCAATTGCGGAGTCGTTGCCGTGATGCCGATCGCCACGTCCTGGCAGCTCGCGAGATAGTCTTCGAGGGGGCTGAGAAAGTTCTCCACCCCGGACAGATCGAGCAGGTTCACCCGCCAGCGCTGTGCCTCGAGGCTCGCCGCGACCTTCAAAATTCCGAGGCTGACGAACACCCGCTCATCCAGCAAGAACGCCGATGGCGGCGTGACCAGGCAGATGGAGCGGGACCGGTCGGCGAGCACCCGCAACGCGTCGCGCACCGCGGGCTCGTTCCACTCGAGGGAGGTGCTCTGGCGGTGGTAAGGCGTGGTCACGCGGTATCGGGCCTTTCGCGGAAGACTGCCCAAGTTATTAATTTATTTGGTTAATTATCGTTTAAGCCGCCCGCCTCGTGGCTGCGCTGCCCATTTCTGCCGCTTTATTTTGCATCGCACAAATATCGTGCAGCTGGGCGTCCGGAAGCGGACGACCGCAAGGTGCTGCATTTTTGATCCAAGCCCTTCATTCCGCGAGGCAATCGCCCCGGCTGGGCGGTTGGCACGCTGCTTGAATTTTATTCAACAGCCGGACTTGGACCCAATCTTTGGACCCCTCATTCAAGATCGTCATCGTCGACAAGAACCCGATCCGCGCCGCCATCCTGGAGGATGGGCTGCGGGAGGCCGGCCACGTGCAGGTGGTCCGGATCGACGAGACCTCGCATCTCCTCCAGCGCATCTACACCCTGGATCCCGACGTCATCCTGATCGACCTGGAGAATCCCTCCCGCGACGTACTCGAACAGATGTTCCAGATGAGCCGCGTGGTGAAGCGGCCGATCGCGATGTTCGTCGACCAGAGCGATCGCGCCTCGATCGAGGCTGCCGTCGATGCAGGCGTGTCGGCCTACATCGTCGGCGGGCTTCGCAAGGAGCGGGTGCAGAACATCCTCGATCTCTGCATTTCCCGTTTCAACGCATTCTCGCGGCTCGAAAGCGAGCTCGAAAAGACGCGCTCGGCACTCGAAGAGCGCAAGGTGATCGACCGCGCCAAGGGCATCCTGATGAAGGCGAAGAACCTGACTGAAGAAACCGCCTACGCGCTGCTGCGCAAGACCGCGATGAACGAAAACAAGAAGATCGCCGAGGTCGCGCAGTCCGTGATCACGGCGGCGGAGTTGTTCAAATGACCCCTGACAAGCTCGCTGCCGACAAGCGTCTGCGCATCGGCTTCATCCCGCTCTGCGACGCGACCGCTTTGCTGATCGCGGTCGACAAGGGCTTCACCGCAGCCGAAGGCCTCGATGTCGAGCTGGTCCGCGAGGTGTCGTGGGCCAACATCCGCGACAAGCTCAACATCGGACTGTTCGACGCCGCGCATCTGATTGCGCCGATTGCGATCGCTTCGAGCCTCGGCCTCGGCCACGTCAAAGTGCCGATCGTTGCGCCGTTCGCGCTCGGCGTGAACGGCAACGCCATTACAGTGTCGCCTGCGCTCTATGCCTCGCTCGCGGCGGCCGCCGACGGCAACATTGGCGATCCGCTGGTCACCGCGAAAGCGCTGGCCAAGGTGGTCGCGACCCGCAAGCAGCGCGGCCAGGAGCCGCTCACCTTCGGCATGACGTTTCCGTTCTCCACGCACAATTATCACCTGCGCTTCTGGATGGCGGCGGGTGGCGTCGATCCGGACGAGGACGTGCGGCTCGTCGTGCTGCCGCCGCCCTACATGGTGGAGAGTCTCGCCAACCGGCACGTCGATGCCTTCTGCGTCGGCGCACCCTGGAATTCGGTGGCGGTCGATCTCGGCATCGGCTTCATCCTGCATTTCGTCTCGGATATTTTGCCGCGCGCGGCCGAGAAGGTGCTAGGCTTCCGCGGCCGCTGGGCACGCGAGAATCCGGAAATGCTGGCCGCGCTGGTGCGCGCCCATGCCAAGGCCGCCGATTTCGTCGAGGACCCGGCCAACCGCGACGAGGTCTGCGCTCTCCTCGCTCCGGCCAACCGCATCGGCGTCGCGCCTGAAGTCCTTCGCCGCACCTTCGACGGCCGGCTCAAGGTCTCACCCGACGGCGCGACGCGCAGCGACCCCAACTACTTGCTGGTCGGCCGCGATGGCGCCGGACGGCCCGATCCGGCGCAGGCTGCGTGGCTCTATGCGCAGATGGTGCGCTGGGGTCAGGCGCCGTTCTCCGACGAGATGTGCCGCGCCGCCATGGCGGTGTTCCGGCCCGATCTCTATGACGATGCCACTATAGGAATGAACGGCCCGACCGCGAACGCGCCCGCGAGCATCGGCGCGTTTGCAGGACCGGTGTTCGATCCGCGCGACATCGCCGGACACCTCGCGGCGTGGCGGATCGGCCGGGTGCCGATCAGCTGAAAGCAGTCCTGCCTAAATATTGCGCTGCACAAAAAACCAACAAATTGCGATCGGCGACGGCCTCAAAAGCATTCAAAACAGGCCTGCTTCTTCGCTGTGCAGCCGCTCGTAATCCTCTGATCGGATGATGCTTTTGGCGCTCAGCCCGGATTGGCACAGCGCTTGAATAGGACCTTCCAGGATACCGGTGCGCGAGCAGCGGTGTCAGGGTCCAACGAAGGGCCACATAGCAACGCCGCTGTCCTGGGGAGGCTCTTCGCGCCTCGGGCTGCGGCTTTTTTGTTGGCTGAAACCGACACGTGCCGGCGCGTCGGCGACGGGAAACCAGAGAGGGCAACGAAGACATGACCAGCGACCGCCGAACCGGCAGCAAGACCATCAGCCGACGATCGTTCCTCAAAGCCAGCGCAGGCACCGCCGCGCTGCTCGGCGCTGTGCAAACGCAATATCCGTTCGGCGCCAACGTCGCGCAAGCGGCCGGACCGGAGGTCACCAAGGCTGTCCTCGGCTACATCGCGCTGATGGATGCCTCGCCGCTGGTGATCGCCAAAGAGAAAGGATTCTTCGCCAAGCACGGCATGCCGGACGTCGAGGTCGCCAAGCAGGCCTCCTGGGGCGCGACACGCGACAACATCGTGCTCGGCTCCGCCAACAACGGCATCGATGGCGCACACATTCTCACGCCGATGCCCTACCTGATCTCAGCCGGCAAGGTGACGCAGAACAACGTCCCGACGCCGATGTACATCCTGGCGCGGCTCAATCTCGACGCCCAGGCGATTTCGGTCGCCGGCGAATACAAGGATTTGAAAGTCACCGCCGACGCCTCGCCGCTGAAGGCCGCTTTCGAGAAGAAGAAGGCCGCCGGCAAGGAGGTCAAGATCGCCATGACTTTCCCCGGCGGCACGCACGACCTTTGGATCCGCTACTGGATCGCCGCCGGCGGCATCGATCCCGACAAGGACGTTTCGACCATCGTCGTGCCGCCGCCGCAGATGGTGGCGAACATGAAGGTCGGCAACATGGACGCCTTCTGCGTCGGCGAGCCGTGGAACGAGCAGCTCGTCAACCAGGGCATCGGCTTCACCGCCTGTACCACCGGCGAGATCTGGTCGAAGCATCCCGAGAAGGCGCTCGGTCTGCGCGCCGAATGGGTCGACAAGAATCCGAACGCCGCGAAAGCGCTGCTGATGGCCGTGATGGAGGCCCAGCAGTGGTGCGAGAAGATGGAGAACAAGGACGAGATGTCCGCCATCGTCGGCAAGCGGCAATGGTTCAACGTTCCGGTTGCCGACATCGTCGGCCGCGCCAAGGGCGACATCAATTACGGCAACGGCCGCGTCGAGAAGGGCACCAAGCAATATATGAAATTCTGGAGCGAGCACGCCTCGTATCCGTTCAAGAGCCACGACACCTGGTTCGTTACCGAGGATATCCGCTGGGGCAAGTTCGAGCCCACCACCGACGTCAAGGCGTTGGTCGACAAGGTCAACCGCGAGGACCTGTGGCGCACGGCCGCCAAGGAGCTGTCGATCGCGGCGACGGATATTCCGGCGTCGCCGTCGCGCGGCAAGGAGACCTTCTTCGACGGCAAGGTCTTCGATCCGGACAACCCGACGGCCTACCTCAAGAGCCTTTCCATCAAGCGTGTCGAGGTGTGACGGCAATTGCGCGGGCCGCTTCGAAAGGAGCGGCCCTGCACTTCGGACGGAGAAAGTCGATGAACATGCAGGCCGTTAAGACAGAAAGCGCAGCCGCAATCCCACTCGCCCCGGCCGGCGAAGTGCTGCGCCTGCCGGCGCCGAAAGCAAGCTATCTGAAAACCAAGCTGCTTCCGGCCGCGAAGGACATCGCCGCCAAGCTGATCCCGCCGCTCGTGATGATCGCACTGATCCTGCTGGTCTGGCAGATCCTCTGCTCGAAGCAGGGCGCGACGCTCCCCTCGCCGTCCAAGATCTGGAGCGAAGCCCGCGACCTGATCACCGATCCGTTCTTCGTCGCGGGTCCACAGGACATCGGGCTTGGCTGGCGCGTGCTGGTTTCGCTGCAGCGCGTCGCCATCGGCTACGGCTTCGCCGCGGTGATCGGCATCCTGCTCGGCGCTCTCGTCGGCCAGTCGGTCTGGGCGATGCGCGGGCTCGATCCGATCTTCCAGATCCTGCGCACCATCTCGCCGCTCGCCTGGCTGCCGATTTCGCTGGCCGCGTTCCGCGACAGCCAGCCGTCGGCGATCTTCGTGATCTTCATCACCGCGGTGTGGCCGATCATCATCAACACCGCGGTCGGCATCCGCAACATTCCGCAGGACTACCGCAACGTCGCCGCGGTGCTCCGGCTCAACCACTTCGAGTTCTTCGTCAAGGTGATGATCCCGTCGGCCGCGCCTTACATCTTCACGGGGCTGCGGATCGGCATCGGCCTGTCGTGGCTTGCCATCGTCGCGGCCGAAATGCTGACCGGCGGTGTCGGCATCGGCTTCTTCATCTGGGACGCGTGGAACTCCTCGCGGCTCTCCGACATCGTGGTCGCGCTGGCCTACATCGGCGGCATCGGCTTCGTGCTCGACCGCATCGTCGCCTTCGTCGCGACCATCGTCACCCGCGGCACGTCAGCCAATTAATCCGGCCAATCGAGGACAACAGCGATGCCGACCTATCCGTATCTCAAGATCGATCACGTCGACAAAAGCTTCAAGCGCGGCTCCGCCACGACCGAGGTATTGAAGGACGTCACGCTCGCCGTCGAGAAGGGCGAGTTCGTCTCGATCATCGGCCACTCCGGCTGCGGCAAGAGCACTCTGCTCAATCTGGTGGCCGGCCTCCTGCCGGTCTCGGCCGGCTGCGTGCTCCTCGAGAACAAGGAGGTCAACGAGCCTGGCCCGGATCGCGCCGTGGTGTTCCAGAACCACTCGCTGCTGCCGTGGCTCACGGTCTACGCCAACGTCAAGATTGCGGTCGACAAGGTGTTCTCTTCGACCAAGTCGAAGCAGGAGCGCCACGACTGGATCATGCACAATCTCGATCTCGTGCAGATGGGCCACGCCAAAGACAAGCGGCCGTCGGAAATTTCCGGCGGCATGAAGCAGCGCGTTGGCATCGCCCGCGCGCTGGCGATGGAGCCGAAGGTGCTCCTCCTCGACGAGCCGTTCGGCGCGCTCGATGCGCTCACGCGGGCGCATCTGCAGGACTCGGTGATGGCGATCCATGCCAAGCTCGGAAACACCGTGCTGATGATCACCCATGACGTCGACGAAGCGGTGCTGCTCTCCGATCGCATTGTGATGATGACCAATGGTCCCGCGGCGCATATCGGCGAGATCCTCGACGTGCCGCTCCCCCGGCCGCGCAAGCGTCTGACACTGGCCGGCGACGCCGCCTACGTGAAATCCCGCCAGCGGGTGTTGGAATTTCTGTACGAGCGCCATCACTACGTCGAGGCGGCCTAAAGCGCATGAACGCCCCGATCCGTCCGCCGCTGTCGTCGATCGTGCCGCAAAGCGCGCCGTTCAGCGCCGAGCAGCGCGGTTGGCTGGGCGACTTCTTCGCGGGCCTTCTGGACGCGGACTCGGTGGCTGCGTCGCCGCAGAGCGCTTCGACGTCGATGCCTGGCGAAAAAATGGGCGACGCGGAGAACGACGGCGCGCCGTGGCACGACCTCACCATGCCGCTTGCCGAGCGCATGAAGCTTGCCGAGGGCAAGGCGCTCAACCGCCGGATGATGGCTGCCATGGGTCAGCAGGACTGCGGCCAATGCGGTTATGACTGCGCACGATATGCCGACGCGATCTTCAGCAAGAACGAAGAACGCCTGAACCTCTGCGTGCCGGGTGGTAAGGAAACCACCCGGATGCTGAAGTCGCTCTATGCTGAGATCGGTTCGGCTCCGGTCTCAGAAGCCAAGTCTGAGATCAAGATTGAAGCGCCGCTGGCGGTGAGGCCCGAACGCACTCCGGGTTCCCGCGACAACCCGGCGATGGCCACCTTCGTCTCGCGCACGCGTCTCAACAAGAAAGGCTCGGCGAAAGAGACCTGGCATGTCGAGTTCGATCTCTCCGAAAGCAATCTCGATTACACGGTCGGCGATGCCTTCGGCCTGTTTCCCACCAACGATCCCGGGCTGGTCGAGGCCGTGCTCCAGGCACTCGACGCGCCGGCGGATTTCCCGATCGGCGGGCGCACGCTGCGCGAGGTGCTGACCGACGGCGTGTCGCTGTCGCCGGCCCCCGACATGCTGTTCCAGCTGTTCTCCTACATCACCGGCGGCGACCGCCGGAAGAAGGCCCAGGCGCTGGCCGCGGGCGAAGACCCCGATGGCGACGCGGCGACCCTCGACGTGCTCGCCGCGATCGAGAAATTCCGCGGCGTGCGACCTGACCCCGAGGCGTTGGTTGAAGCGCTCGATCCGTTGCAGCCGCGGCTCTACTCGATCTCGTCGTCGCCCAAGGCCATCAAGGGGCGCGTCTCGCTCACCGTCGATGCGGTGCGCTACGACGTCAACAAGCGCACCCGGCTCGGCGTCGCCTCGACCTTCCTTGCCGGACGCATTAATCCTGGCGGCAAGCTCCGTGTCTATGTGCAGAAGGCGCACGCCTTCAGCCTCCCCGCCGATCCAAAGGCGCCGATCATCATGATCGGGCCCGGCACCGGCGTCGCGCCATTCCGCGCCTTCCTGCAGGAGCGGATGGCCACCAAAGCACCCGGAAAGAACTGGCTGTTCTTCGGCCATCAGAAGCGCGACTTCGATTTCTTCTATGAGGACGAGCTCAACGGCATGAAGGCCGCGGGCGTGCTCACACGGCTCTCGCTCGCCTGGTCGCGCGACGGAGACGAGAAGTTCTACGTCCAGGACCGCATGCTGCAGGCTGGCCGCGAGGTCTGGACCTGGATCGCCGACGGCGCCCACATCTATGTCTGCGGCGATGCTCAGCGCATGGCGAAGGACGTCGAGCGCGCGCTGATCGACATCGTCGCCACACACGGCGCGCGCACCACCAATGAAGCCGTTCACTTCATCGCCGAGTTGAAGAAGGCCGGGCGCTATCAGGCGGACGTCTACTGATCATGCACGCGCCGGTCCCACTCCCGCCTCCCGTCCGCACCGCCTGCCCGTATTGCGGCGTCGGCTGCGGCGTGCTGGCGCGGCCGGATGGCTCGGGCGGCGCGATCACCACCGGCGATCCCGATCATCCGGCGAATTCGGGACGGCTCTGTTCGAAGGGCTTTGCGCTGGAAGAGACGCTTGGCCTCCGCGGCCGGCTCCTTCATCCGATGCTGCGTCGCGCCGACAAGAGCTACGCGGAGGTCGATTGGGACACGGCAACCGCAGCGGTCGCCGATGGCTTCCGCAAAGTCATCGATCGGCATGGCCCCGGCGCGGGCGCGTTCTATCTTTCGGGTCAGTTGCTGACCGAGGACTATTACGTCGCGAACAAGCTCGCCAAAGGCTTCCTCGGCACCGCCAACGTCGACACCAATTCGCGGCTTTGCATGGCATCGACGGTAGCCGGCCATCGTCGCGCCTTCGGCGAGGACGTCGTACCGGGAAGCTACGAAGACCTCGACCAGGCGAACCTCGTGGTGCTGGTCGGCTCCAACACGGCCTGGTGCCATCCGGTGCTGTTCCAGCGCATCGCGCGGAACCGCAAGGAGCGCAGCGCCAGAATCGTGGTGATCGATCCGCGCCGCACCGTGACCGGCGACGAGGCCGATCTTTTTCTGGCCATCGCACCCGGCAGCGACACCGCATTGTTCTCGGGCCTCCTTGTGTATCTCGCCGAGGTCGGCGCGCTCGACCAGCGTTATATCGACGCTCATACGAATGGCTTTGCCGAGGCGCTGATGCGCGCGAGAGAGATCGCGCCCGACGCGGCAGCGACCGCCGCGGCCACCGGCCTCGACGAGGGCGAGATCGCGCAGTTCTTCCAGCTTTTTCGCTCCAAGGAAAAGGTCGTCACCTGCTTCTCGCAAGGGGTGAACCAGTCGGCGCAGGGCACCGACAAGGTCAACGCCATCATCAATTGCCATCTCGCCACCGGCCGCATCGGCAAGCCCGGCATGGGGCCGTTCTCGCTGACCGGCCAGCCCAACGCGATGGGCGGACGCGAGGTTGGCGGCCTCGCCAACATGCTTGCGGCGCACATGGGCTTCGCACCTGACGAGGTCGATCGGGTGCGCCGGTTCTGGAACGCGCCACGCATGGCCGAGCGCGAGGGACTCAAGGCCGTGCAGATGTTCGAGGCCATCGAACGGGGCGAGATCAAGGCGCTGTGGGTGATGGCCACGAACCCCGCGGTGTCGCTGCCGCGCGCCGGAGCGATGGGAGAGGCATTGAACAAGCTCGACCTGTTCGTCGTGTCTGAGAACATGTTGAGCAACGACACGGTGTCGGCTGCGCCGCACGTGCTCCTGCCCGCCGCCGCGTGGGGCGAGAAGGACGGCACGGTGACCAATTCCGAACGGCGCATCAGCCGGCAGCGCGCTTTCCTGCCAATGCCCGAAGAGGTGAAGCCCGACTGGTGGATCATCGCGCAGGTGGCGCGGCAACTCGGTTATGGCGACGCGTTTTCCTATCGCAACGCCGCCGGGATCTTCCGCGAGCACGCGGCGCTGTCCGCGTTCGAGAATGACGGCGCCCGCGTCTTCGACCTCGGCGGGCTTTCGAATGCGCCCGACGAGGACTACGACGCGTTGGAGCCGGTGCAATGGCCGGTGCGCGCGAGCCAAACCGTCGGGACCGAACGGCTGTTTGCCGACGGGCAGTTCAGCACTCCGGATCGGAAGGCGCGTTTCATCGCGCCCGAGCGCCCGGCGCTCCGCGAAGACATCAGCGCCGATTTTCCGCTGCGGCTCAACACCGGGCGATTGCGCGATCAGTGGCACACCATGACGCGTTCAGGGCAAAGCCCGAGGCTCGGCTCGCACAAGCCCGAGCCCTTCGCGGAGATCCATCCGCTCGATGCCAAGATTTATGGCCTGAGCAACGGCGGCTTCGTCCGTGTCCACAGCCGGCATGGATCGTGCTTGCTCAAGGTCGTGACCAGCGCCGGCCAGCAACGCGGCTCGATCTTTGCGCCGATCCATTGGAGCGCAGCCAACGCGTCGTGCGCTCGTGTCGGCGATCTGGTGGCCCCGGAAACCGATCCGTTCTCCGGGCAGCCGGAGGCCAAGGCCACGCCCGTCGCCGTGGAGCGTGTGGATTTCACCTATCGCGGCTTTGCGCTGTCGCGCGAGGCACTGCCCTTCCCGCGCGACAGCTGGTGGATCGAACTCGCTTTGCCCGACATCACCGGCTACGCCTTCGCCAGCAACGACGCCCCAGCCGCATGGCGCGAGCTCGCGCCGAACCTTTTTCCCGACGCGACGCTGACCGAGTATGTCGACCGGCGGCGCGGCATCTATCGCGCCGCAGCTTTCAACGGCGAACAGCTCGAAGGCGCGCTGTTCCTGGGGCCCGCTGAAGCGCCACCGCAATGGCGCGAGCTCGGCCAAATGACCGGCCGTATGGGACTGAGCGAGCCTGGGCAGATCGTCTGCGCCTGTTTCAGCGTCGGCCTTTCCGCCATTCAGGAAACGCTTGCATCTGGCAAGGCGGCCACCGCCGCTGAGATCGGCAAGGCGCTTCGCGCCGGCACCAAGTGCGGCACGTGCCTGCCGGAAATCGAAAGCATCGCCACTCACGAACTCAATGCGAAGAAACCGAGCAACCTCGAAGGAGCGTTTCTCCGATGACCGCCACACTGACGACGCATGCAATTCCTCACACACCGCCGGCGCGCATGGAGCCGCTGGCACGGCTGCCGGTGTTCTTCGCGCTGGAAGGCCGCCGCGCCCTGGTCGCCGGCGGCACGCAAGGCGCAGCCTGGAAGGCGGAGCTTCTGTCAGCCGCAGGCGCCGAGGTCTCGGTCTATGCGCCGGAAACCTGCGATCACATCGTGGCGCTCGCGATCGATCCGCCGCAGGGCACCGTCACCATCCAGCGCCGCGCCTGGACGCCGGCGGACATGGCCGGCATGGCGATCGCGGTCGGCGCCTTCGACAATGACGAGGACGCGCGGCGCTTCTCCGACGCCGCACGCGCGGCCGGTGTTCCGGTCAACGTCGTCGACAATCCGAAATTCTGCGACTTCTCGTTCGGCGCCATCGTCAACCGTTCGCCGCTCGTGATCGGCATCTCCACCGACGGCGCGTCACCGGTGTTCGGCCAGGCCATCCGCGGCAAGCTCGAAACCTTGATCCCGCGAGGCTTTGCCCGCTGGGCCGAGATGGCGCGGCGCTGGCGTTCCGATCTCAAGGCCACCGGTCTGTCGTTCAACGCCAAGCGGCGGTTCTGGCAGTTGTTCACCGAGCGCGCCGTGAAGCACCCTGACGCGGAGCCAGAGGGCTCCGACTATGACCTCCTGCTCGAGCAGACTCGGACCGAGGGCGAGCGCGTCGAACACGGCACCGTCACGCTGGTGGGCGCCGGCCCCGGCGATCCGGAGCTCCTGACGCTGCGCGCGATGCGCGCGCTGCAGTCGGCCGACGTGATCCTGTTCGACGAACGGGTGTCTATGGAGACGCTGGATTTCGCGCGGCGCGAAGCGAAGAAGCTTCTGGTTGGCAGGGCTGGTGACGATGTCGCCGAACTGATGGTCGGACTCGCCAAGGCCGGCCGCCGCGTGGTGCGGCTCAGCGGCGCGGACGTTATGAACAATACGGATGATGTGCTTGCGGGCTGCAGGAAGGCCGGCATCGCTATCGAAGTGGTGCCGGGCGTCACGTCTGCCGGTCTGAAGGAAACGCCGCAAGCCGGCAGCGCCGAAACCCGCGTGGCGTAAGCACTATTCGGCCGGTTTGGCTTCCTTGGCCTCGAGGCCCAGCACCTTCAGGATTTCGTCCTGGATCGGCTGGCGACCGGTGGTGCGCGCAGCTTCATCAAGCCGCGTCTCGTAGGCGATGCGCGCTGGGCGGTGAAACACCATCACACGGTCGCCGATGTCCATCGCCTCGTTGATGTGATGGGTGATGAACACCGCGGTCTTGCCGTTCTGCTTCACGAGGCGGACGAACTCGGCGCGCAGGTCGCGCGCGGTCATCTCGTCGAGCGCCGAGAATGGTTCGTCGCAGAGCAGGATATCCGGTTCGACCGCAAAGGCCCGCGCGATCGAAACGCGCTGGCGCATGCCGCCCGACAGCGCATGCGGCCAGTCGTTCTCGTGACCCGACAGGCCGAGCCGCGCCAGCCAGCGCTTGGCGATCGCCACGGCGTCGCTGTGCTTCCGATCGAGGATTTCGAGCCCGAGCACAACGTTGTCGAGCGCCGAGCGCCACGGCATCAGCCGGTCGTTCTGGAACACGATTCCGATCTTGCCACGGAAGAAATTGAACTCCCGGAACGGATCGTGGCCAGTGACGCTCACCGTGCCGCTGGTCGGCTCGATCAGACCCGAAAGCAGGTTGAACATCGTCGACTTGCCGCAGCCGGTCTTGCCCAGCACCGCGATGATCTCGCCCTTGTCGATGGTAAAGGACAGCTTGTCGACGGCCGTGAACGTCCCCGAGCCGTCCGGCTTGGTGAAGTCCTTCGAGACGTTGTCGAAGCGGATCAGCGGTTCGGCCATAGAGCTTTCTCATTGAGCATGATCTTGTCCGAAAACCGGTTCCCACTTTTCGGGATCATGCTCGTCACGCCGCCCGCTCGGAAACCGGCCGGTAACGCAGAAGCCAGTTCTCGACCCAAACGATGACCTGCTGAACGACAAGGACAAAGAGAACGAGCTGGATGGTCCAGGCGAGCGCGCCGGCCATATCGAACAATTGCTGCTGGCGCAGAAGCTCGTAGCCGACGCCGCCGGTCGCGCCGACGAGCTCGGCCACCACGACGACGCGCGCCGCGCTGCCGAGGTTGATCTTCCATGCCGTGAGAATGCCCGGAATGATCGTCGGCACGATCAGCACGCGGAACAGCGTCCAGCCGCTCGGCCGGAACGACATGGTCATCTCGAACAGGTCCTTGGACATCGAGCGATAGGAATCGATCACCTGGAACGTGAACGCCGGCAGCGTCGTGATGATCATGATGAAGGCGATGCGGAACTCGGTGCCTTTGAACCAGATGATGGCAACGATCACCCAGGACAGCGCCGGGATGCCCTGCAGGAACACCAGGAACGGCGTGACGTAGCTTTCGATCTTGGGATAACGGCCGATCGGGATCGCGAGCAGCGAACCGAAGACGAAGGCGCCGGCAAGACCGATGAAGATACGCAACGCAGTTTCCAGAACCTGTGACAGCTCCGACCACGTCACCAGGATATGCCAGGTGCGCGCAATGATCTTCTGGATCGGCGGAAACAGGTAGTCCGGAAAGAAGTAGGACGCGATCTGCCAGGCGGCCAGCAGCACCACGATGCTGGCGGACGCCTGGAGAAACTGTCTGATGCGTGGACTGACGCTCATCGGCGCGAAGATATCACTTCAACGGCTTGTCGTAGATCGAGGCGTCCGACGGCATGCTCGGCAGATAGTTGGTATCCATACCGGCCTTATAAACCGCCTGGATGTCCTTCTTGATGTCGCCGGCCTTGGTAAGTTTCATGGCGAGCCGTTCATTCGACTTGATCATCGCGGCGACGGCCTTCAACTCCTCGGGCGCGGCGCCCTTGGCCAGGAGCGGCGCGGCCTCTTCCGGATTCTTCTGCACCCATTCCACCGCGGCCTTGTAGATGGTGTAGAGCTTCTGCACCTTGTCCGGGTTGGCATCGGCCCAGTCGCTGTGCGCGCCGACACCGAGATACGGGATGGTGCCGCCGCCGGCAAAGTCCTTCCAGGCCTTCTCGATGTTGAGATCGACGAGGCGGATGCCGGGTTTCTTGGTGATCAGGAGCGTGTACGCCGGCTCCCAGATCTGGATGGCGTCTGCGCGATCCGCGATGGCGTAGCTGATCAAGCCGGGCGGTGCGGTGTTGACGACTTTGATCTTGGACAGGTCAACGCCTGCGCGCTTCTCGAAGAACTCCGACATCTGATAGTTCGTGGTGGAGCGTGCGCCGGCGAGTTCCTTGCCTTCCAGGTCCTTCAGCGTCTTGACGTTGTCGCGCGAGGTGACCACCGTGCCCCAGAAGTCGAACAGGTTGAACAGGTACTTCACCTTAACGCCGCGCACATCGGCGAGACCCATGGTGGTCAGCGAGGCGCTGCCGCCGACCTTGAACTCGCCCGAGTTGAACTGTGTCGCGTAGGCGTCGGGCGTGCGCTCCTCGAAATTGATGTCGAGGCCGTTCGCGATATCAAACTTCTGCGCCTTGATCACTGGTGGCAACAGCGCGCCGAGGGAGGGCGGCGCGAAGATCACGATGGTGAGCTTCTCGACTGCTTGCGCATAAGCGCTCGACAGGGAGCCGAAGGCCAATGCCGATGCAGCCAGAGCCAGCACCGGCAGCCGGGTAAGATTTGTTTTCATGTCGCCCTCCCTTTGAATTCGCTCTTTCAGTTGATCCGGAACAGCTTCGCGGCTGTCCCGCCGCTGATCGCCGCCACCTGATCCGGTTTCAGGCCTGCTTTGTTGACGATATCCATCGGCTCGTGATCGCCGATCGGAAATGGCATGTCCGAACCGAGCATGACACGGTCTGCGCCCATCATCTCGATGACAAAACGCAGCACCCGCGGGTCGTGCTCGATGGTGTCCGTATAAAGGCGGTTCAGCGCCTCCATCGGATCGTGGGTGCCCGGCGTGATGCTGTGGTTGCGCTTGAGGCGGCCGACGACGATCGGCAGGCCACCTGCGGCGATCGGCACGAAGATCTTGGCGTTCTTGTATCGCGTCACATGCCCGCTCATGGCGAGCCGCGAGATCGCCACCACCGCATCGGCGACGCGGCCGACGCCGTTGGCGAGGCCGTAGTCATGCACGCGGCTTTCGCCCGCATCGAAGGCCGGATGGATGTGGATCACCGCGCCGGTGTCGTCGGCGACCTTCCAGAACGGCTCCAGGTCGGGCGCGTCGAGCACGCTGCCGATGCCGCGCGGCAAGGTCGAGATCATCGTCCCTCTGAAGCCTGCGGCCATCGCCGCCTTCAGCACGGACGCCGCGCGGGCGCCGTCCTGGAGCGGCAACGTCGCCAGCGGCACGAACTTCGGCTCGGCCTTGCTGGCCGAGAGCAGTGCGTCGTTGAACATCCGGCACCAGGTCTCACCCTCGGCCGCAGGCAGATCGCTGCCGAACCAGTCCGGCCAGCCGCCGTTCACCTGCTTGTCGATACCCTGCTTCTGCATCCAGGCAAGACGGCCAGTGACATCGCTCAGGCCCTTCATCGCAGGCCGCGACGGCTTGGCATTGCCGAAGCCCAGCGCCAGGCCGTGCTCGTTGTCGATGATCTTCAGCGACGGCAGCTTCGGACCTTCCTTGCGGATGGTATTGAGCAGGTCCGGCGGGATCAGATGGCCGTGGGTATCGATGATCATTCCGTCTTCCAATCGTTGCTTTGAACTCAACTCTCTCCGTTCGTCCCCACGAAAGCAGGGACGAACGGAGAGAGTTTGCCTTTCACTTCTATATCGCTTTCCCTTCGCGCGCCGCGGCGATCATGTCGCCGAGCCGCGCCACCTTGATGGGAAGCGAATTCACCACGATGCCGAGCGGCCGGATCGCATCGTTGACCGCGCTCGCCACCGCCGCCGGCGCGCCGAGATAGCCGCTTTCGCCCGAACCCTTCTGCCCGAACACCGTCAGCGGCGACGGGGTTTCGTGGTGCACGATCTCGACCGGCGGCACTTCATGGGCGGACGGCAGCAGATAATCCATGAAATTCTGCGCCACCAGCAGGCCGTCGTCGTTATAGGCGAACTCCTCGTACAGAGCAGCGCCTATTCCGTGGGCAATGCCGCCCATGGTCATGCCGCGCACGATCTTCGGATTGATCACGACGCCGCAGTCGTGGCCGATGACATAGCGCTTGATCTCGGGCTTGCCGAGCTCGGGGTCGATGGTCACCAGCATCAGATGGAACTCAAACGAGTAGCACGGATACATCTGCACCCGGCCGTCCGCGGTCGGCAGGCCGCCGCCGGTCGGCACCGGCATGATGTGGCTCACCGACAGCCCGGGCTCCATGTCCGGCGGCAGGCGGTGAATGTAGCGGTGGCCGATGGTGACGAGCTCGGTCCAGGTCCGCTTCTTGTCCGGCAACGACGCGTCGAACACATCGCCGTTTTGATAGGTCATCCGTTCAAGCGGCACGCCGAGATCGTGCGCCGCGATGGCGACGAGCTTGGCCTTGAGCTTTTTGGCTGCATGGAACGCGGCGCCACCCAGCATGATCGCCATGCGGCTGCCGACCGGACTGTTGCTCGGTAGTGAATTGAGCGAGTCCGCGCGCACGACCCGCACCTTGTCAGGATCGACCTCCAGCACCTCGCCGACCACCGTGCCGACCAGGGTCTCATGGCCCTGCCCCGCCGACGTCGTGTGCATGGTCGCCGTGATCGAACCAACGAGGTCGATGCTGATGCGGCAGGAGTCCATCCAGGTCGTGGTGCCGACCTTGGGATTGAGCAGCGGCTCGAACGACGAGTTGCCGCCGGAGGGCTCGAGGCACGACGCAATGCCGATGCCGGCGAGCGTGCCCGCTTCGCGCAGCCGGTCGCGTTCGGCGACCAGGGCCTCATAGCCGGCCTTGGCCAGCACCTTTTCGATCACGGCCTGATAATTGCCGCTGTCGTAGGTCGAGCCGCTCGGAATGAGGTATGGAAAATCATCGGGCCGGATCATATTGCGCTGGCGCACTTCGAGCCGGTCGAGGCCAAGCTTGTTGGCGACCTCCTCGATGGTGCGCTCGATCGCGTAGTTGGTCGGAGACTGCCCGAACGCGCGCACCGCCTCCTGCACGGTCTTGTTCGAGAGCACCGCGATCGCCTGGTACTGCACGCTCTTGATCTTGTAAGGCCCGACGATGGCGCCGACCGGCTTGCCCAATTGAAACGGCGAGCGGCCCGCATAGGCGCCGACATTGTCGAGCGCCCGCATCTTCATCGAGCGGATGATGCCTTGGTTGTCGAACGCCACCTCGACGTCGAAGTTGCGCTCCGGCCCGTGCATGTCGCCGCCGCGCATGTTCTCGAGCCGGTCCTCGATGAAGCGGATCGGCATGCCGAGACGGCGCGTCAAATAGGCGACCAGAATGGTGTGCTTGATGCCGCGCTTGACGCCATAGCTGCCGCCGACATCGACGTCGTAGTGCACGCGCACCGACGACATCGGCAGCTTCATCGTCATCGCGATCTGGTCGGGATATTTCGGCATCTGGATCGAAGCCCAGACGTCGAGCATCTCCCGCCAGGGGTCCCAGCTTGCCGTGACGCCGAAGGTCTCGACCGGCACGGTGGCGCTGCGGCCCCATTTCACGACATGACGGAATTTGTGCGGGCTCGCCGTGAAATCCTTCTCGACCTCGCCCCACACGAAGGTGCGGTCGAGCAGCACGTTCGTGCCATGGGCCGGGTGGACCAGCACGCCGCCCTTGTAGGCCTGTTCGCCATCGAGAACGAAGGGCAGCGGTTCGTATTCGACCGCAATCAGCTCGGCCGCGTCCTCGGCGAGCGCCCGGCTGTCTGCGACCACCGCCGCGACCCATTCGCCGGCATAGCGTGCCACATCGACCGCCAAGGGCCTTCGCGGCACGTTCGGTGTTTCCAAGCCGGACGCGAGCACGTTGGTCGCACCGGCCAGCTCGGCGCCGTCGAGCACGTAGTGCACGCCCGGCATGGCCAGCGCTGCGGACTTATCGATCGAGACGATCTTCGCCGCCGGGTGCGGACAGGTCACCAGCGCGACATGCTTGACGCCTTGCGGCACGATATCGGCGGCGAAATTGCCCTTGCCGACCACGAACCGGCGGTCCTCGCGCACGCGACGATCGGAGGAGATGAAGCGGAATCTTTTTTCCGGCGCGCTCATGGTGTCGCGTCCTGTGGCTGGTTCTGGCCACGCATCCGTTCGGCCGCGAGCGCGATCGCCTCAACGATCTGCGCGTAGCCGGTGCAGCGGCAGATGTTGCCGGAGATCGCGTCGACGATCTCCTCGCGGGTCGGCGCGGCGTTCTTCAACAGCAGCGAATGCGCGGCGAGGATCATCGCCGGTGTGCAGTAGCCGCACTGCATGCCGTGTGTCTCGCAGAACGCGTCCTGCAGAATCGAAAGTTCGCCAGGCCCAGGCGAAAGGCCCTCGATGGTGGTGATGGCATAACCATCGGCCTGCACGGCGAACATCAGGCAGGAGCGCACCGCGGTGCCGTCGATCAGCACCGTGCAGGCGCCACAGACCCCGTGCTCACAGCCGGCATGGGCGCCGTTGAGCTGAAGCTTGTCCCGCAGACAGTCGAGCAGGCTGGTGCGCGGCTCGACCTCGACGGTGCGGGTCTCTGCATTGATGTCGAGCTCGACCTTCATGAACGCCCCGCAGCGGATTGGTAGGCGTCGGCGACGGCACGCACCACCATGGTGACGGCGACCCGGCGGCGATAGTCGGCCGAAGCGTGCAGATCGGCCAGCATCTCGACATCGGCGAGCGCCGCCTTGGCGGCCGCCCGAACCCTGGCCTCGTCGAAAGCGATGCCGATCAATGTGTCGGCCACCGCGTCGAGCCGCATCGGCACTGCCGTCGCAGCGCCCAGACCGATCGTCGCGCTCGTGCACAATCCTTCGGCATCGAGCGCGAGCTGTGCCGCGGCGGACACAAACGCAAAATCGCTCTGCCTTGCGTTGACCTCATGAAAGCCCACGCCCACCCGCGGCTCGTGCCAGACCGGAAAGCTCACCGACTTGAGACAGGCTGCGAGCGGCAGCGACGTCACCATCGGCCCCAGGAAAAACTCGGCGGCCGGCATTTCATGATCCTTGCCGTTCTCCCGCCAGACCAGCGTCGCTTCGAGGGTAACGGCGACCAGCACGATCTCGGCCGCGGCGTCGCCGTTGGCGATCGAGCCGCCGACGGTGCCGCGCGCCCGGGTCGCGCTGTGCCCGACAAAAGGCATCACCTTGGCGAGCAGCGGAACCTTCGCGCCGATCAGCGGATCGCTCTCGATCACATGCTGTTTCGTCGCCGCCCCGACCACCACGGAGGCGCCCTGCTCCCGCACGAACGAGAGCCCCGGAATGCGAGCGATATCAATGAGCCGGGTCGGCCGGGCAAGCCGCATGGCCATCAGCGGCACCAGCGTCTGGCCGCCCGCGATCACGCGTGCGCCATCGTCAGCGGCAAGCATGGCGCAGGCCTCATCGATGTCCGCCGGACGGGAGTATTCAAACGGTGCGGGCTTCATCGGCGGACGATTGGCACAATCCCGGTCTTAGTGCCAGTACGGCGGATAGGCGGAATTCTTCTGCTCAGCGTCGAGAAGCCGCAGCATGGCCGGCCATTCCAGCACGCCGTAGGGCCGCCGCGTGCCCGGCTGGTAGAGATGCGCGGTGTGCGCCAGCACGTTCTCGCCCGGCACATTGAGCTCCGTGCGTGCCGCCATGGCATCGACCTGGGAGCGGCAGGATTGCTCAAGCTGGTACATCAGATTGAAGGCCTCCGGCACCGACGGCCCGCAGGTGAGCAGGCCGTGGTTCTTCATGACAAGCGCGTTGTGTTCGCCGAGGTCATCCACGATCCGCTCGCGCTCTTCGAGATCGACCGCCGGTCCCTCGAAGTCGTGATAGCCGATGTGGTTGTGAAAGCGGATCGAGGTCTGCGACAGCGGCAGAAGCCCGCAGTTCATCGCCGACACCGCGATACCGGCGCGGGTGTGGGTGTGCAGCACGCATTTGACGTCCGGCCGCGCCTTGTGGATCGCACCGTGGATCACATAGCCGGACTTGTTGATGCCGTAATCGGTATCGGGCTTGTGGATGATCTCGCCCTCGACATCGATTTTCACCAGGCTCGACGCGGTGATCTCCTTGTAGAGGAGCCCATAGAGGTTGATCAGCAGGTGCTCGGTGCCGGGAATCCGCGACGTGACGTGGTTGTAGATCAGGTCCGTCATCCCATACTGATCGATCAGCCGGTAGCAGGCGGCAAGCTCGACCCGGGCCGTCCACTCCTCGGGCGACACCTGGTCTTTGACCGACTTGAAGTTGGTATCGTACTTCATGACACTCCGGTCCCCAGGGCTGGCGTAGCGGGCTGGCGTTTCCTCAAAGCCAGCATACCCCCTGCCCCGAGGCCCGGCCAAGCGCATTGGCCGCATATCCGGAGTGCCCCCTCTTGAGCCCAGCCAGCGACCTGTTGCGGAACCCCGTCAAAGAAAAGCTCGCCCGCGGCGAGGTCGTCTCCTCCATGACGGTACGGCTCAGCCGATCGATCGAGATCGCCCGGATCGCCAAGACCGCGGGCTTCGACATGCTTTACATCGACCTGGAGCATTCGCCGCTGACGCTCGATGCCACAGGGCAGATTTGCATGTCCTGTCTGGACCTCGGCGTGATGCCCGCTGTGCGGGTGCCGGCCAATACACCTGACTATATTTCACGCATTCTCGATGCTGGCGCGCTCGGCGTCATCGCACCCCATGTGCGTTCGGCCGCAGAGGCTCGCGAGGTGGTCAAGGCCGCAAAGCTCCCCCCGCTCGGCGAGCGCTCCAACACCGGCGCGTTTGCGCATCTGCGTTACCGCTCGTTTCCGGCCGAGGAGACCGCGCGGGCGATCAACGACGCGACCATGGTGATCGTGCAGTTCGAGTCGGCGGATTGCCTGCCCAAGGCCGACGAGATCGTCGCGGTCGAAGGCGTCGACATCGTGCTGGTCGGATTGAACGACATGCTGGGCGACATGGGACTCGCCGGGCAATATGACCACCCCAAGGTGCGCGAGATTTATGAGACCGTGATCGCGGCCTGCCGCCGGCACGGCAAGCACTGTGGCGTCGGCGGACTTTCGAGCAGGCCTGACCTGATGGCCGAATATGTGCGGCTGGGTGCCCGCTATGTCTCGACCGGGACCGACCTGGCATTCCTGCTCGGGGCCGCGACCGCACGGGCGAAGCAGATCCAAGAGATCAAGTTCTGAGGGCCCAGGCTCATTTTGTCGCGGGCGCGCCGGAAGATTTTCCAAGGCATTTGTTACGCCGGGGACATGATGTATCCATAAGTCCGGAAAAGGGCGACGCACGACCTCGCACGCGCGAGGATAAATAACGGCCTGGTGCGGCGGCGGCATCGACACGATGACGACGCCCGAACTGTCGGCCCAATAACGGGAGGGAAATTGATGCGATCCGTTCGTTCGAGACGCTTTGTGGCTGCAAATCTTGTAGTCGCAAGCCTTATAGCCACAAGTCTTGCCGCCGCAGGCATGCTGCTGGCACTGGCCGCACCCGCGCTGGCCCAATCCGACTATCCGAACCGCCCGGTGCGGCTGATCATCCCGTTCCCGCCGGGCGGCAGCAACGACGTGGTCGGCCGCATGATCGGCACCGCGCTCAGCGACAAGCTCGGCAAGCAGGTGATCATCGACAATCGCGCCGGCGCCGGTGGCGTGGTCGGCACCGAGATCGCCGCGCATGCGCCGCCGGACGGCTACACGCTGCTCGTGATTTCGCTCGCACACGCGGTCAATCCGTGGCTCTACAAATTGCCCTACGATCCGATCAAGGATTTCGTGCCGATCGGCATCATGGGCGCCGGACCGAACGTCGTGGTCGTGCATCCGAGCCTGCCGGTGCATTCGATCAAGGAACTCTTTGATCTCGCCAAGAAGCAGCCGGGCGAATTGCAATACGCCTCGGCCGGCATCGGCAGCTTCCAGCATCTCGGCGGCGAGTTGTTCAAGCTCGAAGCCGGCGTCGATATTCTGCATGTGCCGTTCAAGGGCGGCGGCCCATCCATGATCGACGTGATCGGCGGCCACACCAAGGTGATGTTCTCGTCGCTGGTGCAGACCACACCGCACATCAAGACCGGCAAGCTCCGCGCCATCGGCGTGGGCTCCAAGGAGCGAAGCAAGGTGCTGCCGGACGTTCCCTCGGTCTCCGAGACCGTGCCGACCTACGAGGCCGTGAACTGGTGGGGCATCGTCGCGCCGGCCGGAACGCCACAGCCCATCATTGACAAGGTCTACGCCGCACTCACCGCGGCGCAGGACTCGCCGGAAGTCGAGAAGCAGTTCGCCACCGAGGGCGCGGTGGTGATGAGAAAATCGCCGGCCGAGTTCGGCGCCTACATGGTCAGCGAAATGAAGAAGTGGGAACAGGTGGTAAAAAAGGGCGGTATCAAAGCCGAGTAGCTGTTTCCCACCACTCGTGACACACTCACCGGGCCTCATGCTGAGGAGCGTCGCGCCAGCGATGCGTCTCGAAGCATGAGGCCGCCACAGATGGGGCCGCCCCATCCTTCGAGACGCGGTGCTACGCACCGCTGCTCAGGATGAGGTCGGGGTAAGCACCGAGAATCCATGCAGCTTGAATTCCGCAGCAATCGCGACTTCTGGGCCGGCATCATGCTGATCGTGACCGGCGCGACCGCGGTCATCATCGCCCGGGACTACAACTTCGGCACCTCGCTGCGCATGGGACCGGGCTATTTCCCTACCGTGCTCGGCTCCGCATTGGTGCTGTTCGGCCTGTATTTCGTCGCGGTCGGTCTCAAGCGAAACGAAAAGATCGAAGGTAACTGGCCGCTGCGGCCGCTGATCGTGCTGCCGGCCGCGCTGGTGCTGTTCGGCCTCCTGATCGACCGCGCGGGTTTCATACCGGCGTTGCTCGCGCTGATCGTGGGGTCGGCTGCGGCCGGCACCGAATTCAAGCTTGTCGAAGTGCTGCTGCTCGCGGTCGGTCTCACCGCGTTCTGCGTGGCGCTGTTCATCTGGGGGCTGGGACTGCCCTATCCGCTCATCGTCGGTTGGTGACGCACTGCCATGGACCTTTTCCACAATCTGATTTTCGGCTTCGAGGTCGCGTTCTCCTGGCAGAACCTGCTGTATTGCCTGATCGGCGTGTCAGTCGGCACCTTGATCGGCGTGCTGCCCGGCATCGGCCCGCTCGCCACCATCGCGATGCTGCTGCCGATCACCTTCAACGTCGCCCCGGTCGGCGCGCTGATCATGCTAGCCGGCATCTATTACGGCGCACAGTATGGCGGCTCGACAACCGCCATCCTGGTCAATCTGCCGGGTGAGACCTCTGCGGTCGTCACCTGCATCGACGGCTACCAGATGGCGCGGCGGGGCCGCGCGGGCCCGGCGCTCGCGATCGCGGCGATTGGCTCGTTCGCCGCCGGCACCTTCGGCACGCTGCTCATTGCCATCGCCGGCCCGTCGCTCGCCGATCTCGCACTGAACTTCGGCGCGCCGGAATATTTCTCGCTGATGCTGATGGGTCTTGTCGCCGCCGCCGTGCTTGCGCAGGGCGATATCGTCAAATCGATCTCCATGGTGGTGATGGGCCTGCTGCTTGGCATCGTCGGCACCGACGTCAACACCGGCGTGCAGCGCTTCTCATTCGGCATCACCGAATTGTCCGACGGCATCGGCTTCATCGTGGTCGCTGTCGGCGTGTTCGCCATCGGCGAGATCGTCGCCAATCTCGGCGACCCCGAGAAGCGCGCGGTGTTTACTGAGAAGGTGAAAAACCTGATGCCGACCATGGAAGACATGAAAGCCTCGATCGGCCCGATCACGCGCGGCACCTTGCTCGGCTCGTTCTTCGGCGTTCTGCCCGGCACCGGGCCGGCCATCGCATCGTTCTCCTCCTACATGGTGGAGAAGAAGCTTGCGAAGGACCCGTCGCGCTTCGGCAAGGGCGCGATCGAAGGCGTTGCCGGACCGGAGTCGGCCAACAATGCCGATGCGCAATGCAAATTCATCCCGATGCTGGCGCTCGGCCTGCCCGCTTCGGGCGTCATGGCGCTGATGCTCGGCGCACTCACGATCCAGGGCATTCAGCCGGGGCCGGAGGTCATGACCACGCGGCCCGAATTGTTCTGGGGTCTCGTCGCCAGCATGTGGATCGGCAACGCCCTGCTCGTGGTGCTCAATCTGCCGATGATCGGGCTCTGGGTGAAGCTTCTGAGGGTACCCTATCGGCTGCTGTTTCCCGCTATCATGGCGTTCTCGGCCATCGGCATTTACAGCGTCAACAACTCGTCATTCGAGATCTATCTTACCGCGATCTTCGGCGTGATCGGCTTCATCTGGATCAGACTCGGCTGCAGCCCGGCGCCGATGCTGCTCGGCTTCGTGCTTGGCCCGATGATGGAAGAGCACCTGCGCCGCGCCATGCTGATGTCGAAGGGCAACCCGTCGGTGTTTTTCACCCGGCCAATCAGCCTCGCCTTCCTGATCGCGACGCTCGGCATCTTGATCGTGATGATCGCGCCTGCGGTACGCCGCCGGCGTGTCGAGATCGCGGGGTGACACCATACTCGAACTTGAAGAAACGCTGATCGAACTATCCCCGTCACCCTGAGGCGCTCGGCCGAAGGCCGAGCCTCGAAGGGCGACGGCCCGGGATTTCGGGGCCGCATCCTTCGAGGCTCGCTTCGCTCGCGCCTCAGGATGACGGTGAGAGAGTGTGGTCGCGGCTTGAAGAAGTGCCGCGCTTAAGCCCAGTTCAGCCGCTTCAGGATCGCCTTGCCCATCACCCAGTCCTTGTCTTCCTCGGACAGGAACGACAACTCCTTGGTGAACTGCTCGATGCGCTGGCGGTAGGTCGCCTTGGCGAAAGAGTTCGTCATGTCCGTGCCCCAATACGAGCGTTGCGGACCGTAGGCATCGAAGCAGCGCTTGATGTGCTCGGACGTGTCGCGGAATGGGTACGCCTCCTGGGAGAAAGTCCCCGCCGCCGACACCTTCACCGAGACGTTCGGGTATTTCGCAAGCTTCACCACCTCGTCGATCGCAGACTTGGTGCGCCCTTCCTTGCCGATCTCCGCGGTCATGCCCATGTGGTCGATGATCAGCGCCAATCCGGGATGGCGCTCGGCGATGGGCGCAAAGCGCGGCAGGTTGTCCGGCGCAAAGAACATGATCGGCACGCCCGCCTTCTCGGCCGCCGGGAAAATCCAGTTGGCGTGCTCGAGCATCGCCGCCTGCTCGCGCTGGAAGGTGAGCCGGATGCCGAGCATGCCCGGCTGCTCCTTCCACTTCGGCAACAATGCTGCCGACTCCGGCTTCTCCAGCGCGATACGCCCCATGATGCCGAAACGCTTGGGATAGCGCTTCGCGGCTTCGAGTGCGTAGTCGTTGCGATCGCCCGGCCATGACGGCGGCACCACGACAACGCGGTCGACGCCGGCCTCGTCCATCATCGGCACGAGCTTCTCGATGGTGAAGGGCTCCGGCAGCTGTGGCTTCCGCCCCGGCACCCATTTCCAGTCCTCTGACTCGGCCTTCCACAGATGGACCTGCGCGTCGACGATCATGCGCTTCTTTTCGGATTGAGCCATGGCTTTGGACATTCCCTGCACCGCGAGCGTTGCGCCCGCGGCTGCTGTTGTGTGGATGAACTGTCGGCGTGATGGCATGTCAGACCTCCCAGGCAAAACACCGCCATTCTGATGATGGCGTGCGAAGCCCAAGTCTGCGCCCTTCCCGGGCGTGTCTCAATGCCGGTATTGGCTTTACGGGATCAGCAATATTTTTCCGAAGTGCTGGTTGGCGCGCATGTGCTCGTGGCCGGCGCGCGCCTCACTGAGCGGATAGGTCTTGTCGATCGGCACGCGGATGCGGCCGGCCTTCACGTCGTCCCACAGGTCGGAACGCATCTTTATGAGGATGTCGCGCACCTCTTCCACGGTGCGGGTGCGGAATGTCACGCCGATGTAATCGATGCGCTTTCTCGCATGCAGATCGAAATCGAACTCGGCCTTCATGCCGGCGAGCCGGCCGATGTTGACGATACGGCCGAGCAGCGCGGTCGCCTCCATGGTCTGGCTCACGGTCGGCCCCGACAGCATGTCGACCGTGAGATTGACGCCCTTGCCGCCGGTCGCCTCGAGCACCTGCTGCGGCCATTTCGGATCACGGGTGTCGACCGCGAGATCGGCGCCGAACTCCTTGAGGCGTGCGCGGCGCGCTTCATTGGTCGAGGTGCCGACGACGAGCTTGGCGCCCATCAGCTTGGCGATCTGCAATCCGATGAGGCCGACGCCGGAGCTCGCGCCCTGCACCATCACGGCTTCGCCGGCCTTCATACGGCCCGCGGTGACCAGCGCGTTGTGCAGCGTGTTGAGCCCGATCGGCAGGGTCGCCGCTTGCTCGAAGCCCATGCTGTCCGGCACCTTCATGGCGCGGCCATAATCGCTGACCGCATATTCGGCGTGGCTGCCGGGGCTGTGGCACATCACCCGGTCGCCCACTTTGAAGTCGTGCACCTCGCCGCCGACCTCGACCACCTCACCGGAAAACTCGCTGCCGACCGGCCGGCCTGTGGCGGCGCCATGGCTGGTGTCACCGCGCGCCGAGCCGAGATCGGCGCGGTTGAGCGCAATGGCTTTGATCTTGATCAGGATATCGGAGGGCTTCGGCTTGGGCGCGGGTACGTCCGCAATGACAACGCCGCTCGGCGACGCAACACCAGCCTTCATGGTCCTGCCCCTTGTCCTGTCAACGATGAAACGAAAGCGCCGCGCGCGTCAGCTCACGGCCTTCTGCGCCTTCATGCTGTCCAGCCACGGACAGACGCCGGTCATCTGATTGTAGTTGCCCTCGATCACCTGCACCGGCTGGCGCAGCCCTGCCTCGGCCGAAGCGATGCAAAGCTGACGCGACTCCTCGCGCTTCTCCGGCGTCATCCACTTGCGGTCATGACCCCAGAGGCTCGGACCGAGCTTTCGCTCGAACGGCTTCCAGGTGCTGTCATCGATACACTGGCCGCCCCAGCCGTACTCCACCATAAAGCCCGACGGATTGTAGGTGTAGAACGAGGTCATGTAGTCGCCGGAGTGGCGGCCGAGCGTCACCGCGATGTTGTCGGGATTGCCGAGCGCGAGATCGTAGCCCTGGCCCATGTCGTCGAAACTGTAGAGCTCGACCATCATGTGATGGACCATGTTCTTGCCGGTCTCCATCATCGCGAAGCTGTGGTGCCGCGGATTGACGTGGAAGAAATAGCCCTCGAACGGGCGCTTCCAGAAATCGCTGAGCTTGAATTCCAGGATGTCCTGATAGAACGGCATCGCATCCGCAAGCCGCTCGAAGTGCATCACCACGTGGCCCATGCCGAGCGGCCCGGTGCGGAAGCCCGAGATGTTACGGCCGGGCCGGAACGGGTCGGACGCGGTCGCGGCGCCATGGAAGAACTCGAGCCGGTTGCCGCCCGGATCGCTTGTCACGATCAGGTCCTTCACGTGGCGCTCGTCGGCCAGTGCGCGGGAGCCTCGCGCCACCTTGGTGCCACGAGCTTCGAGCTTGGCCCCGATCGCGTCGAGGCTGGCCGCGTCCGCCACCTCCCAGCCGAAGAAACCGATGCCCTGCCCGCCGTCGGCCTCGACCACGATGCGCTGCTTGCGGTCGTCCATGCGCAACGCCATGGTCGAGCGCGACTTGTCGATGCGCTGCATGCCCAGGAAGTTCTGGCCGTAGGCCGCCCAGTCCTCGAGGCTGCTGCAGCGGACCCCGACATATCCCAGTGCTTGCACGTGCATTGGCCGTTTCCCGTTTGCGGTTCGATTTGCGCGCATTTTAGCACGGCACGGGCGTCGGCAAAGACCGGCTCTGCCAGGTCGCCGGCAACGGGTGCCAGGCCTACGCGTAGACGGATTTCACCCGGTTCCGGATTTGCGGCGAATCCACCGCATAGCGGTAGGCCCGGAACACCTCGTTCGATGGGTCGCCCACCCGGTCCGGTCCCATGAATGGGCTGACATACTCCCAGACGATCTCGCCCTCGGGCGTGACCTCGAACAGCCGTCCCCACTGCCCTTCGCAGATCAGCGTGTTGCCGGTGGGCAGCCGCTGGGCTCCGCTGATGTGAGGGCTGAAGAAGGTGTAGGACGGCTTCGCCCGATATTCCCACACCGTTTTGTGCGTGGCCGGATCGATCTCGATCACCCGCGAGAACGGATTGGTCGTGGTGTTGATGCCGTTGGCAAACAGCGTGACGTTGCCGTTCGGCAGCAGCACGCAGTCGTGCTGCATGCCGAAGCTGTCGTCACGGTGCTCCCATTTCATCTTTTTGGTCTGCCGGTCGATCAGCCCGATCATGTTGAGACGGCGGAAGCTGATGTAGATGTCGCCGTTCGGGAGCGGAAAGATCGCGTTGGCGTGCGCGAACTCGTCGCGAAGCTGGTTCGACACCAGCGGATATTTCTCGATCTCCATATCGCAACACGCCTGCCACTCCCACACCGTCTTTCCGTCCGGCGTGATCTCCAGGATCGTGTCGCCATACATGCAGCCGTCGGGATGGCTGGTGCCGGCAAGCCCGCCGGGAATCCGTTTCGCGAAGTCGGGCGGGACCAACTCCCAGCCCAGGAAGAGAGTGTTTCCGTTCGGCAGCCGCCGCAGGTCGTGGTGCTGGCCGACATGGGTGTGCTCCCAGAGCACCTTGCCGTTCCAGTCGTATTCACGGATGAGCCCGCCGCGACCGCCCATGTGCTGTGGGCCTTCCTTCAGGCGCCCCGACCAGAGCAGGTTGCCGTTCTCCAAGAGATATCCGTAGGTGCCGGTCACCAGCGGATGGTGCCACTCATGCACGACGTCGCCGTGCAGTCCGATGATGTAGGTCGCCTTGCCGTTCAGCGGCGAGAACAGTGTGTAGCCGGGCGTGGTGCGCTCGCGGTCGTGAACCAGCACCCCGAATTCGCGATGACGCATGCGTCTACCCCCTTGCGCGCCGCGGCTCGGCGCTCCTCTGTGTTTTTTCGACTTGCATTTCTTCCGCCAGCATCCGCTCCGCCTCGGCCGTCATGACGGCGAGGACCTTGTCGAACACGCGGAACTCCGCCGCCGAAACGCTGCCTTCGAGCCGCTCCTGCCGCTCGCGGACGAAAGGTCTCGTGGCGTTGGCGATCGAACGGCCGGCCGGTGTGAGGCGGACCACCCGCAGGCGGCGGTCCTCCGCATCGACGACCCGCGTCGCGAGGCCCCGGTCGATGAGATCCGTCAGGGCGCGGGTGGCATGCGCCTTGTCGAGCTGGGTGTGGCGGGCGATCTCCCGGATCGACAGCGCGTCAGATTGCGAAAGCACCGCCACGATCCGGTGCTCGGCGAGATTGAGTCCGAATTCGCGGCGGCCGTACAGCAAGGTCTGCTGCGCCAGCGCATCGGCGATCCTGCTGAAGCGATAGCCGAACCGGCGTTCGAACGGCACCTGCGGTTCGGCGCGGGATGAGGTGGGCCTTGGCATGGGTCTTCGCATAACCGAATTCATTGTAATCTCAATGTTGACTTTGCAATGACCTCATGGAAATTTCAACGACATAAAAATACGCAAAGCCCATCAAGAGCGCTTGCCGATCCGTACCAGGGAGGTGTCCATGCACATTGAGGCGTGGTTGCGGGACTGCGCATTCGGCGTCCTTTTATCGCTTGTGATTTCCTTGCCGGTTGTCGCCGAGGACGCCGGCGATTATCCGAACCGCCCGATCCGCGTGATCGTCCCGGTGGGAGCAGGCGCAGGCATCGACAACGCGGCGCGGATCACGGCGGCGGCTGCGGAAAAATACATCGGCCAGAAATTCATCATCGAGAACAAGCCTGGCGCCAGCCAGAGGCTCGGCGCTTCGCTGGTCGCAAGGTCCGCTCCGGACGGGTACACGCTGTTGTTCACCAGCCCCTCCCCGGTCGTGGTGCAGGAGTTCTTCCCGCCCAAGCTCGACTACGACCCGGCGCAGGACCTCCAGCCGGTGGTCAATGGGATGTTCCAGCCGGCCGTGCTGGTCGTGCGGCCCTCGCTCGGCGTCAAATCGGTCGATGAATTCGTGGCCTACGCCAAGAAGAATCCCGGCAAGCTGTCGTTCGGGGTGCAGGGCATCGGCGGCGAGATGCATCTTTCGCTCGAGCACTTCAAGAAGACTGCCGGAGTGGACATCACCCCTGTGCCTTACAACGCCGGAACTCAGGCGATCGTCGATCTCCTGGCCGACCGGCTCGATGCCATGTTCCTGGTGGTGCCGCCGATCAAGGCGCACCTGGAGAGCGGCAAGCTGATCGCGCTCGCGACGCTCAATGCCAAGCGTATCGAAGCGCTGTCGAATGTGCCGACGATGGCCGAGCTCGGCCGCAACGAAATGACGGGCACGATCTGGTTCGGCTATCTGGCGCCCGCGAAAACACCGAAGCCGATCATCGACAAACTTGCGCGCGCGTTTGGACAGCTGCGTTCGGATGCCGACCTGTCCAAGCGGGTGGCCGAGATGGGTTCGGAGCTGGCGCCGATCGGTCCGGCCGAATTCGGCAAGCTGATCGAGAGTGACCGCAAGCGCTACGGCCAGATCGTCAGGGACGGCAATCTCGCAGCGCAGAAATAACCACCTGCTCAATCCACCTTGATATTGGCGTCCTTCGCCACCGCCTGCCATTTGCCGTATTGCGCGGCGATGAATGCCGCGAAATCGGCGGGTGTACCCGGCGTCGAGACCGCGCCAAGCCGCGCGATGGTGGCCTGGATCTCGTCCGACTTGAGCCCTTCGTTGATTGCGGCGTTGAGCATGCCGACGATATTCGCAGGCGTTCCCGCCGGGGCCGCAATGCCGTTGAAGGTCGTCACCTCGTAGTTCGGCACGCCGGCCTCCATCATCGTTGGGAGGTCAGGTGCAAGGGCCGTACGCTGGCCGCTGGTCACCGCCAGCGCTCTCAGCTTTCCCTCGCGGATCAGCGGCAACAGGATGGTGACGCTCTCGAAGGTCATTTCGACGGTGCCGCTCAGCACCGCGGTGACGGCCTCGCCGCCGCTGCGGAACGGCACGCCGGTGAGCTTGGCGCCCGAGCGCGCCATGAACAGTTCGCCGGTCAGATGCGGCAAGCCGCCTGCGCCGGTGTGGCCATAGTTGAGCTGGCCCGCATGGGCCTTGGCGTCCTCCACCAGGTCCTTGACCGTCTTCCATGGCCGCGACGGCTGCACCACCAGGATCTGATAGCTCTCCGACACCTTGGCGACCGCGGCGAAATTCGTCACCGGGTGATAACCCGCGCTCGCCGACACCGCAGGCCTGACGGCAAGCACGCTCGTGTTGCCCGCCAGGAGCGTGTAGCCGTCCGGCGGCGCCGCGATCACCGCTCGGGCGCCAAGCGCGCCACCGGCACCGGCACGGTTCTCGACCACGACCGGTTGTCCGAGCTTGGGTTGTAGAATCTGCGAAGCGAGCCGCGCCGGCACGTCGGTCGGGCCGCCCGAGGCCGCCGGCACGATGATCTTGATCGGCTTGTCCGGATACTGCTGAGCATTCGCCACTGCCGTCATCAGCCCGAGCGCCAATGCTGCGAGCGCCCAAGGCGCCTGCCTGCCCGTCATGGTGTCCTCCCGGTCCGGCCGGATTTTGTGGCGCGCGGCGCGCCGGCATCCGGTCCAATGGACGAAAGCATGGCCATGCTGTGGCCAATTGACAACAGCTCTGCGGCGGCTCATTGGGGCCACGAATTATTCGCCCCGGAACGGCTGGCGGCTTCCACCGCCCATGCACATATCCGGCCCTCCGTTTCATCAGACTGCAATCACCGTGAATCCAATCCTTTCCATCGCCAATCTCTCGAAGACTTATGCGTCGGGTTTTCAGGCGCTCAAGAAGATTGATCTCGACATCGAGCGCGGCGAGATTTTCGCGCTGCTCGGGCCGAACGGCGCCGGCAAGACCACGCTGATCGGCATCATCTGCGGCATCGTCAACGCCACCACCGGCACCGTGACGGTCGCCGGCCACGACCACGTCCGCGATTTTCGCGCGGCGCGCTCGATGATCGGCCTCGTGCCGCAGGAGCTCCACACCGACGCCTTCGAAACCGTCTGGGCCACGGTGAGCTTCAGCCGCGGCCTGTTCGGCAAGCCGGCCAACCCGACGTATGTCGAGAAGGTGCTGCGCGACGTCGCGCTGTGGGACAAGAAAGACTCCAAGATCATGACGCTGTCCGGCGGCATGAAGCGCCGGGTGCTGATCGCGAAAGCGTTGGCACACGAGCCGCAGATCCTGTTCCTCGACGAGCCGACCGCTGGCGTCGACGTCGAGCTGCGCAAGGATATGTGGGAGGTGGTGCGCGAGCTGCGCAACGCCGGCGTCACCATCATCCTCACCACCCACTACATCGAGGAAGCCGAGCTGATGGCCGACCGTGTCGGCGTCATCAACAAGGGCGAGCTGATCCTGGTCGAGCGCAAGACCGAGCTGATGCACAAGCTCGGCAAGAAGCAGATGACCTTCGAGCTGCAGCAGAAGCTCGATTCCATCCCGGGCGCACTGGCCGAGCATAATCTGGCGCTGTCGGAGGACGGCCATTCGCTGACCTACACCTATGAGGCGCAGGGCGAACACCGTGGCGTGACGCGGCTGGTCGAGGAGCTTCTGCGCCAGAACATCCGGCTCAAGGACATCAACACCACGCAAAGCTCGCTCGAGGACATTTTCGTCGACCTGGTGAGGAACGACCAATGAATCACCGGGCGATCTGGGCAATCTACAAGTTCGAGATGGCGCGCACCGGGCGCACCATCTTCCAGAGCATCGTGTCGCCGGTGCTCTCGACTTCGCTCTATTTCATCGTGTTCGGCGCCGCGATCGGCTCGAAGATCCCGCAGGTCGACAACGTCAACTACGGCGCCTTCATCGTGCCGGGGCTGATCATGATGACTCTGCTCACGCAGAGCGTCATGAACGCCTCGTTCGGCATCTATTTCCCGCGCTTCGTCGGCACGATCTTCGAGATTCTGTCGGCACCGATTTCCGCCTTCGAGATCGTGGCGGGCTACGTCGGCGCGGCCGCGACCAAATCGATTATCCTCGGCCTGATCATTCTCGCCACCGCCGGCCTGTTCGTGCCGCTTCGGATCGAGCACCCGCTGATGATGCTCGCCTTCTTGGTGCTGACGTCGGCGACCTTCAGCCTGTTCGGCTTCATCATCGGGCTCTGGGCCGAGGGCTTCGAGAAGCTGCAGATCATCCCGCTGCTCATCCTCACGCCGCTGACATTCCTGGGTGGCAGCTTCTATTCGATCAACGTGCTGCCGCCGTTCTGGCAGATGGTGAGCCTCGTCAATCCGATCGTCTATCTGATCTCGGGCTTCCGCTGGAGCTTCTACGAGGTTTCCGACGTCAATGTCGTCGTGAGCATCGTGATGATCGGGGTGTTCCTCGCCGCGTGCCTCGGCATCATCTGGTGGTTCTTCAAGACCGGCTACAAGATCAAGAAGTGACGCGGAACCCAGCGGCCGCTTGCGTGTTGGCACGAGGGCGTGCCGGCAGAGCGAGTGACGATGGGGCAAGGGCGGATCGCGGTCATCGAGGCGATGCGAGGCTTCGCCGCGATTTCGGTCGCGCTCTTTCACTTTTCGGTCCAATTGGAGGGCCCTGTCAGAGCCATATTCGGCTATGGCTGGCTCGGCGTTGACGTCTTCTTCGTGATTTCGGGTTTCGTCATCCCGTTGTCGCTGTTCGGCCGCGGCTACTCGCTCCGGCAATTTCCGCAATTCCTGATGCGCCGGATGGTCCGGCTGGAGCCGCCTTATCTCGCCAGCATCGTACTGGTTCTGGCGGTGTGGTCGCTGGCAGCGGTTGCGGTCGGATTGGGCGACGACCGGCCGGAGTATTCATGGGCGCAGGTGGCATCGCACCTGCTCTACGCCATCCCGCTGACCCACTACACATGGATCAGCGAGGCCTACTGGTCTCTGGCCTACGAGTTCGTCTTCTACATCGTCGCCGGATTGACCTTTGCCAGCCTGATCGAATGGTCGATCGAATGGACCGTGCTGCTGGCGCTGGCGATCATGGGCGCCCTCTACCCCGTGGAGCACGCGTTCGACGTCTGCATCGTCGAGTTTCTCGTCGGCGTCATCGCCATGCGTATCGTGACCGGCACGGGCGATCCCCGCCGACTGTGGTTCTGGCTCGCGGCGAGCATTGCGGCTTCGCTCGCCATCGCGGGCGTGTGGGTCGCCGGCGCGATCACGGCGGCAGCCGCGGCCATTCTGTTTTTGCGGCAGCAGGAATTCGGCGGCTGGTCCCTGGCCATCGGCTCGATGTCCTATTCGCTCTACCTGACCCACACCTCGTTCGGCATTCTCGTGATGCAGGCCGGCAAGGGCTTCGACATCGGCCTGCCCTACCAGATCCTGCTGATGATGGTCGCGCTGACGATCGCCCTGGCGTTCGCGTTCGTGTTCGCTCAGATCATCGAGCGGCCGTCGATGCAGGTATCTCGCCAGATCGCCGCCTGAGAGCCTTATCTGGCGCGCAACTCAGCCATCTTGGTCCAGGCCAGCGCGGCGAGCGGCACCACGGCAATCAGCACCGCGGTCACGCCCGCCGCCGGCAGGCTCGCGCATTCCACCAACGGGCCTGTCACCACAGCAGCGAGCAAGGTCATCGCACCGCCGCCGCTTTCGCTCACGCCGATGGCGCGGCCGCGATGCTGGGTCTCGACCAGATCGGCGATCAGCGCGGTCGAGGCCACATTGGCGCCGCACCAGCCGAGCCCGACCAGGAAGGTGCCGAGCGTCACCGACATATAACCGTCGGCGAAGGCCACGAGCAACGCGCCAATCAGCGCGATGCCGACGCCCGGATACATCACCCATTCGCGGCCGTAGCGGTCGGATGCCCAGCCGAGCGGGATCGTGAACGCGAACATGCCGGCGGCGTGGAAGGCGTGAGAGATCGCAATCGAGGTGAGCGAGTATCCATGATGCGAGAGCACCAGCGACGTCAGCACCATGACGATCGCCATGTTGCCCTGCCCGGCACAGTTCGACAGGATCGCAAGCCGCGTCGGAATCCTGCGCAGCAGATCCCACGAATTGAATTCGGACACAGCGCCCGCCGCGGGCTTCGGCGGCGGCACGTAGTCCGGATAGTAGCGCTCCAGATGCATGCCGATCTCCTTCGGATCGGGCCGCACGAAGGTCACGAGCACCATGCCGCCGAGAATGAGCACCGGCATCATCAGCCACGGCAGGCCGAGCGCATTTAAGCCGGTGCGCGCCGAGATGTGGTCGGCAAGGCCCATCACCATCGGGCTCAGCACGATGCCCACGAGTGAGCCGGTGGCGATGAAGCCCAGCGCCAGACCGCGCTGACGCGGCCGGTACATATCGGCGGCGGCAACGCGAAGCTGCTGTGCCGCGCTGATGCCCATGGAGAACACGATCATGCCGAGCGTCAGCCCGATCGCGCTGTTCGCCAGCATCGCAAGGCCGGACGCGAACGTCCCGATCAGCGCGAGCCCCTGCCCGAACAGCACGCCGGGCTTGCGACCGTAATTGTCGGTGATGCGGCCGACCGGATAGGACACCAGGAAACGGCTGACACCGAACAGGCCGACGGTGAGGCCTGCGAGGCTCGCCGAGCCGGTCACCGCGATCACCATCAGCGGGCCGATGCCGTAGGCGAGCTGCGTACCTGCGCCGACAAAGGCCTGCGACAGCGCCAAGAGAATCGTATTGCGCTTGATCAGCGGCGGGATCGTGCCCGCCGGGGCAACCGGCTTGTGCACTTAGGTGTTCGCGAGTTGGGGCTGCGTGCGTGTGGCTGCGGGCTTGGGCGCCGGACCCGAGAACGCCGGCATGATGTCGTGCGCGAACGCGCGCAGGTTCTCGCGCGAGCCTGCCGGCCCGGTGAGCAGAACATGCTCGACGCCCGCGGCGCGCAGCCGCGACAGCTTGGTCGCGATCTCGTCCGGCGTGCCGAACATCGCGCTTTCGGCTGCCGCGTCCAATGTCTGGTCGAACGACAGCATGCTCGACTTGCTGTTGCCATCCGGGGTCTGGGACAATTTCGCGAGCCGCGTCTGGTTCGCAAGACGGGCTTCGACCGCCTTCTGCTTGTCCTCGGCGTTCTTGGCCACATAGAAGGCGCGGCTGACCGCGACGTCCATCGGATCGAACTTGCGCCCGCAGGCCTCGACCTCGGCCTTGTAGATGTTGAAGCGGTCGATCGCGAGCTGCGTCGAGGCGAGCTGGTCGAGCATCAGCTTGGCGCCGCGCCGCGCCACCTTGCGGATCGAGTCCGGATTTCCGGCCGCCATCCAGATCGGCGGATGCGGCTTCTGCCGGGTCGGCGGCTCGACGATGATGTTCTCGAAATTCCAGTACTTGCCGTGATGCGAGAAGCGCTCGTTCGAGGTCCAGGACTTGATGATCAGGCCGAGTCCTTCCTCGAAGCGCTCGTCGGCCTCCTCGATCGGGATGCAGAAGCTCGCGAACTCGTTGTGGCGATAGCCCTTGCCGACGCCGAACTCGAGCCGGCCGCCGGAGAGCAGATCGATCGTGGCGGCCTGCTCGGCGAGCAGCACCGGGTTGTGCCAGGGCAGCACGATCACCGCGGTGCCCAGCCGTAGCGTCTTGGTGCGGGCCGCGACCCAGGTCAGGAGATTCAGTGACGCGGACACCTGACCGAAGCCGGTGAAATGATGCTCGACCACGAAGGTCGAGTCGTATCCCAGCGCCTCGGCCTCGACGTTGTATTCGATGTAGTCCTTGAAGCCCTGACCGCTGTCGAGGTCGGGGCCGCCGCGTTGCGCCTGCGCGCTGCCGAACAGTCCGAATTTCATCCTTGGGCATCCATTTTTTCGATTGCCGCCAATCTAGTGAGTCGGGCGGTCCCTGTCAGCGGCGTCGACGGTGGCACGGCCCCGGCCGCATCGGCGGTGAACTTCCTCCCCCTGGAAGGGGGGGCGGGGTGGGGGTCAGTTTGCGCGAGAAGCAGCGCCGACAGCTATTCCGCATCAAGGAACAGGCTGCGACCGGTCGACCGCGGCGCCGCGGAGGTAGACCGCCGAAATCTTCCGGGTGTTCTTGATGTCGTCGAGCGGATTGGCGTCCAACACGATGAAGTCGGCGCTCTTGCCGGCCTCGAGCGTGCCGGCGTCCGCGATCCGCAGGAACTGGGCGCCGTTCTTCGTGGAGGCGATCAGCACCTGGGCCGGGGTCATGCCGGCCAGCACCATATCCTCCATCTCCTCATGCGGCCCCCACGGCCGGTTGCCGTCGGTGCCCATGACGATGAACACGCCGGCCGCGTTCATCTTGGCGAGATTGCGCGCCTGGATGCCGTGGAATTGCTGCACCTTCGGCAGGTCGAGGTTTTCCCGTTCGAGCTTGGCGAACTCCTCGGGCGTCATGCCGGCCTGCATCCAGCTCCGGTCGACCTTCACGCCGCGGTCCGGCAGGTTCGGATTGAGCACGATGCCCGGCCGCGCCTTGAACATCGCCACGGTTTCTTCGTCGACGTCCTGATCGCGGATGCCATGAGCGAAAGCGTCGATGCCGGCGCGCATCAGGCCCTTGGCGTCCTCCATGTTGAAGACGTGCGCGATCGCACGGATGCCTGCTTTGTGCGCCTCGTCGATCGCGGCGCCGTATTGCGCGGGCGTGACCTTCTGGACCTTGCCGTCGCGATCGTCGACCCAGATCTTGATGAGCTGCACGCCGAGCGCGACGTTTTCGCGGACCGCCTTGCGGGCCTCATCCTCGCTCTCGATCTGGAAGGTCGGCCGCATCGGCTCCTTGCGGGTGATGCCGTGGCCGGCGCTGAGGAAGCGCGCAGCGCCTGGAATGACCTCGTTGCGCACCGAAAGCAGTTCAAGATTGTCGAGGCCGAGACTCTGGGCGGCACCGACGCCCCAGTAGCCGCGCTGCCGGAGATCGCGAATGAGCTTGTCGCGCGTGTAGCTCAGGTGCACATGGCTGTCGATCAGCGCCGGCATCACGGTCTTGCCGGAGACATTCACGCGCTTGGCGTCGGCGGGCACGGTCACGCCCGCGCCGGCCTGCACGATCTTCGTGCCGTCCATCAGCAGCGTGGCGTTCTCGATGACACGGCCATCGCCGACGATCAGCCGCGCGCCTTCAAAGGCGGTCACGTCGGCCAGCGCAGAACCAGAGAATTGAGAGAGTGCACAAAAAACTGCGGCCGTGGCCGCGACTGCATTCACCCGGCGCATGAAAGCCCCCTGTCGTGAAATGGCACCACGACAGGGTAGCGCGTCTGAGTTGCAGCCGATACAGGCTGGAGCGCGATTCAGTGGAGATGAAGCGGTTGCAGCGCAGGCAGTGAACTCCCTCTCCCGTGGGGAGAGGGTTGGGGTGAGGGTGTACGGACTATCGATAGACCGTACACCCTCACCCGCCGCGCTTCGCGCGTCGACCTCTCCCCACGGGAGAGGTGAAGAGCGCAAGTGGCGAGAGTCGATTTCAGTCTCGCTGTTTATTCAGTCTCGCTGTTTACGCCGCCTGCTTGGCGATCTGAGCCTTCAGCCGGCCGTAGACCTTGTAGGCATTGCCTTCGAAGATCTTCGCCTTGTCAGCATCCGACAGCGCGGCCTTGTCGACGTAGCGCTTGGTGTCGTCGAAGCCGAAGCCGGTGCGTGGGTCGTTGCCCTTGACGGCGCCGACCATCTCCGAGGCGAACAGGATATTGTCGACCGGCACCACCTTGGTGAGCAGGTCGATGCCCGGCTGATGATAGACGCAGGTGTCGAAGAAGATGTTGTTGCCCATGATCTCGGCAAGCTCGGGCTTGCCGTTGTTGAGGGCGATGCCGCGGAAGCGGCCCCAGTGGAACGGCACCGCGCCGCCGCCGTGCGGGATGATGAACTTCAGCTTCGGGAACTGCTTGAACAGGTCCGACAGGATGACCTGCATGAACACCGCGGTGTCGGCGTTCAGGTAATACGAGCCGGTGGTGTGCATCGCCGGATTGCAGCAGCCCGAGACGTGGATCATGCACGGGCAGTCCAGCTCGATCATCTTCTCGTAGACCGGGAACCACGACTTATCGGTCATCGGCGGCGAATTGAAATAGCCGCCGGACGGATCGGGATTCAGGTTGCAGCCGACGAAGCCCATCTTCACACAGCGCTCGAGCTCGGCAACAACCCCCTTCGGGTCGACGCCGGGCGACTGCGGCAGCTGGCAGACGCCAATGAAATTCTTGGGATAGAGGCTGACCACCCGAGCGATCAGGTCATTGCAGATCTGCGACCATTCGATCGAAACGCTCTCGTCGCCGATGTGGTGGCCCATGCCCGAGGCGCGCGGTGAGAAGATCGTGAGGTCGGTGCCGCGGTCCTTCTGCAGCTTGAGCTGGTTCTGCTCGATACTTTCCCTGATCTCGTCGTCGGACATCTTGAGCTGCGCCCGCGCCGGCATCCTGCTCTTGTCCTTGGCGTTGGCAGCCTCGGTCTGCTCCTTGCGGAAGCGGTGCAGGTCCTTCGGCTCGGTCGTGTAATGGCCGTGGCAGTCGATGATCATGGATTTCCCGAGGTCTTGTGGTTTGTGTCGGCCGGATGCTACGGCCCGCGGCGGCATTGTCAAACCCGCCGAGGCATCTGATAGGATGCCGCCCGAATTCAAGGAGACTTCCAAAAATGGCCGATTTGCCGCGTCTTAATAACGTCATCCGCGCCCTCGAAGCGGGCCAGCATGCGCTGACCTGTTTCGCCCCCGCCCACACTGACTCCGCGATCGCGATGAGCGCCTCGAAATACGACGGCTGCGTGTTCGAGATGGAGCACAACCCCTGGGACAGCGGCCGGCTGCGCGACTGCCTGCAATACATGCTCAACCGCGCCCAGATCGCCAAGGCGGGCCTGGTCCCACCGGTGACGCCGATGGTCCGTATTCCGGTCAACGGCGTGGAGATGGCGCAATGGCAGGCCAAGCAGGCGCTGGACAGCGGCTGCTACGGTATCGTGTTCCCGCACATCTCGACCGTCGAAGAAGCCGCCAACGCGGTCGGCGCCTGCCGGTATCCGCGGATGAAGAACGCGCCGCTTTATGAGCCGGTCGGCATCCGCGGCGACGGACCGACCGCGGCCGCCCGCTACTGGGGCTTGAGCCAGCAGGACTACTACAAGAAGGCCGACGTCTGGCCGCTCAACCCCGAAGGTGAGATTTTCTGCATCATTCAGATCGAGGACACCAAGGGCGTCGAGAACCTCGACGACATGCTGAAGAACGTGCCGGGCATCGGCGCCATTCTGATCGGCGAAGGCGATCTGTCCCAAGAGCTCGGCTATCCGCGCCAGTACGAGCACAAGGTCGTGCTGGAGTGGATGAAGCGCATCGTCGACACCTGCAAGAAGCACAATGTCGTGGTCGGCCATCCGCACGTCGAGACCGGCAATGCCGAGCGCATCATCAAGGAAGGTTACCGCTTCCTGATGATGGCGCCGGTGCAGAGCTACGGACACTTCGCGTCGGCGCAGAAGCTCACCGGCCGCAGCTAAGCCGTCATGGCCACCAGGATCGGTCTGGTCGGACTGGGCCGCATGGGCCGCGCCATCCAGGCGCGGCTCAAGGATTCCGGCTTCGATGTCATCGGCTGGGATCGCGACGCGGTCGCGATGAAGGCCGCGGCCGGCAATGGCATGGAGGTGGCGGCGCATCCACGCGCTGTCGCCGATGGCTCCGACGGCACGGTGATCTCGATCATCACCGAGGACAGCGGCGTCAAGACCATCTTCCGCGGCGCGGACGGATTCCTGTCGGGTGACGTGCGCGGCAAGCTGTTCATCGAAATGAGCACGCTGCAGCCGATGACCGGGCGCGAACTCGCGCCGCTGGTGACAGCTGCTGGTGCGCGGCTGATCGACTCACCGGTGCTCGGCACCATCCCGTCGGTGCGCGACGGCAAGCTCTTTGCGCTGGTCGGCGGCAAGGGCGAAGACCTCGACGCCGCCCGCTCGGTGTTGGAAAAGCTCACCCGCAAGATCACCCACATGGGCCCGAACGGCTCGGGTTATGCGATGAAGCTTGCGGTCAATCTCGGACTCGCGGCCTTCATCCAGGCGACGGCGGAATCGCTGGCGCTCGGCGAGCGCGAGGGCCTGTCGCTTCACCAGATGCTCGATGTGCTCGGCGAAGCGCCGACCGCAAACGGCTGGTTCGCCGCGAAGAAAAGCCTGCTCGCCGGCGAACCGGCCGACATCACGCTCGACCTGAAGACGCTGCGCAAGGACATCATGTCGGCGGTCGCGGCCGGCGCCGCCGGCGGCACCGGCATGCCGCTCTCCTCCGGCGTGCTGGCGACGCTGTCGGCCGCGGTGGCCCAGGGCTGGGGCGACAAGGACATCGGCGAGCTCGCAAAATTCTTCCGCGAGCACATGGGCCAGAAATTCAGCTAAGCTGAGCGTTGCCGCCGGGCATCGACGTTGGAATTCAATCTGGAGACAGCACGCAATGGCGTTGAGCGACACCATCAAGAAACTGATCACCAATGCCTGGGACGATGGCTATCCGTGTCTCGTCGCGACCGCCGGCAAGGACGGCCCGAACATCAGCGTCAAAGGCAGCATGGTGGTCTACGACGACCAGCACCTCGCCTATTGGGAGCGCTCCAAGAAGAAGGCGCTGGAAAACCTCGCGAGCGACCGCCGCGTCATGGTCATGTATTCGAACTTCAAGGCGCAGCACGACAAGGTGCTGGACTCAGGATTCCTGCGCTTCTGGGGCACGGCCGAGCTGCACGAATCCGGTCCAGTGCATGATGCGATCTTCGCCAAGCTGAAGAAACGCGAGCAGGAGCATGTCGGCGCCGACACCGGCATCGGCATCCTGGTCAAGATCAACCGCGCCGCCGATCTCCGCGGCAATCCGATCATGTGAGGTGACACCATGACCAGCGGCAAGGACGACGAAGAGCTTTTCCGGCAGCGCGGCTTCGGCATCAAGATCGGCTTCGGCGAGCGGCCGGCGCTGATCCTCATCGACATGCTCAAGGGCTTCACCGATTCATCGATGCCGCTCGGCGCCAACCTCGACAGCCAGATCGAGGCGCAGAAGCCGATGCTCGAGGTCGCGCACCAGCGCGGCATCCCGGTGATCTTCTCGACCGTGATCTACGACGAGCAGGACATGAAGGATGCCGGGCTCTGGGGCATCAAGATGAAAGGCTCGCTGACGCTGAAGGCCGGCACCGAGGCCGTGAAGATCGATCCGCGGCTCGACATGCGGTCGAGCGACAGCCTGCTGGTGAAGAAATATGCCTCGTGCTTCTTCGGCACCGACCTCGTGCCGCGGCTCCTCAACCAGCGCGTCGACACGCTGATCATCACCGGCTGCACCACCTCGGGCTGCGTCCGCGCCACGGCGGTCGACGCAGTGCAGAACGGCTTCCGGCCGATGGTGGTGCGCGAGGCAGTCGGCGACCGCTCGAAGGCGGCGCACGACCAGAGCCTGTTCGACCTGAACGCGAAGTACGCGGACGTCGTCGGGCTCGACGAGACGCTGCAGTACATGAAGACGGTGGGGCATAACAGATAGAGTTCGTCTGCCGTTGCCAACCATTAAACACAGGCTGCTCCACACAACCGGTGTCACCCCCGGGCTTGACCCGGGGGTCCATGAGGGCGTGCAGCAATCTCAGATCGTAAGAGTGATCGTCGCGGAAGCGACGTATGGATTGCCGGGTCAAGCCCGGCAATGACAGCGGAGCAAGAGGCGAAGGCTGCGCGACACTTTCGTTCTCCTCCACTGCTTCGCTCTGCCTCACGCCACCATCCCCGCCGCAATCTTCTCCGCCACCATGATCGTCGGAATGTTCGTATTGGCGCGCGGCACCGTCGGCATGATCGACGCATCGACCACCCGCAGGCCCTCGAAGCCGCGCACGCGCCCAACATTGTCGACCACCGCGTCGGGATCGTTCGCCGCGCCCATCTTGCAGGTGCCGGCGACGTGGAACATGCCGGCGACGTTCTCGCGGATATGCTCGGCCAGTGCCGCGTCATCCTTCACCAGCTCGACGAGATCGACCTTGCGGTCGGCGAGCGTCGCGAACACCGGCCCGGCCATGGCGGGCATCACGTCGGTCAGCCACGCGATGGTCTGCGCCTTGAACGCGTTCGAGCCGCTCCGGCGGTTGAGCTGGCGCAGCCGGTCGGTGAACTTCACCGGGAAGGTGATCGCCGTCATGTCCTGCACGGTGCGATAGCGCATCATCTCCACCGCGAGCCTGAATCCCAGCATCAGCCGCTTCAGATCGGCCTCGTGGCCGGCGAAGTTCATCTCGACCTGCGGCTCGCGATGCGGATCGGTCGAGCGCAGCGCCACGCGGCCGCGGCCGAGCGGCTTCCACAGCGACGGCGCGAGGTTCGCGATCCGCGTGCCGAGCGCGCTCCACGAGGTCTTGCTCTGCACGTTGATGTACATGTCGGTGCGCGGGCAGCCGGCAACCCCTGACGAGAAGCGCAGCACCGTCGCCGAATGGGTGCGCAGCGACGGTGCCTGCCGAGCTTCGGGCTTCAGATGAAACCCGATGAAGAGCAGCGAATGGTTGGACAGATTCGCGCCGACGCCGGGCAGATCGCCGCGCACCGCGATGTCGTGCTCGCGCAGATGCGCGGCGGGGCCGATGCCGTTTCGCATCAGAAATGCCGACGAATGGATACCGCCGAGGCTGACGACGATCTCCTTGCCGCTGAACTGCCGCGTCTCACCGCCGATCTCCGCGGTAACGCCGGTCGCCTTGCGGCCGTCGAACATGAGTCCGGTCGCCGTCGCGCCGGAGATCACCGTGAGATTGGGCCGCGCACGCACGCTGGCGTCGAGATAGCAGATCGCAGCCGAGGCGCGCTTCTCCGGCCAGTTGCTGATCGGCACGCAGCCGTAGCCGTCGCGGAAGTCGGCGTTCATGTCGTTGACGGTCGGATATTGCCGCTCGGCGGCGAAGCCCTCCAACGCCTTCGACAACGGCGGCCATTGATCCTTCGGAATCCGTCGCACCGGCACCGGACCGTCGCCGCCGTGCAGCCCGCTGTCGTAGTCGAAATCCTTCTCGAGCTTCTTGAAGAACGGCAGCACGTCGTCCCAGCCCCAGCCGGACGCGCCAAGCTCGACCCATTCGGCGTAGTCGTCGGGCGTGCCGCGCAGCGCCACCATGCCCATCACCGACGAGCCGCCGCCCATGATGCGGCCCTGCGAATAGCCGGTGAGCGGCGAGTTGCTGGCAAGCCGCCAGTGCACCTTCAGCTCGGGCCAGAAGTAGGCCGGGTTGTAGTACGACGTCGGATAGGTATCGAGAACATCAGCAGGCTCGCCGCCGGGTGGCGTGTCGACGCCCGCTTCCAGCAGCAGCACCTTGTGCCCGGAGCGCGCCGACAGCCGGTTTGCCAGCACGCAGCCCGCTGCGCCGCCGCCAACGATGATGGTGTCGTAGCTCTCGCCGGACGTCTGGCTCATTGCGGCCGCCCTCTCCCGAACGGCCGCGTGGTCCGGCCCTGACCACGATTGAAGCACGACGGCGGCGAACGGGCCAAGGGCTCGGCTACTCGGTCTTGATGCCGGAGTCCTTGATCACCTTGGCCCATTTGTCGAACTCGGTCCTGGCGTGCCGGGCGAACTCCTCCGGCGTGCTTGCGACCGGCTCGAAGCCCAGCACGGCGAGGCGCTCCAGCACCTCCGGACGCTTCACCGCTTCGACGATCTCGCGATGAACGTAGTCGATGACACTCTTCGGTGTGCCGGCCGGCACGATGATGCCCTGCCAGTTGTCGCCGACGACGGCCGGGTAGCCCGCCTCCGTGGTGGTCGGCACGTCAGGCAGCGACGACGAGCGCTTGAGGCTCGTCACCGCGAGCCCGCGAAGCTTGCCTTCGATCACCTGCTGCGCCGCGGGTGATGGCGAAGCAAAGCAGATCTGCGTGTGGCCGCCAACCGTCGAGCCAACCGCCTCGCCCGCACTGTTATAAGGCACATGCACGAGATCGAGGCCGAGCGACAGCTTGAACACCTGGCCGACCAGATGCCCCGGCGTGCCGGTGCCCGGCGAGGAGTAGGTGTATTTGCCGGGATTGCTCTTGATAAGCTCGACCAGCTCTTTCAGCGTCCGCGCCTCGACCTTCGGATGCGTCGCAATCACCAGCGTGGTGAGCACGGCGAGCGACACCGTGTCGAAATCCTTCTCGAACCGGTACGGCACGTCGCGGATCAGCGTGGGATTGACCACGTAGCTCGGATTGACCATCAGCAGCGTGTAGCCGTCGGGCGGCGTCTTGGCGAGGCGGCCCATGGCGATGTTGCCCCCGCCGCCGCCGACGTTCTCGATGAAGAACTGCTTGCCGGTGCGGTCGGCGATCTTCTGCACGAGAAGCCGCGTGACCACGTCGGTCGGTCCGCCCGGCGCGTAAGGCACGACCACACGCACCGCGTGGTCGGGGTAGCTCTGCGCAGCCGCGACGCGCGGCAGCATCGGCGAAGCGGCGGCCGCAGTGGCCAGGCGGAGAAAGCGGCGGCGTTGAAGCGTCATGCTCATCTCACCTCTCCATCCGCACAGCCGGACGCGCGAGCCCCAGATGCGAGCGCAGCGTGTCGCCTTCATACGCGGTGCGGAACAAGCCGCGCTTCTGCAGGATCGGCACGACTTCGGCGATGAACACGTCGAGCATTTCGGGCAGCACCGGCGGCATCAGGTTGAAGCCATCCGACACGCCCCCTTTCACCCATTCTTCCATCACATCGGCCACCTGCTCGGGCGTGCCTTCCAGGGTGAAATGCCCGCGGGCGCCGGCAAGCTTCGCCAGCAATTGCCGCAGCGTCGGCTTGTGCTCCCTGACAAATCCAACAATCACCTCGGTGCGGCTGCGCGAGGCCTCGTTCAATTTCGGATCGGGGAAGTCTTCCGGGCTGAGCGGCTTGTCGAGCGGCAGATGCGAAAAATCGTGGCCGCCAAAGCGCAACGACATGCGGTTGCGGCCGACCTCCGGATCGGACAATTCGTTGAGCTCGTCGGAGAAGCGCTTCGCCTCGGCCTCGGTCGAGCCGATGATCGGGCTGAAGCCCGGCAGCACCAGGACCTGCGAAGGATCGCGGCCCTCTTCCTTCAGCAGATTCTTGATGTCGTCGTAGAACGCCTTCGCGGTCGATTTCTCCAGATGCGCCGTGAAGATCGCCTCGGCATGGCGCGCGGCGAAACGCTTGCCGGTGTCGGAGGAGCCGGCCTGCACGAACACCGGGCGCCCCTGTGGCGAGCGCGGCAGGTTCAGCGGCCCCTTCACCTTGTAGAATTTGCCAGCGTGCTCGATCGGCTTCACGCCCTTCGGATCGGCGTAGCGGCCGCCCGCGCGATCGTCGAGCACCGCGTCGTCGGTCCAGCTGTCCCACAGCCCCTTCACCACCGACATGTATTCTTCAGCGCGCTCATAGCGGTCGGCGTGGCTCACCTCGCCGATGCCGCCGAAGTTGCTGCCGGCCTGGGGCGACCAGGTGGTGACGATGTTCCAGCCGATGCGGCCGCGGCTGATGTGGTCGAGCGAAGAGAACTGCCGCGCCAGATTGTACGCCTCGGTGTAGGTGGTCGACGCCGTGGCAATCAGGCCGATGCGCTTCGTCGCCATTGCAAGCGCGGCGAGCGTCGTGATCGGCTCGAGCCAGTTGAACGGCGTGGTCTGCACGTCGTTCCAAAGCCCGAGCACGTCGGCGAGAAAGATCGAGTCGAACAGGCCGGCCTCGGCCTTCTGCGTCATCTCGACGGTGTACTGGATATCGGTGAGCGGCAGCGGCGACGACTTCGGGTGCCGCCACGCGGCCTCGTGATGACCGCGGCTCTGGATGAAGAGGTTGAGATGCATCGGGCGCGTCATGCCGCACCGCCGTACAAACCCACAAACGTCCGCTGTGTCATGTTCGCCCCGGCCTGAGGATACCGCATCGTATGAAGAGCCTCGGGCCGCGTCCACGGTGACGGCGACAATTTCGGCTGCCATACTCGCGGAAAATCAAAAGCTACAAAATTCTGGGAGGATGGAATGTCCACACTGCGGACGCTTCTGCTCGCAGCATTGGGTGCTTTGCTGGCTTGCGCGTCCGCGCAGGCCGAATATCCCGATAAACAGATCACCATGGTGGTCTGTTTCCCGGCCGGCGGCGGCACCGACATCGCGGCCCGTCTCGTCAACATTCCGCTCGGCGAAGCGCTCGGCAAGCCGGTTGTGATCGAGAACCGCGGCGGCGCAGGCGGCAACATCGCCATCGCGGCCGTGAAACGGCTTCCGGCCGACGGCTACACGCTGCTGGTCTGCTCCAGCGCCTATGTGGTGAACCCGAGCCTCTACGCGCAGGCCGCCTACGATCCCCTGAAAGACTTCATCCCCGTGATGGTGATGGGCGCGTCGCCGAACGTGTTCGTGGTGCCGACGCAATCCGAGATCAAATCGATGAAGGAGTTCATCGAGAAGGCCAAGGCGAGTGGCGGCAAGATGAACTGGACCAGCCCGGGCGCCGGCACCACGCCGCAGCTCGCCGGCGAATTGTTGAAGCTCCGCACCGGCATCCAGATGCAGCACATCCCGTTCCCGGGCGCCGGCCCCGCAACCAATGCGGTGCTGGCGGGCCAGGTCGATCTCTACACCGCCAACATCGGCTCGGTGCAGGGCCTCATTGATGGAGGCAAGGTGCGGCCGATCGCGGTGACCGCGAAGAAGCGCTGGGCACCACTGCCCGACGTGCCAACGCTGGAAGAACTCGGCATCAAGGATGCGGATTCCGACACCTTCCAGGCGGTCTACGTGGCGGCGGGCACGCCGCAGCCGATCGTCGATCGTCTGGTGAAAGAGCTGACCATCATCCTCGCCAGACCCGACACCAGAGAGAAGTTCGACAAGATCGGCCTGCCGGTGGTGGCCGAAGGCCCCGACATGTTCCGCAAACGCGTCGAGCGCGAGGTGCCGATGTTCAAGGAGATCATCGACAAGGCGGGGCTGAAGATTCAATGATCTCTCTCCCCGTCATTCCGGGGCGCGAGCGCAGCTCGCGAACCCGGAATCCAGACAAGTACACAGACCGAATGTGTTCTGGATTCCGGGTTCGCGCCTTCGGCGCGCCCCGGAATGACGACCCGATAGGACTGTGAAATGGCCAAGCCGCTCGAAGGTATCCGCGTCATCGAACTCGCAAACTTCATCGCGGGCCCGCTCTGCGGCACGCTGCTGGCCGACATGGGCGCCGACGTCGTGAAGATCGAACCGCCGCAGGGCGACATGGGCCGCGCCACGCCGCCGATCCGAAACGGCGAGAGCGTGAGCTTCACCGCGTTGAACCGCAACAAGCGCAGCCTGGTGCTCGATCTCAAGCGGCCCGAGGCGCAGGAGATCATGCGCAGGCTCGCCGCGAAGTCGGACGTTTTCGTCGAAGCGAACCGGCCCGGCGCGCTGGAAAAGATGGGGCTCGGCGCCGAGCACCTCAAAGCCGTCAATCCGAAGATCATCTACACGTCGGTGTCGGGCTTCGGCCAGACCGGCCCGGACCGACGCCGCGCCGGCGTCAACCTGATCATCGAGGCGTTCTCCGGCCCGCTGTCGGTCACCGGCGAGCCCGGCCAGATGCCGGTGCGGCCTGGCGTGCAGACGGCAGACGTGTTCGGCGCGCTGTTTGCGACCTACGCGACGCTCGCGAGCCTCGTCGGCGTGGGGCGCACCGGCGAAGGCCGCGTCGCCGACGTGTCGCTGGTCGAAGCTTCGATCGCCGCGGCCGCCTGGGAGGCCGCCGAATATCTCGAAACCGGCCAAGTGCCGCAACCGATGGGCAACAGGCATCGCCTCACCGCGCCGTACCAGCTGTTCGAGACCAGCGACCGCCGCTACGTCGCGGTCGGCACGCCGAACAACATGCTGTTCGAGAAGTTCATGCAGGTGATCGGACTTGAACAGAATTTGAGCGATCCGCGCTTCAAGACCTATGCCGAGAGGAAGGCCAACGAGACGCCGCTTCTGGCGCTTGTCGAGCCCGCGATCCGCGCCATGCATTCCGACAAGCTCGAAGCCGAGCTGATGAAGGTCGGCGTGCCTTGCGCCAAGGTGAACAACTTCAAGGAGGTGTTCGAACACCCGCAGATCGTGGCGCGGAATGTCGTCAGCACCGTCGAGCATCCGCGGCTCGGCACCATGAAAGTCACGCGCAATCCGGTGCTGCTCGATCACGACGGGCCGGGCCTGCCGCGGCCGGCGCCGATGCTCGGCGAGCATTCGCAGATGATCCTGACCGAGCTCGGCTATGATCGCGCCGCGATCGATGCCCTGGCCTCGTCGGGCGTCACCAGGCTTGCGACGCCGCAACCGAAGATGACGGCCGCAGAGTAGCTGCGGCACCCATGCCCCTGCCGGCAACCTTTCTACGTACCGGCCTGGGAAAAGGCGCATCGAGAAAGCCCCGGGGCTTCCTCCCGACGCCTTCGCGGACCTGGACCAAGGCCCAATATTCAGCTCCCCCGTTCGTGCGCTGATATATCCTGGCTGTGAAAGATGCACGGCTGGCCGGCAAAGCAGTTGTCTGCCCTGAGACGCATGAACATGCGCTAGTGAGTGAACCAGGAGGATTTGATGCTCAATATTGTTCGCGCCGCCAAAATCGGCGCCGCCCTGATTGTCGGTGCGGTCATGCTGAGCAGCATGCCCTCACCGTCCTATGCAGAGACCGGCGCTGTGCGCTTCTCGGTCGGCAGCGCCGGCTTCATCGTCGGCATTGGCGGCGGCTCGGGCGCCCTTCGTTTCCGGGGCAAGACGTACCGGCTCAGCATCGGCGGCGTCAGGATCGGCACCATCGGCGCTTCCGCGACGGAAGTGCGGGGCGTTGCCTACAACATGCGGCGGCCGTCTGACATTGCCGGCACCTATTCGGCGGTCGGTGCCGGCCTCGCCGTGGGCGGCGGCGCGGGCTCGGCCCGGCTGCAGAACGAAAAGGGCGTGGTTCTGGACGTTCGCGCCGTCAAGGTCGGCCTTGAGGCCAATCTCAATCTCGGCGGCGTGTCCATTTCGCTGCAGTAGTGCAAAGGGCCGCAGCCCGTCCCTCGGGAAGGGCTGCGGCTTTCATCCGATCTTGGCGCGGCCGAAAGGCGCCTGTTCTTCCTGGACCAGTTCGATCACTGCACCCGGCACAACCTCGTCGCGCAAGCCCACGGTGATGCGTTGACCGTCGGACGTGCGCACACTGGCGATGCGCCGCGGCTGCCAGTTCTCTTGTCCAAGCATATGGCGGATGACAGAGACCTCCTCGACGGTTGCCTCCGTCACCGTATCGGTCTCGAAGCGGTCGCCGTGGCAGCGCGGGCACAGCAGCGGTTCTGGAAAAAATCCAGCGCGGCAGTTCGCGCAGCGCCAGATCGTCACGCCTGCGTTCGAAGTGCTCATTCCACGCGCTCCAGAACTGCTGCGGCCGCGGTGCCGCCATAGCGATACATCGTCATGCCGTAGCCGGTCGCGACCGCGAGCCGCGCGTTCTTCACCTGCCGCTCTCCGGCGCGATGCTGCAATTGCAGCACCGCCTCGGTGATGCCGTTCAGCCCTCCGGCGAAGCCGCCCGGCTGGCCGGCGCTCAGCATGCCGCCCCAAGTGTTCACCGGAAACCGCTTCTCGCCAATCGTGACGCGGCAGAACCGCGCGAGATCGCCGTCGGGAACGAGGCCCAGATCATTGGCCTGCGCCAGCACCATGGTCGGATAGTCGTCGTAGATGCTCGCGACATCGATATCGGATGGCTGCACATGGGCGTCGCGCCAGAGGTCTTTGGCGAACGTGCTGATGCCCGTGGCGAGCCCGTCGCCCTCCTGGTTGTCGTAATTGAAGCTGCCGCGATGGGCGCGGACCCGCACGCCGGGTCTTCCCTTCGGCGCGCGGCCCGGATTGGCGACGATCATCGCCTGCGCGCCCGCGATCACCGGCACGCAGTCGTAGCGCGACAGCGGATCGGCGACCATCGGCGCGGCGAGATACTCCTCCATGGTCAGCGGCGACCGATAGACCGCGTGCGGATTCTTCGCCGCCCATTCGCGTTGCGCGACCGCGATGTGGCCGTAGTCGGATTTCTCCAATCCGTATTTCTTCATCTGGCGGCTTGCGACCAGCGCATAGACGCCGTTCGGTCCGCCGTGCCCGAGCGGCGCCAGATGCTTCTGCGTCACGGTGTTGAAGTTCGCCGCAACCTTGGCGTAACCCGCGAGACCGGTCGCGTCACCGGCCAGCACCAGAATGGTCTCGGCCGCGCCGGTCTCGACGCCGCGCAGCGCGTGGCCGAGCATGTTCATCGCCGACGAGCCGCCGTTGGTGTCCTGGAGAATCCAGCGCAGCGACAGCCCAAGCTTCCAGGCAAGATCGACCGCGGCGTCGGGCGCGAGCGAGAACGACGCCACCGCGAGGCCCTGAATGTCCTTCGCCGAGAGCTGCGCGTCCTTCAGCGCCGCGACCACCGCGTCGCGCATGAAATGCAGCGCGGTCTGGCCCGGCTCCGGGCGCCGTGTGTAGGCCGACTGGCCTACGCCGATGATGGCAGCGTTGCGGAACATGCACTCTCCAACGCGTTGAGACGTGGGCGTTATTGGTGTTAGCCTTTGCCAACGAGTCAATTGCCCGCCCCGTCACCCTGAGGTGCGACCCCGGCGAAGCCGGGGGAGCCTCGAAGGGCGACGGCCCCGAAATCCGTGGCCGTTCATCCTTCGAGGCTCGCGCGGCGCGCGAGCACCTCAGGATGACGGAGTGAGAGTGTGCCGGTGCCGTCAAAATCCGAAATTCGCGATGGAATGAAGATCGATTGGGATGCGCCGATCGCGATGGACGACGGCGTGACACTGCGCGCCGACGTGTTCCGGCCGGTGGCGGACGGCAAGTATCCGGTGATCATGAGCTACGGCCCCTACGCCAAGGGGCTGGCGATGCAGGAGGGTTACAAGAGCCAGTGGCTCCGCATCGTCAAATCCGCGCCGGAGGTGCTGGAGGGCTCCAGCAACAAATACCAGAACTGGGAACTGTTCGATCCCGAGAAGTGGGTGCCGGACGGCTATGTGCTGGTGCGCGTGGACTCGCGCGGCGCCGGCCGCTCCGAGGGCTTCCTGGAGGTCTGGTCGCCGCGTGAGGCAAAGGACATCGCGCTCTGCGTCGACTGGGCCGGCGTGCAGCCGTGGTCGAACGGCAAGGTCGGCCTGCACGGCATTTCGTACTACTCGATGAACCAGTGGCAGGCCGCGCCGCTGAAGCCAAAGCACCTCGCCGCGCTGTGCATCTGGGAGGGCTCATCGGACTATTACCGCGAGCTGTGCCGCCACGGCGGCATTCTCTCGGACTTCTTCTCGACCTGGTATCCGCGCCAGGTGACCGCCGTGCAGAACGGGGTCGGAGATCGCGGCGCAAAGAGCGCGGTGACCGGCGAACCGGTCGCGGGCCCCGACACGCTCTCCGACGCGCAACTAAAAAAGAACCGCGCCGACTGCGATGGCGATGCGCTCACTCACCGGCTGATCGACGACTACTACCAGGCGCGGCTGCCGAGGTTCGAGGATATCGAGACGCCGATCTTCTCGGCCGCCAACTGGGGCGGCATGGGCCTGCATCCGCGCGGCAACTTCGAGGGCTTTCTGCGCGCCGGCTCCAAGCAGAAGTGGCTCGAAGTGCACGGCGACACGCACTTCACGCTGTTCTACGCAAAATACGGCCACGACTTGCAGAAGAAATTCTTCGACCGTTTCCTCAAAGGCCTCGACAACGGCTGGGACGAGCAGCCCAAGGTGCTGCTCAACGTGCGCCATCCCGGCGAGAAGTTCGTGCAACGGGCCGAGAACGAATGGCCGCTGGCGCGCACGCAGTGGACGAAGCTTTATCTCCATCCCGACCGCGAGCTGTGCAACGATCCGGCAACCGATCCGGCGACGCTGACCTACGCAACATCCAGCGACGGCGTCACCTTCAGCACCGAAGCCTTCACCGAGGAGATGGAGATCACCGGGCCGGTGGCGGTGAAATTGTTCGTCTCGTCGGACACCACCGACGCCGATCTTTTCCTGGTGCTGCGGCTGTTCGATCCGAAAGGCCAGGAAGTGACGTTCATCGGCTCGAACGACCCCCGCGTGCCCGTGGGCCTCGGCTGGCTGCGGGCATCGCATCGCAAGCTCGATCCGAAGGAAACAAAGCCCTACCGGCCCTATCACACCCACGACGAACTCTGGCCGCTCAAGCCCGGCGAGCCGGTGGAGCTCGACATCGAGATCCTGCCGACCTCGATCGTGGTCCCGAAGGGCTATCGCCTGGCGCTCTCGGTGCGCGGCAAGGACTACGAGGTCGACGGCACCGACATCGCGCTGCCGCACGCGCCCTATCCGATGAAGGGCGTGGGCCCGTTCACGCACACCAATGTGCACGACCGTCCGCCGATGATCTTCGGCGGCAAGAACACGCTGCATTTCGGCGGAAGCTTTGCGCCGTATTTGCTGCTGCCGGTGATCCCGAAATGAATGCGATGCCGGTGTTCAGCTCAACTCTCACAGCGCACTCAGCTTCACCTCTCCCATGGGGAGAGGTCGGATCGCGAAGCGATCCGGGTGAGGGGGTACGGTCTATCGATAGTTCGAGGCCCCCTCACCCCGACCCTCTCCCTCAAAAGGGCGTTCACGCCCGTCTTCGACGGGCTATGGGGGAGAGGGAGTCCGACCGCCGATGCCGTGAGAGCATTCAATGACAGTGCGCGCCGCGATTGTCGGGCTTGGCCGCTGGGGCCGCTCGCTGGTCAATGCCGTGCAAGGCAAGACCGATGCGATTCAATTTGTTGCTGCGCACACGCGGACGCGCGCCAGCGCGGAGGACTTCTGCCGCGAGAAAAAGCTTCAACTGCACGACCGGTTCGAAGACATCCTCGCCGATCGCAACATCGATGCCGTCGTCCTGGCCACGCCACACAGCCAGCACGCCGCGCAGGTGGCGGCCGCGACCGCCGCCGGCAAGCACATCCATGTCGAGAAGCCGCTCACGCTCGACCGGCCCAGCGCCGAACAGGTGGTGGCCGCGGCAAAGAAAGCCGGCATCGTACTCGCCGTCGGCTTCAACCGCCGCTTCCATCCCTCCGTCGTGGAAATCCGAAAGCGCCTCGCATCGGGCCAGCTCGGCCAGGTGATGTCGATGGTCGCGACCCACACCACCTCGACCGGACAGTTCATCGCCGCCGACAACTGGCGGGCGCAGCCCGACGAGGCGCCAGGCGGCGCCATCACGGCGGTCGGCGTGCATTCCATCGATCACATGATCGAGTTTGGCGGCGAGGTGCGCGACGTGCTGGTGATCACCGGCCGCTACATTCCGGGGCCGTCCGACGACACCACCAACATCATGCTGCGCTTCAAGAACGGCGCGACGGGGCTCTTGTTCTGCTCGGTCGCGACCGCGACGACGCTGTCTTTCACGCTGTTCGGCACCAAAGGCCTCGCGGAGTTCTCAAAACCCAATCTGTCGCGCTTCCGCTTCGTGCCGACGTCGACCGCGGCGCCGACCGGGCCGGTCACCGCGCCGCCCGACGAGATCATCGACAGCGAAGGCTTCGACATGCTCAACGCCGAGCTGGTCGAATTCGGCCGCTGCATCGCCGAGAAGCAGCCCTACCCGGTCAAGATCGAGGAGGTGTTGCACGGCATGTCGGTGTTCGACGCCGTGGTGAAATCCGCCAAAACACAAAACCTAGAAGCCGTCGCATGAGCATTCGGCCGGATATTTCAGTGAGGAAGCGTCATGGAAAAGCTGATCATCACGGTTGCCGGTGACTCGCGCACGTCCTACCCGCACAACAATTTCTGCCCGACCCAGGAAGACATCCCCGGCGTCACCCAGCAATATGTCGACGCGGTGAACGCGGGCGCCGCCATCGCGCACATCCACGGCCGCCGCACGCTGGAAGAAACGTTTCAGGCCGACGGCAAGATGGTCTCGAAGATCCATCACGCCGACTGGAAGCGGCTGCACGAATCGATCATGAGCAAGGTCGATCCGATCATGCAGTATGGCGTCGCCTCTGCGCGCATCGAGGAGAAGATCGAGCTGATGAAGCTCGGCCCCGATATGATGGCGGTGGCGTTCAACGCGCACGACGAATACTTCCAGCCGGTTCCGACCTTGCCGCCGAAACGCATGATGGCGATCCATCCAGTCGAGGAGCTGATCGCTTACGCGAAGGCCGCGGAAGAACACAAGGTCAAGCTCGAATGCGAGTGCTTCCAGACCGGCGCGTTCTGGCATCTCGATTTCGTGCGCAAGGCCGGTTACCTGAAGAAGCAGACCTACGTCACGCTGTTCATCGGCTGGCCGGGCGGCACCTGGATGCCGCCGACCGAGCGCGCCTTGCAGTTCTTCGTCGACAACCTGCCGCCGGACACGATCTGGAACGTCAGCGTGATGAACCCGGAGAAGCAGTGGTCGATCCTGTCGCTCGCAGTCGCGCTCGGCGGCCATGTGCGCGTGGGCTACGAGGACAATCCCTATATCCGGCCGGGCGAGTTCGCGAAGAACAACGCCGTGCTGGTCGAAAAGATGGTCGGCATCGCGCAGAGCCTCAACCGCGAGGTGGCGACACCGGACGAGGCAAGGAAGATTCTGGGATTGCAGAGGTCGCAGTAGGTCCCTCTCCGCCTCATCCTGAGGAGCCGCGCGAAGCGCGGCGTCTCGAAGGATGGGGCGGCCCCAATGGTTCGAGACGCGCTTCGCGCTCCTCACCATGAGGGCCGGGAGAGGTCGGTGGGCGTGGAAATGGAAACTCGCAAGCTCGGCAACTCCAATATCGAAGTCTCCGTCGTCGGCATCGGCTGCAACAACTTCGGCCGCCGTATCCATGACGTATCCGCCGCTCGCGCCGTGGTCGACCGCGCCATCGATCTCGGCATCACGCTGTTCGACACCGCCGATGTCTACGGCAACGGCACATCGGAGTCCTTCCTGGGCGAGACAATCGGCAAACGCCGCTCCCAGGTGGTGATCGCCACCAAGTTCGGCTGGGGCAGTCCGAGCGGAGCGTCGCGGCGGACCATTGCCCGCACCGTCGAGGCCAGCCTCAAACGGCTGCGCTCCGATTACATCGACCTCTACCAGGTCCATTATCCCGATCCGAACACCCCGATCGAGGAGACGCTGCGCGCGCTCGACGATCTCATTCGCGACGGCAAGGTGCGCGCGATCGGCTGCTCGAACTTCTCGTCCGGCCAGGTTTCGGCCGCGCTCGACACCTCCGCCCGCATCGACAGCGCCGCATTCGTCACCTGCCAGGACGAGTACAGCCTGCTGGTGCGCAAGATCGAGCGCGACCTCATGCCGCTGATGTTGAAGCGCGGGATGACGCTCCTGCCCTACGCCCCGCTTGCGGGCGGATTTCTCAGCGGCAAATATCTTCGCGGCAGGCCATTGCCGAAGGACGCGCGGCTCGCCTACAGCAGTCACCATGCCACGGACGTCATCAACGAGCGCAACTGGAATATGGCGGACAAACTGCGCGACTTCGCAGAACGGACCGGTCGCAGCATGCTCAACATCGCGTTCGGCTGGCTGCTGGCAAGGCCGGTGACGGCGAGCGTGATCGCCGGCGCCATGACGCCGGAGCAAGTCGAGCTGAATGTGCGCGCCGGCAATGCCAGGCTCTCGGCCGATGACGTGGCCGAGCTCGACCGGATTACGAAGTAGGCAGATCGGATGACGAAACCCCGCGCGCTCATCATCGGCGGTTCGGTCGGCGGCCTGTTCGCCGCCAACATGTTCCGCAGCATCGGCTGGGACGCCGACGTGTTCGAGCGCAATTCCGAGGAGCTGACCGGCCGCGGCGCGGGCATCAGCACGCATCCGCAGTTGCACGACGTGACGCGGCGGCTCGGCATCCCGTTCGACGACTCGATGGGCATCCGCGTCAACCAGGTCGTGTTCCTGGATAAGACCGGCCGCATCTACGACAAGCGCGACACCGTGCGCGTGATGAGCTCGTGGGGCCGCGTGTTCCGCTCGTTGCGCGACCGCGTGCCGGACGCGACGTATCACTTGCGCAAATCGCTGGTGCGGATCGAGCAGGACGCAAGCGGCGTCACCGCGACCTTCGCCGACGGCACGCGCGAGCGCGGCGATCTCCTGATCGGCGCCGATGGCGGACGCTCCACGGTGCGCGAGTTGTTCATGCCCGAGCTTCACCCGGAGTACGCCGGTTACGTCGCCTGGCGGGCCAAGCTCGACGAGCGGGACATCCCGGAGCCGATCCGCGCCGAGCTCGTCGCCAACTACACGTATTGCCTGCCGCCGGGCGAACTGTTCCTCGCCTATCCGGTGCCGGGCAGCAACAACGAGACGAAGCCCGGCGAGCGCGCCTACAACATCGTCTGGTACCGGCCGACCACGCCCGAGCAGCTCACGGACTTCTGCACCGACGCTTCGGGGAAGTGCCACGGCACCTCGATCGCACCGCCCTTGCTGCGTCCCGACGTGATCGCTTGGGCCAAGGCGCAGGCGCGCGCGTTGGTGGCCCCTCAAGTGGCCGAGATCTTCGAGCGCGACCCGCGGCCGTTCTTCCAGGCGATCTTCGACATGATCTCGCCGCAGATCGTGTTCGGCCGCGTGGCACTGCTCGGGGACGCTGCGTTCCTAGTTCGGCCGCATCCCGGCGCCGGCACCACCAAATGCGCGATGGACGCCGAGTGTCTTGCCGACGCGATCGCGGCGCACGGCATCGAGCCCGGGCTTGCGCTTTATCAGAAGCGGCAAGGCGCATTCGGCGCGGGTCTGGTGCGGCAGGGCCGCAGCGACGGCTCCTACATCACCGACCAGCACAAGCCGCGCGAGCAGCGCCGCAACAAGGATATCAGCTGGGCCGTCGACGACCTGATGCGCGACCACGACGGCCGCAGCGTCCAGGTGAAGCGGATTTTGGAGGAGAGCCGGAGGGGGTAGCTCCCTCCACCGGTCATTCCGGGGCGGCGCGCAGCGCCGAACCCGGAATCCAGACGCGCAAAGACTTCCTCCAGAACTGGATTCCGGGTTCCGGCCTTCGGCCGGCCCCGGAATGACCGAGAGCTACGGCTTGATCGCCGGTTGCGGCAGCGCGCTCGTGTCGTACACATCCTTCGCCGCGACCTTGCCGTCGGAGCCGGTGTTCTTGGCGATGAGATCGACGCTCTCCGCCATCAGCTTGGCGTCGATGGTGCCGAGTCCCTTTGCTCGCGTGTCGGGCGTCGCCACCAGCGCGTTGACGATGACGATCTCCTGGAACGTCACCTCCGGATCGAGGCCCTTGACGTGCTTCATCACGATGTCGGCGGCCTCCTTCGGGTTGGCGATGGTGTCCTTCCAGCCCTGCAGCGACGCCTTGACGAAGCCCTTCACCTTGTCGGGGTCGGACTTCAGATAATCCTCACGCACAAGGATGCCGTTCGAGTAGAGCGCAAGCCCGCTGTTGGCGAGCAGAAAGATCTGCGCGTCCGCAGCGCCGACCGCCTTCACCACGCCCGGCATCGACATCGCGAAGGTCTCGATCGCCGGGATCTTCTTGGCCGCCAGCAGGCCGACGCGCGCCGCCGGATCGATGTTGGTGTATTTCACCGTCTCGGGCTTCAGCCCCTTCGACTTCATGAAGGCCTCGATCACCTTCTGCGTGAACGAGCCCGCGCCGCTGCCGATCTCGAGGTTCTCGAGCTGCTCGGGCTTGGTGACGTTGGCGCCCGAGCGCAGCGAGAAGATCGCGTACGGCGACTTCTGATAGATCACCGAAACCATCTTCGAGGTCGCGCCGCTGTTGGCGCGCGCTGCGACCAGCCCCGCGACATCGGAGAACGCGAACTGCGCGGCCTTCGACTCCACGCTCTGGATCGCCTGCGCGGTGCCCTGGCTCGGGATGATGGTGACGTCGAGGCCGGCCTGCTTGTAGTAGCCCTTCTCCAGCGCGACGTACCACGCGGCATGACGGCCGAGCGCGCGGAAATCGAGCGCGAAAGTCACCGGCGCGGTCTGCGCCTGCGCTTCGCCCGCGAGCGCCACAAATGCGGCCATCAATGCGGCGGATGCGAGCAGCGAACGAATGCGCATGGCGTGAACTCTCCTTCGGAGGGATATGCGAAAACCGCGATGAGACCTGACGTTTCGGCGGCCATCTTGTCGGAGCGGATGCGTCATCGCAAGCCGCGGGCCGCACTCTCAGCCGTCATTCCGGGGCGCGAGCGAAGCTCGCGAACCCGGAATCCAGTTCAGGAGAAAGTCCCCGCGCGTCTGGATTCCGGGTTCGCGCCTTCGGCGCGCCCCGGAATGACAGTGTGCCCGACCTCTGGACAACGTGCGGTCGAGCGAACACGATTGCGGCAACGAGCAGAAGCAGCGGAGGAAACGAGATGAGCTATCGCGAGGTGAGCGAAATCCGCGACGGCATGCGGATCGACTGGGACATGCCGATCACGATGGACGACGGCATCGTTCTGCGCTGCGACATCTACCGGCCGGTCAAGGAAGGCCGCTACCCGGTGCTGATGACGCTCGGCCCTTACGGCAAGTGGCTGCACTTCGACGATCTCTATCACGAGCAGTGGCAGCGGATGTGCGAGATCCGCCCCGACGTGCCGACCGGCTCGACCAACAAGTACCAGTGCTGGGAGGTGGTCGATCCCGAGAAGTGGGTGCCGGACGGCTACGTCTGCATCCGCGTCGACAGCCGCGGCGCCGGCCGCTCGCCCGGCGTGATCGACATCTGGTCGCTGCAGGAGGCGCTCGATCTCGCGCAATGCGTCGAATGGGCCGGCACGCAGCCCTGGTCGAACGGCAAGGTGGGCCTCGACGGCATCTCGTATTACGCCGAGAACCAGTGGCAGTGCGCGGCGCTGCAGCCGAAGCACCTCGCGGCAATTTGTCTCTGGGAGGGCGCCGCCGACTTCTATCGTGACATGGCGCATCACGGCGGCATCTTCTGCACCTTCGCGCGCGACTGGTCGCGCTCGCAGGTGCTGCCGCTGCAGCACGGCCGCGGCTCGCGCGGCTTCAGGAGCCGCATGACCGGCGACTGGGTGTCGGGACCGCTGGAACTTTCCGAAGAAGAGCTCGGCGCCAACCGCCGCGACTTCTACGAGGACTGCCTCGGCAACAAGCTCGACACCGCGGACTTCTGGCAGACGCGCATGCCGGACTGGTCGAAGGTGAAGGTGCCGCTGCTCTCGACGGCCAACTGGGGCGGCCAGGGCCTGCATCCGCGCGGCAACTTCGAGGGCTTCGTGCGCGCGGCGTCGAAGGAGAAATGGCTCGAAGCCCACGGCCTCGAACACTGGACGCATTTCTATACGGACTACGGCCTCGCCCTGCAGAAGAAGTTCTTCGGCCATTTCCTCAAAGGCGAGAAGACCGGCTGGGACAAGCAGCCCAAGGTGCTGCTGCAGGTGCGCCATCCCGACAAGTTCGTCGAGCGCGCCGAGAAGGAATGGCCGATCAAGCGGACGAAATGGACGAAGTTCTTCCTGGAGCCCTCCGGCTTCTCGATGTCGACCAAGCGTCAGGCGAAGAAGTCGTCGGTCACCTACCAGGGCCTGGGCGACGGCGTCACGTTCCTCACCGAACCGCTGAAGCGCGACACCGAAATCACCGGGCCGATCGCCGCGAAGCTCTGGGTGTCGTCGGCCACGGAAGATGCCGACCTGTTCCTGGTGGTGCGCGCGTTCTCGCCCGACATGAAGGAGATGGTGTTCCAGGGCGCGCTCGATCCGCACACGCCTCTCGCGCAAGGCTGGCTTCGCGTGTCACACCGCAAGCTCGACAAGGCGCTCACCCTGCCCTACCGGCCGTATCACACCCATGACGAAGAGCAGAAGCTCAAGAAGGGCGAGATCGTCGAATGCGACGTCGAGGTCTGGCCGACCTGCATTGTGGTGCCGGCAGGGTTTCGTCTCGCACTGTCGGTGCGCGGCAAGGACTACGTCTATCCGGGCGGCGGCGGCTCGGGCTTGAAGACGCTCGGCTCATTCTCAGGCGTCGGCCCGTTCAAGCACGACGATCCGCGCGACCGCCCGGCGGCGGTGTTCGGCGGCGATGTGACGCTGCACGCAGGGCCGGGGCGGCATGCGTATGTGATGCTGCCGGTGATTCCGGAGGGGTGAGAGCGCGGCAATCGCCCTCTCCCCCCTCGCAGCCCGCGCCTGATCTCGATGTTGCGCAGACGTCACACACATCGCGGTAATGCCCGGCCGCGGCCGTCACCGAAACCTCGCCTGCGCACGTCGGAAAAGAAAAGGCCGCCGCCCGGAGGGCAGCGGCCAAGTGCGGGTATTCGGGAGGAACAACTAAGTCGTAGATTGACCATGCCCGAGCGCCCGGGCCCGATGAAGTGCGTTAGGTCACACTTCGAAAAACAGCGAAAATAGCGCTGTGATTTCAGACGCTTGGAGTCTCCGGAATCTGCCGTCGATCAATGCCGCGGCGAGGCGCCCGCCCGGACTTTCGGCGGCGGCCGTTTCAGACCCAGATGGTCGCGGAGCGTGGTTCCGGAGTAATCGAGCCTGAACAATCCGCGGCGCTGCAGCTCCGGGACGACACGTTCGACAAAGACCTCGAGCGAGCGCGGAAAGTGCGCCGGCAGGATCATGAAACCATCGCCGGCACCGGCGACGAACCATTCCTCCAGGATGTCCGCAACCTGCGTGGCGGTGCCGCACACGGCCCAGTGCCCGCGTGCTGCGGCTGCAACGTTGTACAGGTCGCGGAATGTCATGTGCTCTCGCCGCGCCCGATCCAGCAAGGTCTGCGCGAAGCTTTGCCCGAGATTGGTCGGCGGCAGCTCCGGGATCGGCGCATCCAGGTCATAGCTTGAGACATCGCGGCCGAGCCGCTTGGTGAGAACCGAGCGGACGGTTTGGTCGTTCGCCTTCAGCCACTCCTGCAGCTGCGCGAGTTCTTCGCGCGCCTGCTCGGCGCTGTCCGCGATCATCGGCATGATGCCCGGAAGAATCGCCAGCTCATGCCGCTCGCGCCCGTATTTCGGCAGGCGGGCTTTCAGGTTTTCGTATTTGGCCTTGGCCGACTCGAGGTCGCCGTTGATCGGCGAGAACACCACGTCGGCGATGCGCGCCGAAAGCTCCTGACCGGACTCCGAGCCGCCCGCCTGGATGATGATCGGATGCCCTTGCGGGCACCGCTCGATATTCAGCGCGCCCTTCACCGAATAGAAGCGGCCCTGGTGATCGAGGTCGCGCACCTTGTTCGGATCGACGAAGATCCCGCGCTGCCGGTCCGCGACCAGCGCGCCGTCGTCCCAGGTGTCCCACAAGCCGCGCACCACATCGACGAACTCCTCGGCAATCTCGTAGCGAAGATCATGATCCTTGAGTCTGTCCCCGCCGAAATTGAGAGCGGACGCATCCATCGTGCTGGTGACCACATTCCAGGCAGCGCGCCCATTACTCATGCGGTCGATGGAGGAGAACGTTCGCGCGACGTTATACGGCTCGCTGAAGCTGGTCGAAACCGTCGCGCCCAGGCCGATCTTGCTGGTGACGCGCGACAGGCCCGCAAGCAGCGTCGTCGGTTCGAAACGCGTGATGAATGACGGGTGCAGATCGAGCTGCATCGCCACCGCATCGCCGACGAAAAACAGATCGAACTTGCCGCGTTCGGCCAGCTGTGCGCCGGCCTCGACAAACGACCACTCGCTGTTGCTGAAATTGGCATCCGGCATGCGCCATCCGGCCGAATGGTTTCCGGTGCCGAGCCAGAACAATGCGAGATGCATCTGGCGTTGCTTCGTCATGTCGGCCTGACCTCGACTGCCATTCGCGGAAACAGTCGTCATCCTACTGCACATGATCGCAGCACAGCCATAACCAACCGTGGCTTTACAGGCGCAGAGCACGATGGCAGATTTTCATGAGGGCTTTGGGCGATGAATCTGACCCGCACGTTCGCACAGTCACTCACCATCATCCTGGTGCTGGCCTGCAGCGCCATGGCGGCGTCGGCTCAGACCTACCCCACCCGCACGATTCACCTGCTTCTCGGTCTGCCGCCGGGCGGCGCTGCCGACGTCACCGCCCGCCTGATCGCGCGTGGCCTCGAAGACAAGCTCGGCCAGACCGTCGTGGTCGAGAACAAGCCCGGCTCGGGCGGCAATCTCGTCGGACAACTGGTCGCGAATGCCGCGCCTGACGGCTATACGCTGCTGATCGGACCCGACAGCCTGTTCGTGATCAACCCGCACCTTTACGCGAACATGCCGTTCAATCCGTTCAAGGACCTCATCCCGGTCGCCTCGCTGATCAGCAATTACTATGCGTTCGTGGTCAGCAGCACGCTGCCGGTGAAGACGCTGCCCGATTTCGTCGCGCTGGCGAAGCGTTCGAATCCGCCGCTGCTCTACGCCTCGTTCGGCAACGGCACGCAATCGCATCTCGGCGTCGAGATGCTCAAGCAGATCGCGCAGTTCGATCTCACCCATGTGCCCTATCGCGGCGGGCCGCAAGCCGGCATCGGCGTGGTGAGCGGCGACGCAAGCCTCACGGTCGGCGGCGGCGGCGTCTATCCGCTGATCCAGTCCGGCCAGTTACGTCCGCTCGCCGTGACGAGCCGGGAGCCGATCGATGAATTGCCGGGCGTGCCGAGCGCTTCGGAATTCTATCCGTCGTACGAACTGTCATCGTGGCAGGGGCTGTTCGCGCCGGCCGGAACGCCGCCAGCCGTCATCGAGCGCTTGCGCGCCGCGACCAAGGAGGTCATCGCCGACAAGGCGTTCGACGGAAAGCTTCGCGCGACGCTGTCCGGAAAGTCTTATCAGTCGACGCCCGAGGCCTTCGCCGCGCAGATCAAAAGCGAGAGCGAGAAATACGGCGCGCTGATCAGGACTTTGAACCTCAAGATTCAATAGAAGTCCTGGGCATCGTCAGAAGAGGGGGCGAAGCCTAACGCCGCGCTAGAACGAGATCGGCCATCGCCGCGCTGCTGAGATCGTGCAGACGTTCAAGCAGCTCTCTGGCGCGCAGAATGCCCTGTCGAATTTCATCGGGCTGCTGACTCTTCAGAGCGCAGTCCAATTCGCTCATGACCGTCGGAATGAGAGCAACGTAGTTGCCAACCAGCGCTTTAGCGTCAAACATTGTTTCGCAGCAGTCCCTTCCCCCGGCATGACAATGCCATTGCTCTCTGGGGGTGCGCAATCCTGGAGTGCAATTATCGCTTATAACGCGGTTTGATCGCCGCCACTGACGGCGAGGGATTGCGACCCGACGCCGCTCAATAAAGGGGCTTTGGTTCAGCCCACTTCGAGAATGACACGGCCCCGCTTGATCGTGCCGGCCTCGACCAGGGCGTGCGCCTCGGCGCCGCCTTCGAGCGGCAGAACCTTGCCGACTTTCGGCTTGAGCACGCCCTGCTCGGCAAGCCGGCAGACGGCGTCCAGCAGCGGCCCGCCATTGCCGACCGGAGCATTGCGCACGTCGACTCCGAATTCGGAGCCTCGGTTTTCGATCGGTGCGGCATTCAGATAGATGAGCCGGCCGCCCGGCCTGAGAGCCCGGTATGACCGGCGATGAACGTCGCCGCCGATCAGATCGATGACGACATCCTGATCGCGCACGCTTTCGGAAAAATCGGATTGATCGAACGCGATCACATGATCTGCGCCGAGCGAGCGGACGTAGTCGCAGTCGATCGCGCGACAGGTGGCGGTGACGCGCAGGTGGAGATGGCGCGCGAGCTCGACGCACGCGCCGCCGACCGATCCAGCGGCGCCGTGGATCAGGATCTTCTCGTTTCGTGCGCAGCCACCTGTCTCGACGATGCAGCAATAGGCTGCGACCCCGCCCTGAATCGTGGCTGCGGTTTCAACATGGCTCAGGTTTTCCGGTTTCGACGCGATCTTGGCCGCCGCAACGCAGGCATAGTCGGCGGCGCAGCCGCTGTCGGTGTGCAGCGTGGAGAAGACCACTCCGTCGCCGATTTGATGACCACCGGCCACCTCGGCGCCGAGGCCGGCGATCGTTCCTGAACCGTAACGCCCCAGAATTTTCGGGAACACGACCTGGAAATGCTTTTGCAGGAGCCCTGCGCGGGTCTTGCAATCACCTGCGCCCACGTTCGCGGCGTGGACGCGGACCAGCACCTCTGTCGGCCCGGGCTCGGGCCGCGGCCGCTCGGCCACCTGCAGCACCTCCGGTCCGCCGTAGGCCGAAAATTGCAACGCCCTCACGTTTGTTCCTCTCTCTCTGCATTGCCTCAGGTCGTGCCGTGGACAAAGCCTGCCATGGCTACTGCGGCTGCAGTCCGGAGTCCTTGATGATCTGCTCCGACCACACGCGATCCCTGTTGACGAAGCGGCCGAACTCCTCCGGCGTGCTGGCGACCGGCTCGAGTCCGCGCTCGATCATGTGCTTTTTGCTGAAATCGTCCCGCGCAAAAATCTGCGCGATCTCAACCTGCAGCCGCTGCGTAATCGTTGCCGGCGTGCCCGGAGGCGCGAACAGCCCGAACCAGGACCGTCCGTTGAAGGTCAGCCCCGTGGCCTGTTCGATGGTCGGGATGTCCGGATAAAGCGGCGAGCGCTTCAGGCTGTCGACCATCAACCCATGGAGCTTGCCGCCTTCCAGAAGCTCGCGCAGATTCGCAATTCCATAGAAGCCGACTGGCGTCGCGCCGTTGAGCAGCGAGGTAACCGCTTCGCCGCCGCCACGGAAAGGAACCCGCACCATGTCGATGCCGGCGACGGTCTTCCAGCGTTCGAGAAAGACGCCGGTGGGGACCGCGGCGGTGGCGTAGCTCAGCGTCCCGGGCTTCGCCTTCGACAGCGCGACCAGTTCGGGAATCGTCCTGACGTTGAGCTCCGCGCTCACGACCATCATCTGCGTCAGATAGAAAAACTGGGTGATCGGCACGAAGGCCGTCGGATCGAACGGCAACGTCTTGAACAGGTATTGATTGAACGCCACGGGCTCCGCCGACATCATGCAGACCGTGTAGCCGTCGGGCGCTGCCTCCGCGCAGGCGCGCGCGCCGATGTTGAACGATCCGCCCGGCCTGTTCTCGAGGATGAACGGTTGCCCGATCCGCTTATGCAATTCGTCCGCCAGCACCCACATGAAGATATCGCTGGTGCCGCCGGCACTCGACGACATGATCACCCGGACCGGTTTGGATGGATAGTTCTGTGCTTGCGCCGTCGTGAAGCCCGCGCCAAAGACCACAGTGAGCGCGATAGCGGCGATGCCCCATTTCATCCGCGAAGCTCCAAAACAAATTAAGACGCCATCACACAAAAATCCGCGCTGGCGCTCAAGAGCATCCGGCGATTTGATCGCCCGCTGAACCCGACAACTCACCCTCCCCACTTTGCCTTGCGAAGGCCTCCCATTTCAAACGCAATGGTTGCATCTCTTAAAAATACAAACTAGCGTTATGCCGGGGGCCTGAGGGGGATTAATGGTCCTGTGGGTACACGTAACGCGGAATTCCGCGGTGCTTTTGCATGCTCTTTTTCTTGTCGGATGTGCGAGCACCCAACTCAACTTCAACACCTTGGATCTTGCATCAACGACAAACGATCTCGTGACACAGCAAGTTCTTTATAATTTCGCGAGCTTCATCGACAATCCTGCGGCCGTACCGGCCCAGGTAACCGTATCGTCAGGCAACGCCACCACTTCAAATTCAATCACCCCGAATCTAACCCTGCCCTTGAGCAAGAGCTTGAGCGCATCAAATATTACTGTTCTCAATCCAACCTTCGGCAATGCAACCGCCGCAAAATCCCTGCAGCTTTCCGCTTCAGATTCTTGGAACCAAAGCTGGTCGTTTGCCCCGGTGACCGATCCAGAACGCATGAAGCGCCTACAAGCTTTGTACAGGTACGCGGTGGAGTGGTCCGAAGAGTCGGACGGGGTCGCGCAGTTCTTAGAGAACTTTCCTCCCGTGCAACGGAGCGTTTCTGTCTCGACGCCTCGTTGTCTGGTGGATGCCGGTGGCAACAACATTCCTTTTGATCCGACGAAGCCAGGCTCTCCTCCGCCGAAGGATTCGGATTCAACTGTATGTGCGACGGCAGGCGGCACGACCCAAAGCACGATATCTCATGGCGCAACCACCGAGAGCTACACCAATCAAGCCGACGATCCGTACTATCTGAGAAATAAAGGCTGCATCGTGTGTGTGCGATATTCCAAGACGACACATCGCAGGTACAGAACCATCAATGAAAATTTAGAAGGTGCGTGGCTGCGCTGGGAGGATGTCGCAGGTTCACAGCCCAATCCGGTTCGTGCTCCGTTGCCCGACGACGTGCTTTTGGGACATGCTGGTCACTATAAATTTTATACGAGCCGAAAGACTGCCCAGAAATTTGTGAACTTCACTGTCGCGACCCTCTCGGCGATGGCGCAAGCAGGATCGACCGCGGCGACAGCGAGCAGCAGCGCATCGAGCGGTGGCGGCACGGCGAAAGCCACATTGATTGCTCCGGATGGGACGGCTCCGTCTATCCTGCTCGTCCCGCAATAGAAGCTAAGAGGCATCCGCGGTGATCTCGGCTATGCAAGCGCGCGGAGCACGTTGCCCGCGCGCTTCACGCTTCCGGGTTGCCGTTTGCCTGCACCAATCCGCCCGATCACGGCAGAGTTGGGCGATCTTCTCATTCGTCGGGTGGTTTCTTCTTGAGGACCTGCCGGACGGCCAACCCAAACGTCGTCCGTGCGAGTTCCGGCTTGACTTTCAAGCCGGATATTGTTCTCTATTCGTTCTTATCGTAGGCGGCCAACTTAATCGAGCTCACCCCCTTATGAATCAGCAGTTACGGGCGTATCTCGATGAGCAGGCCAAGGCCACGGATGACGACGTGCACCAGGCCATCGAGCTTGCCGGTGGGGATGTGGTCCACGCGCTTCGCATCACGCTGATCGCCAACCAGTTCCTCGTCGAGGAGAACGAGCGGCTGAAGGCGCAGATCTCCAAAGGGTTCACCCGTGGCAAACGGCCCTGACAACGAAGAAGCCTTCCTCAATTGGCTCGACATGTATCATGACCGCCTCACCTCGGTGACCGGGGTTGTCATAGACACGTGGGATGGCTGCAGCGCGTCCGACGAACATCACGAAATTCTCTGGAGGCTTTATCTGAGCGGCGCTGATGCCGTTGAGTCAGCGGACGAAGAACTGAAAAGCTGGCCGCCGGAGCAACGCGCAAACAACCAGAGCGCGGAGGAATTCCGCAAGGAATGGCACGAAGCCAAGGCCGGTGCCGGCGAATTCCTGGATGCGCACCCAAAGCATCGCTGACGCATCGAAGAGAACGCGCTCTCGTCGATGCTTCCGCGCCGCAGTCCTGCACGGTCCCCATCTGGACGCTACTCGCTGGACGCTACTCGCCGGCCGGCTCGGCCCCAGCCTTCAGACATGAGATCACGGCATCCATTTCCGGGCCATCGAGATCGCGGTTGAGCCGAATCCCGACGTGCATCGGCGGCAACTTCGGCAGGAAATGATCGCGGCGGATTTTCAGGTCTTTCGGGACGCCTCTCACCGGCACAACGGCACAGCCCAGACCCGCCGTAACGGCTTCAAGCTGGCTGGGAAGATCGGAAGCCACAACCGCCACTTCATAACGCAGCGGGGACTGATTGAGCGCTCGCAACGCAATGTCCTGAAGAGGCGAGCCCGGCCAGCTGACGAAAGGGAGGACCGGACTGAGAGCGAGTTCTTGCGCGGACACCCACGCGACCGGATCCGTCCAGCTCGCTTCGGCATCCGGCCACGGGTCGGATGAAAGATCGAGAATGATATCGAGTTGGCCTGCCTCGAACCGCTTGCGAAGCGTCGGGATGCTGTCGCAGTAGAAGTGCACATCGAGATTGGCCTTCTTGCAGTGCCGCAGAATCCCGCGAAGGAGCGAGCCTCCGTGCAGCGTGGGAAGCCCGAGCCGGATGCCGGTGGATTTGGAGATCAATTCGTCGTTGAGCGCCAGGATCCGTCTGGCGCGTTCGCTGGCGAAATTCCCCCTCTCGGTGAGCGTGACATTCGTCACGCCTTTGACGAACAGTTCGTCTCCCAGGAGCCTTTGCAGGCGCTTCACCTGGGCGCTGATGGCAGATTGGGTCAATCCGAGAACGGTTGCGGCTTTCGTGAAGCTCCCCGTGTCGAGGATGGTCACGAATGAGCGAAGCACCTCGATCGGAATGTTCTCCGACTCGTAACGTCGCTGCATCCGGTGTCTCCCGATGCGGGATACTGACCGCGGTTCCAGCGTTGTAAATCATCATTTCGTCACCGCTTCAGGACTTTGCAAAAAATCGAGTTTTTAATGACCTATGAATTTCATGAGTCGTGAAATGCAACGAATGGGACCTGTCACGCCGACATCACCGTGTTATCGACGCACGTATTTGTTCCTTATAAGTTCTGATTTGCCTCGTTCACTGAGGGCGTCATCTAGAGACGTCTATTTGGCGGAGCGGGGTGTGGCGCCTGCAGGCGTGGCTCGTGACCACGTCCCAGGGTGTGAGGTCATTGTCCGTCCCCGATGAGGGGGCCGCCTTCAGTGGCAGGGCGCGGTCGGGTGAAAGCGGGCGCAAATGCCCCCTGGAGCATGGTGGGTGAAAGCCCAGCCGGTCCGATCGAATCTCGAACGGTGGCCTCGCAATAAATCGCCACAAGTGGAGCGCCGGGAGGCGAGCGGACCTGATCGCAAAGGTCCGCGGGCGCCCTCGCAAAGCGCCCAGATATCTGCGCCGTCTCGGCGCTCCGCTCCCTCACTCTGTGAGGGGAAGGAAAAAGAGAGAGGCGCTGGCCCCGCGCCGAATGATAAGGGGCCGATGAATCACGCTTGTACCATTGCTGAGACGACGCGCGCGAGCGCGGGCTGTTTGAAAATTGAATCAGAATATGAAGCCGAACTGGTGCAGCACGCCCCCTGGAGGGGCAGGGCAATCGCATATGACGCGCTGGTGCGATTTGGTCCCCTCTCCCGCTTGCGGGAGAGGGTCCCGAGCGAATGCGAGGGGGGAGAGGGCTGCCAGACAGAAAGAGCCCTCTCCCGGCTCGCCTACGCTCGCGGTGACAAACTCACTCCGCGGCCTGCTTGCCCTTGTCCGGCACGCCGTAGCTCGCCATCAGCCCGTCCACCAATCCGTTGAACGCCGCCCAGTCGGTCTCGCGATACGAATGGTTGCGGATGATGAACGACGCCCCCGCATAGAATTTCTCGTATTGCAGATGGCGGCCGGCGAACTCCGAGCCGGTCATATCCCAGGCCAGCTTGAACAGCTTCATGCGCGTCAGGGAATCCGCCTGCGGCGTCTGCCAATAGGTGTCGAACTCTCTCGCCAGTTCCGGATTGTCCAGCACCGACACATCGGCCGGCATCTGGAACACGCCGCCGCCGCACAGCGTGCGCAATTCGTCGATGAAGCGGCTGTAGTTCTGCGTGCACCATTCGAGGCCCGCATACATGATGCGGCGGTTGAAGCAGACGTATCCTTCGGGCCAGCGCTCGAAGGCGTTGATCTGGCCGTGCACCAGGCCCGCAATGGTCGCCTCTATCGCCGCCATCTCGCCGAGCTTCTCGCGCACTGCCGGCACCTGATCGGCGCCGGTCGCGTTGGCAATGCGGCTGCAAAGCCCGAGCAGCAGCCGCATCTTGGCCCAGTAGCGCACGTTGGACTGGTGATTGCCGAAGGCGTGGCTCGGCGACTTCACGTAGATGTCGCGGGCGAGCAGCGCATCGTCGTGCACGAACACCTTCTTCCAGGGCACCTTCACTTCGTTGCACATCAGCATGCTGTCGCTTTCGTCGTAGCGCCACGCCAAGGGCGAATCGAACTCCGAGGTGAGCCCGACCGCGGCGGGCTTGCGCGACCACAGCGTCAGGCCCGGCGCGTTGCATGGGATCGCGCAGGTGATCGCCTCCTTCTTCTGGTCGGGCGCAAGCGGAATGACGTTGCCGATCCAGATCTCATTGGCGTAGAGCGCGCCGGTCGCGAGCATCTTCATGCCGGAGATCACGACGCCGTCGTCATCCTCGCGGACAACGCGCAGGCTCGGCACCGGGATGTTCTTCTTGACGTAGAACTCCGGATTGCGCGCGGCCTGCGGCGGCAGCACCGCATAGACCACGTAGACGTCGTTGTCGCGGATGTGGCGGTGATAGTTGAGGAGATTGTCGGCAAACGCATGGGGCGCGGGCAGCGCGGACGGGTTCATCGCCATGCCGGTGACGAACGAGGCGACGTGATCCGGCGAGCGGCCGAACATGCCGTAGGTGAATTCGGCAATCTTCTTGTGGCCCTCCATCCGGCGCTGCAGGTCGTCGCGCGTCTTGGGCCGCATGAAATAGATCGAGTGGCGGTGGCCCTCCTCCTCGTAGGTCAGGATGTCGCGGTTGGCCGGATCGGCTTTCAGGTCATAGAGGCCCGCGACCGTGCGCGCCGCCTCGCGGAACCAGGGATGGCGGGTGACGTCGTCGATACGCTCGCCGCCGACATAGACCACGCGGCCGTCGCGCAGCGATTCCAAATGCTCCTTGCCGGTACGCAGCATGACACCAACTCCTCGTTAGAATTCGTCCTCGTGCGAACGATCGGGACTGCCCGGCTGCCGGGCGATCCAATCCAGGGTCGCTTGCGAGTTGCGCATGAATCTCGCCTGGAAGTTCGCGACAGCGCGATACTCCTCGCGGCCGACACCATCGAAAAGCCGGTCGTTGACGGCGGCGATGAATTCGAAAGCCTGCAGCAGCTTCTTGCGCCCGGCCGGCGTGAGCTTCACCAGCACGCCGCGCCCGTCGTTCGGATTCTGGGCCTTGCGCACGAAGCCTCCGGCGACGAGCTTGCCAATGATGCCGGTGACATGCGGACCGGTGACTTCGAGATACTCGGCGAGCGCGCCGATCGAGACTCCGCTCGTGCCCTGCAGGTGCAGCACCGACATCAGCATGTGATATTGCGTGCCGCTGACGCCGACGCGCCCGGCGATGCCTTCGCGGATCGCGTCGAGCCGCGCTTGTCCGATCAGCATCCGGTGGATGAGGCGGCGGAATTCGCGGTCGGTGCCATCGAGAAGGACTTCGGGACGCGTGACGCTGAGCGGCAGGCTCTCGCGGGCTTCAGCCGCATCCGCCGCTACGGTCGCTGGACGCTTGAGGCGCACCATCGCCATTTTTCGTCTCCAGATACATCACATACTTACCTAAGTTAGTTATGTAGTCAATCGCCGGAAATGGCATTTTTCCTGCATTCTTGCCCTGCGCTTTCCGACAATTGGCATGTCGAGCCAGGCGCTCTACGGTTGGGTCGCAGGCCATTTCCAGCACGACGGGACAAAAGCACCGATGACCGACTCACTTGGTTTCCGCCGCAAATTCGCGGTGATCGCGCCCTCCACCAACACCTCGGTGCAGCCCGAATTCGACGCCATGGCGCCGCGCGGCGTCACCAATCATTTCGGGCGCATCTCGATCCCGAACGATCCGATCCACAACGACGACGATTTCAACCAATTGATGGTCAACATCCGCACGTCGATGATGGAAACCGTCGACCGGGTGATGACCTGCGAGCCCGACTACCTGGTCATGGGCATGTCATCGGAGACGTTCTGGGACGGCCTCGAAGGCAGCCAGATCCTGCAGAAGCGGGTCGAGGAGCGCGCCGGCGTCAAGGTCTGCATGGGCTCGGATGCCTCGCAGCAGGCGTTGAAGCTCTACGGCGCGAAGCGGCTCGGCGTGATCACGCCGTACATGCCGGTCGGCGACGGCCAGGTGCGGCGCTTCTTCGAGGACTGCGGCTTCGAGATCGTGCGGCTGAAGGGGCTGAAGTGCCAGAGCCCGGTCAAGATCGCGCATGTGTCGGAGCAGGAACTGCGCGACGCCATCATCGAGGTGAACGGGCCCGACGTCGACGCCATCATCCAGGTCGGCACCAATCTGGCGATGGCGCGGCTTGCCGGCATCGCCGAGTTCTGGCTCGACAAGCCGGTGCTGGCGATCAACACCTGCATCTACTGGTGGGCGCTGCGCCAGAACGGCATCAAGGACCCGATCGACGGGTTCGGGTCACTGCTGTTGAAGCACTAGGGCCGCAGTCGTTTCCGACGCGACTATGCTCTATCTCCGTCACCCTGAGGCGCGAGCGTAACGAGCCTCGAAGGGCGACGGCCCGGGACAGCGTGGCCGCATCCTTCGAGGCTCGCCCTGCGGGCGAGCACCTCAGGATGACGGATCGAGAGCCCGTGAGGCCCTTACTCCGGCACGAAGTAGTGCGTCTCGAGAAGCAGGCAGCCGTTCTTGGACGTGAACGGGCCGTGATAGACGCCCGGCGGGCGCACGCAGTAGGTCGGGCCGGTGAAGGACTCGCCGCCCTTGCCCTGGGCGTCGCTGCCGCAGACCAGATCGCCCGACACCAGGTACACCTCTTCCCAGTATTCGTGCACGAACGGCACGGTCGAGAATGCGCCCGGCTCGATCTTCAGGATGCGGGTGCGGTTGCCGACCTTGTTCTTCTCGTCGAGCGAGCCCGCCAGAATCTTCTCGGAAAAGCCCCAGGGATAGCCTGGCACCGTATGAAAGCCCTCCTTCATATTGATGGCCTCAAACTCCTGGTGACCCTTATTGTAACCCATGGTGGACTCCTTGCCGAAAGCCTGTTTTTCGGCGGCCACCATATCAACCGAGTTGGCGGAGTAAAAGCAGGGCAGTTATGCGGCCGCGGCGGCCGTCTGCGCGCGTTTGGCGATGAAGCCTGCGACCTCGCGCTCCGGCATCGGCTTGCTGAACATATAGCCCTGGCCGAGATCGCAGCCGTCGGCCTGCGCCGTCTCGAGCTGCTCCTTGGTCTCGATACCCTCGATGATCGTGGTGATGCCCAGGCTCCGGGCAAGCCCCACCACGGCGCGGACGATGGCGCGGCAGTCCTTCCGCACCAGCATGTCGCGGACGAAGGAGCGGTCGATCTTGATACGGTCGAACGGGAAGTTCCGCAGATAGGCCAGCGACGAATAGCCGGTGCCGAAATCGTCCATCGAGATCTGCACGCCGATCTCGCGGAGCTGGTGCAGGATCGCAAGCGTGTTGGCCTCGTCCTGGAGCAGCACCGACTCGGTGATCTCGAGGTCCAGCCGGTCTGCGGCAAGGCCCGAGGTCGCGAGCGCGTTCACCGTGATCTGGACGATGTTGCGGCCCTTGAACTGCGTCGCCGAAAGGTTGACGGCGACACAGATCGGCTTCGGCCACCTGACGGCCTGCAGGCAGGCGGTGCGCAGCACCCATTCGCCGAGCGGCAGGATCAGGCCGGTCTCCTCGGCGAGCGGGATGAAGTCGAGCGGCGAGATCTGGCCACGCTCCGGATGATTCCAGCGCAGCAGCGCCTCGAAGCAGGCGACCTTGCCGGTCTGCAGGTTGATGATCGGCTGGTAGTAGAGCTCGAACTCGCCGTTGGTGATGGCCTTGCGCAGATCGAGTTCGAGCGAGCGGCGTGCCTGGATCCGCTTGTCCATCTCGCGCTCGAAGAAGCGATGGGTGCCGCGGCCCTCTCCCTTGGCGAGGTAGAGCGCCATGTCGGCGTTCTTGAGCAGGATGTCGGGGTTGGTGCCGTCGCCGGGCGCGATCGCGATGCCGATGCTGGTGCCGATGACGATGTGCCGGCCGTCGATGTCGTAGGGCTCGCTGATGCGCTCGACGATCCGCGAGGCAAGCAGGCTGCACTGCTCGGGCTTCGTCACGTCGGTCTGCACCACGGCGAACTCGTCGCCGCCGATTCGGGCGATGAAGTCCGACTTCGGCACCACCTCGATCAGACGAGCCGCCACGAGCTTCAGAAGCTCGTCGCCGACCGGATGGCCGAGCGTGTCGTTGACGTCCTTGAAGTGGTCGAGGTCGAGGCAGTGCACCGCAAACCCGCGGCTGCCCTGGATGCGGCCGAACTCGGTCTCGAGCTGCTCGCGGAACAGCACGCGGTTCGGCAGATTGGTCAGCATGTCGTGACGTGCCAGATGGGCGATCTTGGCCTCGGCGCGACGACGCTCGGTGATGTCCTCGTGCACCGCGACCCAGCCGCCGTCCTGCATCGGCCGCTGCGACACCGCGACGATGCGGCCGTCCATCAGCTCCTGGGTGAAGGCAGAGGCCTCGCGCGTCGCAATCGCGCTCTCGGCCGCGACCTGCTCCGGATTGATAAGCGCGCCGTTGCCGATCGTCGCGCGATATGCGTCGATCGCCGAGAGCGCCGTGCCGGGCACCGACAGCTCCGGCGTCAGCGCATACATCTGCACGTAGGTCTTGTTGCAGACGATCAGGTTGTGCTCGGCATCGAACATGCAGAGCCCGTGCGTCATGTTGTTCAGCGCGATGTCGACCCGGCGGTTAAGCTGTTTGAGCTCGACCTCACGGGCGATGAGCTGGATTGCGTTATCCTTGAACACCTCGACGGCGCGCGCCATCTCGCCGACCTCGTCGCGGTCGTTGCGCGACGGCACCTCGCTCGCAGTGTCGTTGCTCGCAAGCTTGATCATGGCCTGCGTGATCCGGCCAAGCCGCGACAACGCGCGGTGCATGGTGGTGAGCCCGATCGGGCCGATCAGTATGATCGCGACGAGTGCGCTGATCAGCACCCACGCCATCAGTGCCTTCGCCGTCTTGGTGACGAAGTCGATGGCCTGCTGCGCCTCCTGCATGCGCAGGCCGCGGTGCTCCTTGATCATGCGCTCGACGCCGTCGGCGACGTAGGCGTATTCGTTGGACTGCTCGACCGCTTTATCCTGCGCGAATTCGTTGGCGTAGAAGAACACCTGATCGGCGGCCTGGAACAGCGCCGGCAGGCTGTCGCCGATGCGGTGCTCCAGCGAAACGGCATCGTCCTTCGTGATCTCGTTCTTGCGGTTCTTTTCGCCGATCTCCGTCATCAGCGCCAGGAGCTTGCCCCGGATCTCCTCGAGCTCCAGCCGGTCCGCATAGAGGCGGTCGCGATCCACCTCGGGCGGCATGCTTTCGACGATACGCCGGTGGTTGGCGAGCAGAAGCTCGAGCCGCGTCGAATTGATCACACCGAGGAAGCTGTCGCCATAGAGGCGGTGTGCGGCGCTTTCGGTGGCGCGGGAAAAATAGATCGATGCAATCGACAGCGAGCCGACCGCGAGCAGGGACAGAAAGGCGAAGAAATAGAGCTTCGCCGCTATGCTGCCACCCGGCCCGCGGAACCTGCGCTTACTCTCGGGTCGGTCGCCCGTCATCCAGACTCACATCGTTTTGTCGACGGCCTGACGTGCGGCATCGATCACAGCCTGCATCGCAGGCGTCGGGTTGCCCAACGTCACGAGACTGAGCGTCTGTTCAACGGGAACGTCGGTCATGAGCTCCGGCAGGCCGCGCTGCTTCGCGAGAGAAAGCTGCGCCACGCCGAGCACGTTGGCTTCCTGCTCGACGACCGAGATCAACTGCAGAGCCGTCCGGACGTACAGAACGTTCGGATTGCTCACCGCCTTGCCGTCGAGCAGTTCGGCCTCCGCGGCCGTGATCACACCGCCGCCGCCGCCCACCGCCGCGAGACGGATCATTCCGGGCTTGCCACCCAGCGCGCTCCAATCGGTGATCTCACCGGTGAGAACTTTCTTGATCTGCTCGCGCGTCGCCTTCCGCACGGCATTCGTCGGATGGACGACGAACGCAGCACGCGTGCTGGCGATTTCGAAGGCCTGCAGGCGCTGATAGTCGAGACCGGGCATCGCCTTCTTCAGTCTCGCGACCTCGCTTTCGAGCGGCGCCGAGATCATCGCCATATGGGCGCGGCCTTCCAGCAGCGCGATGATGCCGAGCATGGTCCGGTTCGGAATCACGGTGATGTCCTGGCCGGATTTCGCCTCGATCGTCGCCTCGAACGGCTCCATGACGCGGCGATTGAACGTGGTCGAACCCTGCAGGATGAGCGGCTCGGCGGCGATGGTCGACGACAGCGCGGCCACTGCATTCATGGCCACGACGGCAAACAGCAGTCGGCGCAGACGCGTCGCATAGGCTGTCGGCTTCAACTTCATCGCACGATCCCCAAATTTCCCTATTTCAAGTCAGCCGACGTTACCCTTGTTGTCATCCGGCAGGTGACCCTCTCCTACATTTATGAACGTAAGGGGGCCGCCGTTACTTCCGGCCTAAACATGTGAATTTCCCGGCGCCGTGTTCCAATCAGCGTAAAGACCTCGTTAACGGTTGTACGAAGCGCCGGCTTTCGACGAATGCGAGTGGCGGACGATCGATAAAATTCGAACAAAACCCGAGACTGAATCGTCATCCGGCCTGCCTAGGATGCCTGGATTGGCAGAGAACACAGGCGATCCGAGGCCGATGACCTTCGAACTGACACGCATGGGCTGGCCGAATTCGGCGGCGATTGTGGCGCTGGCTTTGCTGCCGGTGCTGGCCATGGCGAACGGCATCGGCAAGCCCGTGTCGGAAAAAGAACTCAGAGCCGCCCAGACTGCAGCATCATGCCCGATGACCGGCGAGGCGCTCGCGCTCCTCAACGCCGACGGGCCGGCGTTGCCGCCGGCCCGCTCGTAGCTTTTACGCTAAATCCCGTCCGTCTTACGCAGCAGCCCGGGCCGCGGCCTCGTCGACGACCTCGACACGGCCGTCGGTGTGCAGCCGCAGCCGGCAGCCGTCCGCGATCTTGTCGATGCCGTTGGTGCCGACGATCATCGTCACATCGTATTCGCGGGCCAGGATCGCCGGGTGGCTGAGCCAGCCGCCGACCTCGCTGACGAATCCACCGGCGCGCGAGAAGTAGGGCAGCCACGCCGGATTGACCATGGTGGCGACCACGATGTCGCCGTCCTGGAAGTCCTCGATCGGATTGCCGAGTTCGGCATCCTCTTCGGAAACGACCCGCGCCCGGCCTTCGATCACCTTGCTGCCCGCGACGTGCGTGCCGCGGATGCCATCACCTTGGCCGTAGGACTGGTGCTGATCGCCAGCCGACGCGGCCTCGAGGTCGTGCGCGGTGAGTGAGGTGCCGAGCGACGGCAGCTTCTTGATCGCCAGCGCCTCGGCCTCACGCGCTTGGGCAAGCTCACGAAGCTGCGCGGCGTTGATGCCGTTGAGGCTCAGCAGCTCGTCGAACCGCAGATGGAAGGCGCGACCGTCGAAACCAAAGCGGCGGTCGAGAACCAGCACGGCGCGACGCAGGATCGCGAGCTCGCCGAGCGAATGATGCTTGGCGTCCTCCTTGAGCGTCTGGAAGCGCCGCGCCACATCGACCAGCTTCGACTGCGCCTTGTTGAGCGCAGGCGCGTTGTCCTGATCGGCCTCACGGTCAACCGGAGCACGTCCCGCGATCATGCGGTTGAGCGTGTTGATGTCTTCGGCGTAGCGCGGCTCGGCCAGTTCGTAGTCGAGCACGGCACGATGGCCGAAGTTCTTGAGCAGCAGCCAGCGCCGGCTCTTGGCGGCGGCAGCGGTCGCTTCGGCGAGCGCATGATGCTCGTAGGTTTCCGGGATATGGCCCAGGATCGCCGACGGATCGACGCCGTCGGCCTCGAGCACCTTGCGGGCGCGGTCGAGATAGAACGCGGCCGAGATGTTGATCACGTCGACCGACACATGCGTGTCGTGGACGAAGCGATCGTGCAGCCGCCGGATCTCGGCGACGAGGTCCGCGGTCGCAAGCTTCTCGAAGTCGGCCACGCTGGCGAGCCGGCATTCATCGAGGAAGCGAGGCAGGAAATGCTCGCGGAAATCGCTCTCGATCCGATCGGCGGTGCGCAAGAGCTTGCGCGCCGCGAGGGGGCCGATGGCGAGGCCGCAGGCACGTTCCACGCGCTTGTCGACATAGAGCCGGCCGAGGATCGTGACCAGATAGGCCGATTGCTCGTCAGCTGCGTAGCGCAGACCGAGTTCGCGCGCCGCAAGCTCGACGCTGCCGCCTGGGGCCCACAGCGCCTCCATGAGCGAGAGCGACAGCGGCGTCGGCCGCGGCAGCATCTCGGAGAGCTCATTCTTGCCGAACACGATCTCCTCGGGCTTGGCGCCCTTGGCGCGCTCGATCACGCGGCCGATGTCGTTCTGCTTCACGACCATGGCCGCATCGCCGGCCACCGAGCGGGTGATGTCACGGCTTTGCACAATGAAGAAGCCGCCGTCTCGGAACGTCCATTCGATGTCCTGCGGCCGGCCGAACAGCTCTTCGGCCTTGTCGCCGAGCGCGAGCAGCGGCTGAAGGTCGATGAGAGCGAGGTCCGGGCTGAACTGCTGCTTCGTCACGCGGCCGAAGCGGAAGCTGCGCGGCCGCGTCGTGCCGGACACCAGGTCCTGCGCCGTGCCGCTCACCATCTCGATCATCGAGAGGCCGCTTGCCGAGGGATCGCGCGTGAACAGCACGCCCGAGTATTCGGCATCGACCATGCGCTGGACCAGAACATTGCCGGCGCCGGACGTGAGCTGATAGCTCGACGCCCGTTCGGTCGCAAACGACGACTCGACCTGGCCAATGGCGGCTTCAAGCCCGTCGCGTTCGATGTTGAGCAGCGAGTCGAACACGCCAGCGAAGCTGTTGTTGGCGCCGTCTTCGCCGGCCGCAGAACTGCGCACCGCAAGCTTCACCTTGCCGAGACGCTGCCAGATCCAGTCGAGATCACTCTGTCGCGCAGCCGGCGAGGCCTTGGCGAAGTGCGTCAGGAACGCAGGCGTCAGCACCAGGCCTTCCGGCACCGGCAAGCCGGCGGCACGCATGCGGCCGAGCCGGTACGACTTGTTGCCGCAGCCGTCCAGGTGCGCGACATCGTCGAGCACGACGACGCCGGTCGGAGTGCCGGCGCGGCGCCAGCGCTCGATGAGGGCCGTGAAGAAGCCTGTGACCCACAGCCGCTGCACGATCAACAGCACGGCGCTGGTGGTGAGGTAGACATCCGCCGCGGCGCTCAGGAACGCACCGGTCGCCGTCAGCGCCGGCAGCGCAATCGCCCAGATCGCGATTCGCTTTTTCCACGAGGTGGCAAAGGCGAGATCGATATAGCCGGTGATCAGCACGCCGAAAGCAAGCGGCAGGATCAGATACGGATCGTGGCCCGCGACGTCCGGGATCCAGCCGAGCGGACCGCCCTGCGCCGAGATCAACTGCACTGCCACCAGGGCCAGCGCCATGATGGGCAGGAACAGCAGCGCAACGAGGTTCCGGATCGGCGTGATATTGTGGCGCTTGTAGAAGGCGCGGGTGGCGCGGGCGCGCGCTGCCGGGTCATCCTTGAAGCGCAGCTTGATGTCGTCCATCTCGCTGGCCGCATCACGCGCACGGATCTGGTCGCGCTCGGCCTTGACGGCAAAGGGCAGCACCAGGAGCCGTGACACACACGCCAGCAGGATGATCGTCAGGATGAGCCCGATGTGGTCGGCGACGTGTGACAGCACACTCGCCAGCACCTCGGCGCCCTTCTGGAACCAGCTCTTGTGGGCCTCGGCGAGCCATTCCTTGATGTAAGGCCGCGGCTCGCTCGGGACGGTGTATTCCCAGGGCAACGTGTAGCGGCCGCGATAGTCAAAACCGGCGCGGTCGAGCTCGAGCCCGAGCACCTCGCCGAAGAAGCAGCTCCGGCGGTCGTAACACGGGACGATGATCGGCTTGTGCGGCAGTTGCGCGATCTTGGTCTTCAGCTCCTCGGTCGGCGTCGGCCGGATCGGCAGGTTGATTGCGCCCGGGAGACGGTCATTGGCGAACTCACCCGGATAACGGACGTCGACGAAGACCGCGTCTTCGTTCTGGATCAGTTCGCGGACCTGCGGCGTATCGAGCAGAACGCTCTGATTGCGGTGCTTCGGCACGGCGCGCAGATCGTCAAGCGTGCGCGCATGCAGGCCGGTCAGAGGACGCTTCTCGACCAGCCACTTCTCCAGGCCGCCGATCAGGTAGCGGCAGTCGATGCCCATGGCGGCGAGCGCCTGGCAAGTCTCGTAGCCGCGATTGCCGTTGTGGCAATAGAGCAAGGCAGTCTTGCCCTTGAAATCGATGTTGGACGATTTCACGTCGGGGAAGCGGACGATCTTGGCACCCGGCATGGTGCCCATCTCGGTTTCCGCGCTCTCGCGGATGTCGAGCAGGAAGGTGTTCGGCAATTCGCCACGCGCCTTGGCCTCCAGCACCTTCTCCATGTCTTCGGTGCTGATGCCGCGTGGATTCCTGAGCTGCTCGTCGTAGCTGACTTCTTTCAAGCTTGCATCGAGGCTCTTGCCGCCTGCGCCCTTGGGCATCGCCTTCGTCAGCGTCGCCTCAAGCCGTGCCTGCCGCGCGTTGGAGTCGGTCACGTACTGATAGATGTTGACGCCGATCGAGACGACGAGGACCGCGAACAGCCCGCCCGCGGTGTAAAGAAGGCCGCGGGACATCTCCGCAGAGCCCCCTCGCCGCCGCACTCGCATCGTCGCGTAAGCCGCGCCACCGCCCAGGATGGCCGAGGCCAACGCGAACAGTTGAGACAGGCTGACAAAGGATCCGACCACCAGTTCCGGCGATGGAATCGCGAAGGCCTGGTTGGTTCCGGCAAGCCAGAGCGCGAACGCTCCGACCGCGGCAAGCATTGAGAGAGCATTGCCGGCAGTGCGCCGGCCCCCATTCACAGTACGCATCAGTACTAACCCTCGGCTGAGTGGCCCAAAACCAAGTCGAGGAACGGGAGGTGTCTGCTTCTGGCGGCGATCCGCTGCAGCCCGATTGGGCAACTGCAGCCGATTTCGCATCTTATCGCCGCGTAAACCAAGTCCTTATGGTTCCTCAAAAGTTAATTTAACAAAATTATAGTAATTCTTAAACCGTATTAACCCGTATAGGTTAATGAGTGCTTACGATTTATAGTTAACGGCCGTCTGCCCTCAGTAGAAAAACATAAACTCGCTGTGAAATTACTTCGAGGCACCAGTCGATTAGAGGTTACGCGATACCGCTGTCGCAAGCCGGTCGGTGGAGCGCCGCCTAGCCGGATACCCTCGACGAAAGGCTTCGCATGGCTCAGGATAGGTAAGAATTAACCTTCGAGCTGTTACCCGCTGCGGACGGATACTGTGTTCAAGGTCAGTTGCGTATGGACTGCTGGGTCATTATTCCCGCCAAATCCTTTCACTCCGACAAGATCCGATTGTCGAACCTGCTCGGCGTCGATGCCCGTGCAGCCTTGAGCCGCCGCCTGTTCGGCCGGGTCCTCGATGCCGCGCTCAGCACCTTTCCGGCGGATCGCATCCTGGTCGTGACCAAGGATCAGCTCCTGCTGGCGCTGATGCGCGGCCAGGGCCTGAACACCCTGGAGGATTCCGACGGCGGCGTGAACCCGGCGTTGTCGCTTGGCTGCCGGCATGCCGCCGGGCGTGGCGCGCGGTCGATCGTGATTCTGTCGGCCGACCTGCCCCATGTCACGACCGCGGATGTGGCGGCGCTGCGCGCCACGATCAACGAGGGGCCGGGTTGCGTGCTCGCGCCGGATGAGCAGGAGCAGAGCATCAACGCGCTGGCGCTGGCGCCACCCGATCCGGACTTTTTCCAGTTCGGGCCGGACTGCTTTCAGGCGCATATCGCGGCCGCCAAGGCGCGAAAGCTTTCGGTTCGTGTGCTGCGGAGGCCGGGCCTTGCGGTCGATCTCGACACGCCGGAGAGCTATCGTCGCTTCGCCAAGGAGCAGCGCATCCCGATGGACGCCGGGGCGTAAGCGTTCTTCAGGATACCAGCGACGCGTAGTTGGCCAATTTTCGGGTGGGACCCCTCGCCGCTCCGGCCTCGGGCATCTGCAGATAACTGAGCACGAACTCGACCACGGTGCGCCTGCGCGTCTCGAGGACGGCGCCCGACGTCATCTCGCGACCGAAGATCGCGCCCAAGCTGTGCTGGTTCGAGAAGTACATGATGCACAGCGCGCACATCGAAATGTAGAAGTCGACCGGATCGACGTCCTTACGGAATTGCCCGCTGTTCTGGCCGCGCTTGAGGATGCGGCCGATGATTTCCGTCAGCGGCGTCTTGAACATGTCGAGCTTCTTCGACTTCCGCAGGTAGCGCGCCTTGTGGAAGTTTTCCATCGACAGGAACGACACGAAGTGCGGATTGTCGAGGTAGTAGTCGATCTTGAGATTGATCATCGTCTCGATCGCGGCTGCGGGCTCCAGATGCTCGACCTCGATCTCCCTTTCGAGCGCGACGAGCCTCTCGAACACTGACTCCAGTGCCGCGAGATAGAGCCCCTCCTTGCTGCCGAAGTAGTAGTAGATCATCCGCTTGTTGACGCCGCAGCGTGCCGCGATGTCGTCGGTGTTGCCTGCGGCAAGGCCAAGTTCGCCGAATTCGACCAGCGCTGCGTCCAGAATTTTTTTCCGGGTCGCATCGGCATTGCGCGTTTGCCGGACTCTCTTTTGCGAAACAGTCGTGCGTCTTCCGGATTTCATGGCGCAACCATGCCTTCTGCGACGCTCTCGCGCAACGATCATCCCGTTGACAGCGGTTCATGACGCCAGTTAACTATCGAGTTAATTAGTACCGGCATGGCAGCCGGCCGACAAGGAAGAACCGCCGTGGGAGGACGTCATGGGTAGCCTGATCCGAATTGCATTCGGCCTCGTGCTTGCGCTCTGCGCAGCACAAGCCTCCGCGCAGAACTATCCGAGCGGACCCGTGAAGCTCATCGTTCCGGTGCCGGCCGGCGGCGTCACCGACGTGATGGCGCGCATCGTCGGCCAGCGTCTGCAGGAAATGTGGAATCAGTCGGTCGTGGTCGAAAACCGGCCGGGCGGCAACTACGGGGTCGGCGCCCAAGCGGTCGAACGCTCGCCGGCCGACGGGCTGACACTGCTCGTTGCACCCGACTCCACCTTCACGGCGAACCCGGCGCTGTTCTCCAAACTGATCTACAGCCCGGACAACATCACACCGATCGCACTGTTGTGCCGCGGCACTCCAATGCTGATGGTCAATCCGTCGCTGCCTGTGAAAACGGTGAGCGAGCTTGTCGCCTACAGCAAGGCCAATCCGGGCAAGCTCAGCTATGCCTCGTTCGGCATCGGCACCTATGCCCAGCTCAGCATGGAAGATCTCAAGCAGCGCACAGGGTTGGATGCGCAGCATGTGCCTTACAAAGGCGCCGCGCCCGCGCTCAACGGCCTTCTTGCCAATGAGGTGCAGCTGATGTTGCTCAACTTGTCGAGCGTCGAGGAGCAGGCCAAGGCCGGCAAGGTTCGGCTGATAGCAGCGGCCACCGAGAAGCGCGTCCCGACGCTGCCGGATATGCCGACGATCGGTGAAACGGTGCCGGGCTTCGAGACCTCGATCTGGTTCGGAATGTGGGGACCGCCGAACATGCCGCCCGAGTTGCTCAAGAAGATCGCCGCCGACGTTTCCAAGGCGCTCGACCTCCCCGAAACCAAGGACTTCTTCAAGACCAACACGTTTCAACGCGTCGACCTCAGCCCGCAGGACTTCGGCAAGCTGATCCAGAGCGACCTGAAGCACTGGGGCGGCCTGATCAAATCGGTCGGCGTGAAGATCGAATAACGAGGACGAAATGAAAGTTCTGATTACCGGCGGCATGGGCGTCATCGGCGCCGAGACCACGCGCAAATTCGTCAAGGAAGGCCACAAGCCTGTCGTGTTCGCGCGCCACCGCGACGACAGCCTGATCGGCGACATCCTCGACAAGATCGACTTCGAGCAGGGCGACGTGCTCGACATGCCGCGCATCCTGCAGGCGATCAAGAAGCACCAGGTGACGCACGTGGTGCACGCGGCGGCCTTCGTCGGCGCGGTGTCGGCGGGGAATCCGGCGCTCAGCATCCAGGTCAACGTGATGGGCCTGGTCAACATACTGGAGGCCGCGCGTGCGCTCAGCGTCAAGCGCGTGGTGTTCACGTCGGCGAAAGGCGTCTACGGCCCGGTGACCGGCGAATACGGCTCGCCGACCTGGAAGCCGATGTCGGAAGACCTGCCGGCGAAGCCGAAGCGCATTTACGACTCGGCCAAGTTCATGGGCGAGAACGTCTGCACCTATTACAACGACAACATGGGCATCGAGACGGTGTCGCTGCGCTTTGCCTCGACCTACGGCCCGGGCAAGACCGCACGTCACGGTCCGATGGCGGTGATGAGCCGCATCGTCGAGAACCCGGCGCACGGCCTGCCCTTCAAGATCGAGCAGGGCGGCGATGACAAGGACGACTTCATCTACAACAAGGACTCCGCGCTCGGGATTTATCTCGCGACCACAGCTGACAAGGTGAAGAGCCGCGTCTACAACATCGGCACCGGGGTCGGCGTGACGCTCCGCGACTTCGAGCGCGTCATCAAGAAGCACATCCCGAACGCCCAGATGGAAATCGGCGGCGGCTTGAACTTCTACGGCTTCGCCTATCCGGCGACCGGGGTCTACGACATTTCCCGTGCTCGCGATGAACTTGGCTACAAACCGGAATTCGATCTCGAAAAGGGCATCGCGGACTATCTTGCGGCGCTGAAGCAGCTCGGCGTCTGAGTTATGCTGCAACAAAAACATCTCTAACCCGGCCCTCATGCTGAGGAGCGGCCGCAGGCCGCGTCTCGAAGCATGCGGGCCGCCCCATCCTTCGAGACGGCGCTCCGCGCCTCCTCAGGATGAGGCGGAGGAACACCCAGGAGGCAATGCAATCATGCGCAAGCTCACCGAATATCCGATCCTGTCGCTGAAGGAGCGCGACCGGCGCTGGGCGCTCACCCGCAAGGAGATGGCGGCGCGTGGCCTCGACGCGCTGGTGCTGTTCGGCTGGCCGTCGATGTGGGACTTCAACATTGCCAACGCGCGCTATCTCTGCCCGATCGGCGGCAACGCCGAGAACAACGTGCTGGTGTTCCCGCTCGAGGGCGAGCCGACGAGCTTCATCTATTCGCCGGTGTTCACCGACTACTGGAAGGGCGCACAGAACTGGGTCGCCGACGTGCGGCCCCGCAAGGGCACCTTCGGCGACAGCGTGGTCGGCCGGCTGAACGAGCTGAAGCTCACCAAGGGCAAGGTCGGCATCGACGGCCTCGCCGGTCCGCTCGATCCGGACGGCTGGACGCCGCACTCGAGCTTCACCCGTATCAAGGACAGCCTGCCCGGCGTCGAGCTGGTCAACCTTCAGGACATGATGGAGAAGCTTCGCGTCATCAAGAGCGACGAGGAGATCGCGGCGCTCGACAAGGCGGCCAAGCTGGGAGACCTGATGCTCTCGACCTGCCGCGACGTGGCGCGGCCGGGCGTCAAGGAGTGCGAAGTCTACGCCGCCATGATGCACACCATGCTGGCGAACGGCGGCGAGGAGCCGACGCTGTTTCTGTTCGCGGCCGACAAGCACCCCTATCCGCATCCGTTCCGCGTGCCGACCACCCGCCCGCTGGAAAAGGGCGATATGATCATCTGCGAGATGCATCCGAAGTTCGGCGGCTACTACACCCACGTCGAGCGCACGTTCTGCCTCGGCGAGCCCGAGCCGCGCTATCTCGACATCTACGAGGCGTGCCTTGCCGCCTATCGCGAAGGCCTCGCCCTGTTCAAGCCGGGCACGAAAATCTCGTCGGCGATGAACGCGGTGCGCGACGTCATCACCGGCTCGGGCTTCGGCATCTGCGAGGCCGGCATTCACGGCCATGGCCTCGCCTCGCTGGAATATCCGCGCTACCGCCACCACGCGCTCGGCGCCGACGAAGGCGCGCTGAAGGCGATCGGCGACGAATTCCGCCCCGGCATGGTGTTCGCCATGAACATCGACCTGTTCGATCCGAAGTGGCACAACGGGGAGACCGGCTGTGTCTTCGCCGAGACCATCACGATCACACAGGATGGCGCGCGCCGCATGCACTCCTTCTCGACGGACTTTCAGAAGCTTCCGGTGTAGGCTGTCGCAAACAGCTTAAACCGGGAGCCGCTGATGAATCTGCCGAAGGGCGCGCCGAAGCTTGAAGAGATTCTGGTCGACACCGGGAAGGTGCCCTGGCGCGAGAAGTCGCTGAAGGGCATCTCCGAGAAGATGCTGTGGCGCAACGAGGAGACCGGCGCCTCCATCGCGATGATCAGGTTCGCCAAGGGCTCAGGCATCCCGCAGCCGCACTATCACGCGTCGAACCAGTTCATGATCTGCCTGAGCGGCAAATACGAATACACCTCGACCGGCGTGGTGCTGACGGCGGGCTCGTTCTACTGCAACCCGAAGGGCAACGTGCACGGCCCGGCCATCGCCCACGAGGACACCGTGGTGATCGAGGTCTATGACGGCCCGCACTATCCCGAGAAGCCGTCGTGGTATAGCGACGAGCAGGACGCGCGCTGAGGCTTAAAGCTTCCGCGCACGTTTCAAGGGTGCCGTCATGAATCCGCCGACACTACCCACAGGCTTGTCTCTCGGCCCGATGCGTCGGGAAGAAGCCGACATCCTCGAAGGCTGGGCTGCCGGCGAAGGTTGGAATCCCGGCAACGCCGACATCGGCATCGCGTGGGCGACCGACCCTGATGCTTTCATCGCCCTGCGCCAGGGTTCGGAGCTGGCCGGCGGCGGCACCATCTTCTCCTACGATGGACGCTTCGGCTTCATGGGCTTGTTCATCGTCCGGCGCGAACTGCGCGGCGCGGGCCTCGGCAGCAAGCTTTGGCATCACCGGCTGACGCGTCTGAAGGAGCGCCTGTTGCCCGGCGCGCCGATCGGAATGGACGGCGTCTTCGCCATGGTGCCGTTCTATGAGCGCGGCGGCTTTGCGCTGGCCTATCGCGATCTCCGCTTCGAGGGCATCGCCCGTGGTGCGGCAGATCCGCAGGCCCGATCTCTCGACCCCTCGATGTTTTCTCAGGTCGAAGCCATCGACCGAAACTATGTGCCTGCGCCACGCGCGGCGTTTCTTCGCCAGTGGATGTTTCAGCCCGGCGCCCACGCAATCGGGCTGATCGAGAACGATCGTCTGATCGGCTACGGCGTCGCCCGGCCGGCCCGCGTGGGCTACAAGCTCGGGCCGGTGTTTGCCGAACGTCCCGACGTCGCGGAGCGCGTGATCGGCAGCCTGATGGCCAGAATGGCGGGCGAGCAGGTGCAACTCGACGTGCCGGAGCCCAATCAAACCGGCATGCGGCTCGCCCAGCAGTTCGGCCTCAAGGAGGTGTTCGGCTGCGCCCGCATGTATTGCGGCGCCGACCCCAAGCTGCCGGTGCAAGGCATCTATGGGGTGACGTCGTTCGAATTCGGCTGACGACGATCAGGCGTCGTCCAGGCCGATATCGACAGCCGGAGCCGCCTGGATGGTCTTGCTGGTGGACACGTAGTCCACTCCGGTCTCCGCAATCGCGCGCACGGTGTTGAAGCGCACGCCGCCGGACCCCTCCAACGGAATCCTTCCGCCGACGAACTTGACGGCCTCGCGCATCTGATCGAGCGACATGTTGTCGAGCAGGATGATGTCGGCCTTGGCCTCGACCGCCTCGCGGACCTGGTCCAGCCGGTCGCACTCGACCTCAATCTTGACCAAGCCCGGGATGCGCGAGCGTGCGCGCTGCACCGCCTTGGTGATGCTGCCCGCCACCGCAATGTGGTTGTCCTTGATGATCACGCCGCCATCGAGACCGAGGCGATGGTTCGCGCCGCCGCCGCAAACCACCGCATGCTTTTCCAGCGCGCGGAGGCCCGGCGTCGTCTTGCGGGTGTCGATGAGCTTTGCGTTGGTGCCCTTGATCTCCGCCACCCAGCGTGCGGTCTCGGTGGCAATGCCGGAGAGGTGCTGGGTGATGTTGAGCGCGGTGCGCTCGACGGTCAGAAGGCTACGCGCCGGGCCCGAAACAGCCAGCAGCAGCGTTTTCTTCTCGCAGCGCGTGCCGTCCTGGGTCTTCACCTCCACGCTGATATTTGGGTCGTACCGCTTGAAGCACATCGCCGCGACGTCGACGCCGGCAAGCCAAAGCTCTTCGCGGGCGTTCATGTGGAATGTCGCCTTTGCGTCCGGCTCGATCATCGACATCGCGGTCATGTCGCCGTGTCCGATGTCCTCGGCAAGCCACAAGTCGATGAGACGACCTACCATGAAGAGATCCAACATGAGCACACCTGTGGGTCAGCGTTGATCCGAAGCCTAAAACTACCAGATCATATGTACACAAACAAGTTTGAATCTAGCTGCGCCGCAGCGATCCGAGCCTGATCAGCAAGCCGTTGGCCGTCACCGCGAAGGCGGTCAGCAGCACCGCCACCGCCATGATGGTCTCCGTGTCGCCGAGGTTCATCGCCTGCGTGACGAGAAAGCCCAGCCCCCGCTTCGAAGCGAACATCTCGCCGATCAGCACGCCGAGCAGCGTCAGCGAAAACCCGAGCCGGATGCCGGACAGAACCTCCGGCATGACGGCCGGCAGCACGATGGTCGAAGCGGTCTGCCACGCGGAAAGCCGCATCATCTTCGAGCTGCGGAGGAACACCGGCTTCATCTGCCGGATGGCGTTCATGGTGAAGATCGTCATCGGGATCATGCCGTGCATGACGCCGAACGCCACCTTCGCGGCCATCCCGAGGCCGAAGCAGAGCAGCACCAGCGGATAGAGCGTGACCTTCGGGATCGTATAAAGATTCACCAGGATGGGCTCGGCCACCGCCAGCGAGGTTCGCGAAAAGCCCAGTGCAATACCGAGCGATACGCCGCACAGAATTCCGAGCACCAGCGCCAGCGCGAACGCCCCGGCGGTCTCCGCCACGTGGCCCCAGAACATGCTGCTTTGAAGCAGGCCTGCGAGTTTCACCGCCGTCGCCGCAGGCGACGCGAGCGCTCCGTCGCCGCCGATCAGATGCACCACCTGCCAGGCGACAATGATGCCGGCAAACAGGAGAACCGTGCCGAGATGCCGTGCGTGGATCATCGGAGCTGCCGCGCCTGCAGTCTGACATCGATGGCGTTCAACAACGAGTTCACCGCCGTCGCCGCGAGCAGAACCAGCAGCATCAGCGCATACATCTTGCGGTTCTCGAAGTTGTTGTAGGCATAGGCGATGGCGTAGCCGAGGCCGGAGCCTGACAGGATGAACTCCGACGCGATGACGCCGATGAACGAATAGGCCACCGCGAGCTTGACGCCGGTGAACAGGTAGGGGCTCGCGGCCGGGAGCTCGATCAGCAGAGAGGTGCGAAGGCGCGAGAGCTGGTACATCCGCGCGGTCTTGCGCAGCACGTTCGGAATGCGATCGAGACCGTCCAGCGTGGCGGTGATCATCGCCACGACCGCCAGCAGCACCGCGATGGCAATGATCGGCGCGCTGCCGACGCCGAGCAGCACGATGAACACCGGATAGAACATGAAGGTCGGCACGGCGTAATAGCTCGCGAGCAACGGCTCGACCGCGGCCCGCAGCGACGGCATCGCATGGATCACGACGCCGACGGCAAAGCCCAGCACCGCGACGATCACCGCCGCGATCAGGATGTTGGAGAATGTCGAGACGATATCGGCGTTGAGCTCGCCGCTCCGGAGGATCGCCACAAGCGCGACCGCCATGTCCGAGGGCGGGATCAGAACCGTCGCCGGGATGATCTTGGTCCGGCACAGCAGCTCGATGGCGGCCGCGAACAGCGCGACGATCAGAAGCCTGATCCAGGCTTCGCGCTTCACGGCGCAGCCCCGCCGTCCGCAGAACCTTGCGCCACCCCCATGATCTTCATGGTTTCGCGGCGGAGCTTGTCCCACAGCCGCGAGGTGATCTCGCCAAAACGGGGCGTCGACACGACGCGGCTGTCGCGGCCCCTCTCCCAGCCGGTCGCGACCATGTCGATGAAGGTGCCCGGACGCGCCGACATCACGCCGACGCGGTCGGACAGCATGGCGGCCTCGTCGAGCGCGTGGGTGATCAAGAGCACCGTCGCCGAGGTCTCGCGCCAGAGCCGCAGCAACTCGTCGCCCATCAACAGCCGGGTCTGCTGGTCGAGGGCGCCGAACGGCTCGTCCAGCAGGATGAGCCTCGGCTGCAGCACCAGCGTGCGGGCGATGCAGACGCGTTGCCGCATGCCGCCGGACAGCTGTGCCGGATAGGCCTTGGTGAAATCCTTGAGCCCCATGAAGCCGATGGCGTAGTCGACGCGCCGCTTGATCTCGGCCGCGTCGACACCGGCGCGCCGCAAACCGAACGCCACATTGTCCTCGACGGTCAGCCAGGGAAACGACGCATCCTCTTGAAACACGGCGCCGACGCCGTCGGGCACGCCCGAAACCGGACGGCCTTCGAACGTCGCGGTGCCTTCGGTCGGTACGGCAAGGCCAGCCAGGACATCGAGCAAGGTCGACTTGCCGCAGCCGGATGGCCCCACCACCGAGAAGAATTCGCCGCGCATCAGGTCGAGATCGACCGGACCGATGGCGTGAAGCGATGCACCGGAGCGCAGCTGGAAGACCCGGGTGACGTTCCGCAGCCGGACGTGAACGGAGCCAACGTCCTGGGCAGCGCTCGCGCCCTTGCCTGGCTCTGTCTCGCTGACGACCGCATCACGCATGGAGTGCCATCAATCCGTTACGGCTCCGCGCGGGCGGCGCGGCCGCATCAGTGCATCTTGCCCTGCAGGTCCTTGGGCAGGAACGATTCGTCGATCAGCGATGACCAGTTGACGTCCTGCTTGAGTTCGCCGATCAGCTTCAATCCGGCCGCGGAGCGCTCGAGCTCGGTGCGATCGAAATCGCCGAGGCTCCACATCTTCGGCGCGATCATGTTGTGCACCGCCTCCTTGGCGATCTCCGGCTCGAAGTTCCACATTTTTTGCAGGACTTCGGCCGCGGCATCCGGGTTGGCGTAGATCGCCTCGACCGCCGCGCGGCGTCCGGCGATGATGGCGCGGAGCTTGTCACCGTTCTCCTTGGCGAACGCCTTGGTGGTGATGCCGACCGACGTGGTCATCGCCGGCAGGATGTCTTTCGCCGCGACCACGGTGCGGTATTTCGCCTTGCGGATGATCGAAAGCGGCTCGATCAGCGCCGCCGCCGAGACCGCGCCCTGCTCCAGCATGGTCAGCGCCGGCGGATAGCCGCCCGCCGCGATCCGCGTGATCTTGCCCGCGTCGATGTTCTTTTCCTTCAACTCCATCAGGAAGATCATCTCGGACGACGACTTCGGCGAGGTGATGGCCACCTTCTTGCCGATCAGGTCCTCGAGCGACTTGATGTCGGTCGTGGGCATCGTGACCAGCGTCGACTCGGCGACCGTGCGGGTGCCGACATTGACGATCACGAGCTCGATGCCCTGATTGGCCGCCGCGAGCGCCGCCGAGAGCGCGACCTCACCGTACGGCGTCGAGCTGGCGAGGATGTTGCGCACCGTGGTGCCGCCGCCGGCCGATCCGATGATGCCGGTGATGTCGATGCCGGCTTTCTTGAACAGGCCCTTGTCCATGCCGACCGCAAACGGCGCGCCGTAGAGGCTCTGGCCCCACTGCGTGACCGAGATTTCTTCGGCCACTGCAGGCAGCGAAACCGACGTTACGAGACAAACAGCCGCCGCAAAGCTCCGTGCCCAATGCCGCATCTTCGCCTCCTTAGCTGCCAACCGTTAAGCCGCAGACCGGGGAATTGTTTGTGCACATACAATTCAAGTCCGTTGCCCATTCTGTTGTCAAGAACGAAACCTAGGCAGAAGCCCAAGTAACGCCTCACGCAATCTCAAATCCGCTGTCCGACGCGGCAGCGGCTGTGGCCGCGGCAAGTCCGTTGGGCGTGTTCGACCGGATCGTGTAGAGAGCGTCGCCGGCCTTGACCTGCTCGCCTGTGCGAACGCGAAGCTCCAGACCGCCGCCAAAATCCCAAGGCGCGCCCGTCGCCCGTGCAATCTCGCCGATTCTCCAACCATTGATGCCGCAAACGGTGCCCGAACTCTTCGCCGGCACCTCGGCCGCCATTGCGCCCGGGACGGCGGCGGGCGCGCGACGTCCTTGCGCGTCGATGATCCTGTCGAAAGCCTGCTTCGCCGCGCCGGAACCAAGAAGCTCAACGGCGCGCGATTTTGCCGCAGCCTCGGACGAGATATCCGGCGCCCAGCGGAGGATCCGGCTCGCAAATGCCAGCGCCTTGTTGCGAAGATCATCCGGTGCATCGGGCCTGCCTTCGAGCACCGCCATGACGTCGCGCACCTCCAAGGCGGGGCCGATGCCGCGGCCGATCGGCTGATCGCCGGGCGACGGGCACGCCTCGACCTTGAGGCCCAGCGCTTCACCCACGGTCCGTAACAGATCGGCCGTCTCGATCGCCTGCTGTTCGGTCTTGAGCTTGGCGTACGGGCCGTAAGGCAGATCGACCACCACGTGGGTAACGCCCGCCGACACCTTCTTCGACAGGATCGAAGCGACCGACCATTTCACGCTGTCGAGCTTCAGCGGGCGCGTGATCGAATTCATGACGTCGTCGAGCGCGGAGTGATTGAGCTTGCCGTTCCAGACGATGCAGCCGCGCGCCGCGGCAACGACCCGGCGGACATCGTGAATATCAAGATCGACCCGGGCCACGGTCTCCATCGCATCCGCGGTGCCCGCCGCCGAGGTGATCGCCCGCGACGATGCCTTGGGCATCGCAAGGCCGTGCGCTGCAACGATCGGCACGACGATCATGGTGATGCGGCTCCCCGGCACGCCGCCAAGCGAATGCTTGTCCACCACGATCGGCTCGTCCCAGGTGACGCGTTCGGCAAACTCCGACCGCACCTTGGCGATGGCTGTCACCTCGGCGATGCTGAGCGCGCCCGTCGCCGCCACAAGGAAGCGCGTCATGTCGCTTTCGGAATGCTTGTGCTCGACGAATTCGGTCAGCAGCAGCCGATATTGCGATTCCGTCAGCTCTTCGCCGTTGAGTTTCGCCCGCAGGAATGCCGCGCCCGGCAGCGACGCCGGCCGCACCGGAGACGCTTCGTCGCCCGGGCGCGATGAAGTCAGAATCGAAACGAGCCTCGCCACTCCGGTCTCGACGGCTGCGTCATTGTGGATGACGACACTGTCGATACCGGCCGGCAGCTTCGGGGTCACACGGGCCAGCCGCGATTGAACCTGCGCGGCGTCTTCCCTGCCCCGCGCCATCAGCCGTTGCGCGATCAACTCGGCCGGTGCCGAGATTTCGACGAGCGTCACGTTCCTGGCCTTGCCGACAAGTTCGGCGGCCGCGGCACGGGAGCCGTTGATCACCACGTTCTGTCCCGAGGCCAGGTTGTCGGCCAGATGGATCGGGATCCCGTACCTGAGCCCATGCGCCGACCAGTGGATCAGGAAGTCGCCGGAACCGGCGCGCCGCTCGAACTCGGCCATGTCGCACGGCATGTGGTCTTCGTTGCCGACGCCCGCCGGGCGCGTGATCACGCGCTGGGCGAACACCACGTGTGGGTCGGCCGCGAGCGCGAGCTTCGCGCCATTCAACAATGTGTCCTTGCCGCTCCCGCTCGGCCCGACGACAAAGAACAGCCTGCCTTCCATCGCTTTCCGTGGTCCTTGCGGTCGCCCCGCCTTCGACTGCACGCCGGAGGAATTTGTATGTGTACAAATGATACGGCAGGCGGCCGGCTTGTCAATGAACGCCGGAAATGACGGCGCTATGGCAATGATTGCAGGAAGGCGCGGAGCACAGCGTTAAATTCCGCTGGCTTTTCCCAGTGGACGAAACGCGCGGCACCCGCGTTTCGCGGCGCCTCGCGGAACCCCGCCATGCCGCGCAGCACATCCGGCTGATCCGGATAGGGATCCTGGTTGCCGCAGACGCCGAGCACCGGCAGATCGAGCCGTTTGAACGCGGGCACAAGGTCGGGCACCGACATGCCGAATTCGAGCATGCCGCGCTGGTACTCGCCGAGCGGATGCCCCGCAAACATCTGGATGACCTTCTCGCGGACGGCTGAGTCCACCGGAATCACCTTGTAGATCGACTTGCCGCCCTGCTCGCGCAGAAGCGCAATCAAAGCGTCGCGTCCCTGCTGTTCCAGAACTTGCGCGGCCTGCTTCGAGTAACGCTCCCAACGCTCGAAATACTGGAACGCGTCGTGCATCTCGCTCCAGGCGCCGAGCACGAGCCCGCGCGGCTTGCCGGGATTGCGGATCGCGTAGTTCGCGGCGATCGTGGTGCCGAAGGCGAGCGAGACGATGACCGGACGCTCGATGCCGAGCCGCTCGATCAGCAGTTCCAGGTCGCGGGTCTGATTGACCAGCGAGAAACCGTAGTCGGTCCACGTCGTCTTGGCGTGACCGCGGCGGTTGTAGATGAAGCAGCGGTGGTCGGTCGAGAACTCGGCGACCTGATGCTCCCAGTATTCGAGCCCATGAATCTCGCCGTGGATGAAGACGATGTCGCGGCCCTGGCCGTGCTGTTCATAATAAAAATCGCAACCATTGACGCTGACCATCGGCATGGAATGACGCCCTCAAGGCTCGATGCCGATGACCCGCGCCGGCGCGCCGTCCATGCCCTGGAGCTTCAGCGGCAGCGCCGTCAGCATGAACCTGGGCGCGATGCGGTCGAGCGCGGTGAGCATCTGGATCATCGGAATGCCTGCCTTGAGCCAGCGCTTGTGATTGGCGCCGCGCTCAGCGGGCGTCAGCGTCATCAGCCAGAACGGCTTCTCCGGAAAGCAGTCCATGGCGACCGCCGAAACGCCCTGGCGCTCGACCCATTCGCCGACGCTCGGCTCGAGATGAATGGTCTGCGCCCAGAACTCCGGCTTGCCGAAGGCGCGATTGGTCCAGAGCGTCTTGATCACGGCGATCTGCCCGGGTGCGGGCTTCACGCCGGTGCGTTCCAGATCGTCACCGGTGACGCCCTCGCCGGGCTTCTTGTGGCTGACATCGATCACCACCGCCTCACGCATCACGATGCGGTCGAGCGGCAAGTCGGTGACCGAATAGCCGTCGGCATAGAAATGCCGCGGCGCATCGATGTGCGTGCCGATGTGGGTGTTCAGGGTGAACACCGTGTTCATGCTGTTGGTGATCGGCGCGTCCGGCAGGAGATCGACCCGCTCGGCTGTGAGCGTCGCGCGCTGCTCCTCGCTCACGACAGTGACGGCTTGAACGCGCGTCGGGTTCTGCTCGTAGAAGGCGATCTTCGGGATACCGGCCATGTTGGAGGTGACGGGAAGCGTCAGATCGACGATGCGGGACATGTGATGCTCTCAACCGCGCTGCTGGGTGTAGCCGTAGTGCCAAGCCAGAATTCGGTTCTCGATCAGAAGGAACAGCCAATTGAGGAGATAGCCGAGCGCAGCAAGCGTCAGCACGCCGGCGAACATGTCGCGAATCTTGAAGCCGCGCTGCGCGCTCAGGATGAAATAGCCGATGCCGTTCGATGCCGCGACCATTTCGCTGATCACCATCACAATCAGCGCCACCGCGAGGCTGATCCGCATACCGGTGAAGATATAAGGCGACGAGGCCGGCAGCACGACCTGCATCAGGAGCTTGCGGCCTGAGACGCCGAAGGTGCGCGCGGTCTGCAGCTGGATCGGATCGACGCTGCGCACGCCGCTGTAGGTGTTGAGCAGCACCGGAAAGAAACTCGCAAAGGCGATCATGAATATCTTCATCTCGTCATCGATGCCGAGAAACAGGATCATGATCGGCAGGTAGGCCGGGCTCGGAATCGGACGCAGGATTTCGGTGATCGGCTCGAGCAGATTGTAGAAGAAGCGGACGTAGCTCATCAGCACGCCGACCGCGACTCCCAGCACGACTCCGATGAAATAACCCGCGAACATCCGCCACTGGCTCGGCAGCACCTCGCCGAGCAGTTCGCCGGATATCACAAGTCGCCACCAGGTCGCGATGATCGCGCTGATACGCGGGAAGCTCATCGGCGGAAAGATCGCGTAGGCGGCGGCGATCTCCCACAGAACCAGCAGCACGCCAATGAAGATGACGCCGATAAAGCGCGTGTTCCAGATCAGGCTGGACTTTGCCGCGCGTTTGACTGGCGGAGCAGCGACGGCCGTGGCCGGCGGCGGGTCGCTGTGCGCGATGTCGGTCACGCGGCCTCCGTCCGTTTGAGGCCTTCATCGGCAAAGAGTTGAGCGAGGAGCCGCGCCCGGTAGTCGAGATAAGCGGGCAGCGCCCGGGTCGCGATCTGGTCGCGTGGGCCGGGCAGATCGATCGGCACGTCGATGGCGATGGTGCCTGGCGCCCGCGTCAGCGCCACGACCCGGGTCGAGAGATAGACGCCCTCGTCGACATCATGGGTGACGAACACCACGGTGAGCTTGAGTTCGCGCCAGAGAGAACGAAGAAGCTCCTGAAGGCCCACACGCGTGAGCGCGTCGACCGCGCTGAAAGGTTCGTCCATCAGCAGCACCGCAGGGCGGCAAGCAAGCGCGCGGGCGATGGCAACGCGCTGCTGCATGCCGCCGGAAAGCTGCCATGGATAGTGGCGCTCGAAGCCGGAAAGCTTCATCAGCCCGATCAGTTCGCTTGTGCGCGAAGCAATCTCGGCACGCGACAGCGTGCCCTTGTTCTCCAGTCCGAAGGCGACGTTGCGCTCCACCGTCTTCCAGGGAAACAGCGAGCGCGTGTATTGCTGGAACACGTAGAGCACATCCGGCGGCGGGTCCTCGATGCAGCGGTCCTTGTAGAAGACGTCGCCCGCGGTCGGCGACGCCAGCCCCGCCATGATCTGCAGCAAGGTGGACTTGCCGCAGCCCGAGGGACCGACGATCGAGACGAAGCTTCCTTCCGCGATGTCGAGATCAACGCCGTTGAGCGCAACCGTGGTGTTCCCGGCCGCAGCGAAGCTCTTGTGCAGGCCTCGAACGCGAAGGACGGTCGTGCCTGACGGGCTCATGGCTTCCTCAGACGGTCACGGCGTGAACACGCGCTTGGCGAGATCGACGGGTGTTTTGAGCAGCCCGTATTTCACCATCAGCTCCTTGGTGTGGTTCATCTCCTTGAGGTTGATCGCGGTGCCGAGCCGCGGCAGCAGCACCTTGTCCTTGAGCGCTGGGTTGAGATTGGTGAACTGCTGATTGATGTCGCGGGTCGCAGCCTCGTTCGAGGCGGCGAACTGCGCGCCCTTGGCCACCGCGCGAGCGAACTTCGCCGCCAGCGCCCTGTTCTTTTCGACCCACGGCGTGAGCGCGATGTACTGCGTGATGTCGGTGTTCGGCGCGGTCTCGACGTAGGGCCAGCCAACGATCTCGGCATTGCCGGTCGACATCAGCGCCGAGCGGAACGGCTCGACCTGGACGACAGCATCGAGCTGGCCCGCGAGCAGCGGATCGTTCATCTGCGGGAACGGCACTTCGGTGAAGCGCACCTTGGTGCGATCGACGCCCTGCTTGTCGAGGAGCGCGACCGTGTGCAGCCACGCGGTGCTGTTGATGACGTTCACGGCGACGCGCTTGCCTTCGAGTTCTTTAAGCGAGCCGACCGAGCCCTTGCGCACGATCACAGCGACGGTCGTGTCCGGCGGCGCTTCCCGCACGATCGCGCCCGGCGCTAGCACCACGGCGTCGAGCCCCTGCTCAATGGCCTGGAACGTCGCGACGGTGCTGCTCAGCACGATGTCGAGCCGGCCCGATTGCAGCACCGGCACCGCAACCGCACCGCTGTCGAACTTCGAGATCTCGACCTCGATGCCTTCTGCTTTGAAGAACCCCTGCTTGTCGGCGATGACGGCCGCCAGCGATTCCGAAAATGGCAGCAGGCCGAGTTTGATCTTTTCCTGCGCTGTTGCCGGCAATGGCGACAGCAGCACGCTCGCAACCAAAGAAATGGCGTAAGACAATCGTCGAACCTGAATCACCGCAGCCTCCACGCGATTCACAATCCACCGGCGTCCTCGAAAAGACTAACGCGTGAAATCTGCCCGGTCACCTGGGTCCGACCACACGGCTCGCCGAAAATTGTTGCGCGATTGTCCGCTGACCGAACGACAGCCAATCATGAGCCAGCCTCATAAGTCCATGCGGGTTTTCTCAGCTAATCGCAGTGCCCGGCTGGCCCTATAACAACATCGTTCTCGCGGCAGGAACGCGGGATCGTCACGCACTCGGCCAGAGCCCCGCGAGGGCATGGCGCGCTCCTCACGGAGCGCGGACGGCGGCGTGCGCGAAAGAGCCAAAGGCCAGTCATGTCCGCTGTCGAATCCAGACCTCCCGCCGTTGCGACCTCCGACGTCGTCATCGCGCTCACGCCGCTGATGGCGGTGGTGCTGGTCGTGTTCCTCATCACCGGCATCGCGATGCCGGTTCTGCCGCTCCACGTGCATCAAGAACTCGGGCTCGGCACCTTCGTGGTCGGCCTCGTCTCGGGCAGCCAGTTCGCGGCAGCGCTCGTTTCGCGCATCTGGTCGGGCCATTTTGCCGACACTCGCGGCGCAAAGCGCGCGGTCGTCGCGGGCCTGCTCGCCGCGGCTGCGTCGGGCCTGCTTTATGCGCTGTCGCTCCGGTTCACCGCCTCGCCCATCACATCGGTCTCGATCCTGATCGCGGGCCGCGCGCTTCTCGGTGGCGCGGAGAGCTTCATCATCACCGGCGCGCTGAGCTGGGGCCTGGCGCTCGTCGCCACACAGAACGCCGGCAAGGTGATCGCCTGGATCGGCACCGCGCTCTACGCGGCCTTCGCAGTCGGCGCACCGGCCGGCGGCGCGCTCTATGCCCGTTACGGCTTCGTGGCGATCGCGCTCGCCACCACGCTCGTGCCGCTTCTGGGCGTACTGCTGATCCTGCCGCTGCGCGGCGTCACGCCGATCCGCAGACCCAAACCGTCGCTCGCAACGGTGCTGCGCGCCGTGCTGATGCCCGGCTTCGGGCTCGCCTTCAGCAGCATCGGCTTCGGCGCGATCACGACCTTCATCACGCTCCTTTTCGTAAGCCAGGGATGGGCACCGGCGTGGCTGGGCTTGAGCACCTTCGCGGCAGCCTTCATGGCCACCCGCATCGTGTTCGGCCATCTGCCCGATCGCATCGGCGGCGCGAAGATCGCGCTGGTCTCCGTGCTGCTGGAGGCCGCGGGCCAGGCCCTGATCTGGCTCGCGCCCTCGCCGGGCCTTGCGCTTGCGGGAGCGGTGCTGAGCGGCTTCGGCTATGCGCTGGTCTATCCGGGGCTCGGGCTCGAAGCGGTGCATCGCGTACCGAGCCAGAGCCGCGGGCTTGCCATGGGCACCTACACGGCCTGCCTTGATCTTGCGCTCGGCATTGCGAGCCCGCTGCTCGGCCTGATCGCGGCCGGCGCAGGCCTGCGCGCGGTGTTTCTCGCCAGCACGATCACGGTGCTCGGCGCGGCGGTTGTTGCGACGCGCCTGCTCCGGGCACCGACGGCTTCGGACGCATAACGGGAGTGGACATGAAAATCCTCACCACCATCCTCGCCTCGCTTTCGCTGATGATGCCATCTTCGGCCCGCGCCGCAGCGGCCGACGATCTGCGTGACGTCGCACCGGCGCTCGAGAAATATACCAACGAGCGATTGCTCGGCGACGTCTGGAAGCGGCCCGGGCTGTCGTTGCGCGACCGCAGCGTCGTCACGCTCGCAGCGCTGATCGCGCGCGGCGAGACTGTCGAGCTGCCGCACTACCTCGATATCGCCCTCGACAGCGGTGTGAAACCCGCCGAGATCTCCGAGATCATCACGCATCTCGCTTTCTATGCCGGCTGGTCCAACGCCTTGGCGGCCCTCGCTCCGACGAAGGGCGTGTTCGCCAGGCGCGGCATTAGCGCCGACCAGATTCCGCCTGCCTCGGTCCTGCCACTGCCGCTCAACGAGGCTGCGGAAGCCGAGCGCGTGAAGCGGGTCGGCGAGCAATTCGGCGCGGCGTTTCCTGGTGTGGCGCGCAACACCACGGAATTCCTGTTTCGCGATCTTTGGCTTCGCCCGGACCTGGCGCCGCGCGACCGCAGCCTCATCACAGTCAGCGCGCTGATCGCGACCGGCCAAGTCGCGCAGATGCCCTACCACCTCATCCGCGCGCTGGATAACGGCCTCACCCAGGCCGAAGCCGCGGAAGCCATCGCGCATCTCGCCTTCTACACCGGCTGGCCGAACGTGTTCTCGGCGCTGCCGATCGCGAAGGAGGTTTTCGAAAAACGACAATCGAAGGAGTGAACAGATGAAGCAGTTGCTTGCCGCAGCGGCGTTGAACGCCGTGGTCGCCTCGTCATCGCTAGCGGCGCAGAATATCGAAATCTTCCCGAACGGATCGCGGCCGTCCGGCCGGGGACCAGCCGAGTTTTTCACCGGCTCGGTGGTTGTCGATCCGCTGTTGGCCGCGGGCCAGCAGACCCGCGTCGGCGCCGGCCATGTCACCTTCGAGCCCGGCGCGCGCAGCGCCTGGCACACGCATCCGGCAGGCCAACTGCTCATCGTCACGTCGGGCACCGGCTGGGTGCATGAATGGGGCGGCGCCAAGCGCGAGATCAAGCCAGGCGACGTCGTTTGGATTCCACCCGGCGTGAAGCACTGGCACGGCGCGACCGCAACGAACGGCATGCGGCATATCGCGGTTCAGGAAACTGTCGACGGCCGCAATGTCGATTGGCTGGAACAGGTGACAGACGAACAGTACGCCGCGCGGTGAAATCGATTACTTCCGATACCGCAGCGCCTCGACGACCAGCGCAAAAGCCGCCGAAGCCTGTCGGCGGCTTGGATAGTACAGGTGGTAGCCCGAATAAGGCGGGCACCAGTCCGCGAGCACGCGCTTGAGCTTGCCTTTGGCGATGTATGGCTCGGCAAGGCCATCCGGCACATAAGCGAGGCCGTGACCGCCGAGCGCGGCGTGCAGCAGGTGCATCGTGGTGTTGAAGGTGAACTGCCCCTCGACACGCACGCGCAACTCCCGTCCTCCTTTCTCGAATTCCCAGCTGTAGACGCCATGGACCGGCAGTCGCAGATTGATGCAGTTGTGGCCGATCAGTTCCTGCGGCCGCCTCGGCTCCGGGCGCTTGCGGAAATAGGATGGCGCTGCCACCACGGCCATGCGCATGTCAGGGCCAATGCGCACGGCGATCATGTCCTTGGCGACCTGCTCACCGCTCCGCACACCCGCGTCGTAGCGTTCGGCGACGATGTCGGTCAGCCCATAGTCGACCACCAGTTCGACCTTGATATCGGGATAGTCCTTCAGAAGCTTGCCGAACTTCGGCATCAGGATCGTGTCGATCGCATATTCCGTCGCCGTGATCCGGATCGTGCCGGCGGGCTTGTCGCGAAGCTCGCTGACCGCCGCGAGCTCAGATTCGATCTCTTCGAGCCGCGGTCCGACGTTTTGCAGGAGGCGTTCGCCGGCTTCGGTCGGCAACACGCTTCGTGTGGTGCGCGTCAGCAGACGAACGCCGAGGCGTGCCTCGAGTCCGCGGATGGTGTGGCTCAGCGCCGACTGGGATACGCCAAGCTTCGACGCCGCATTGGTGAAGCTGCGCTCGCGCGCCACGGCGATGAAGGCTGCCAGGTCGTCGAGATTGTCGCGCGGCATTTATCGGCTTGGCTCATGAAAGACGCCCGATTATGCCACGTCCCGGCGCCGGTGCCTATTTCGGATCGCCCGGCGGCGACACTGTCACGCCGGGCGGGCCGCCTCGCTCGATCGCCTTCTGCACCACGCCGGTTGCCTTCGCGTCCTCGACAAACTCACCGACGTAGGACAGCCAGCCGGTCTTGCCTTTCGGCACCACCATCCGATTGATGTTGGCGCCGTAGCGGTCCGCCAGCACCGTCGATCCGTTGAGCTTCGCGGAGTATGTGAGAAGAGTCGGGCGGGCCGACGCCATCGCGGCCGCCTGCCCGGAGCGCAGCAGTTCAAAGGTCTGCTCCGGCGTTTCGGCCAATGTCAGCTCGGCCTGCTTCAGCAAACCGCTGAGCGAGATGGTCGACGCATGGTTGCGAACGGCAGCAATCTTCGTTCCGGTCCGATCGATGTCGGCGACGCGATGGACCCGCGAGTTGGCTGGGACCAGCAACGTGTAGTCGAATTGGAAAATCGGCGGCGAGAAGTCGCCAACGCTGGCAGACCGATCGTCAAACGGCAGAAACAGCAGGTCGCAAGCGCCGCTCTTCAGGCAAGCGATGGCCTGCGGGGGCGTCGGGTGCTCGACCAGAACCAGCGGAACTCCGAGGCGCGCCGCAAACGCGCGGGCGCTCTCCGCCCACACGCCTTTAAGCTCACCGGACGCAGCGTCCTTGATGTATTGCGGCAGAAACAGCCCGATCCGGACCTCGCCGCGCTTCACGAGGTCGGCAACCCGTGAATCGGAACTCGGTTGCGCACTCGCCACTCCCGCGCATGCAACCAAAGCCCAAAGCACAAGCAGGAATTTGAAGCTTCGCCCCATCGGAAATTTCCAGTTCCCAAAACAAATAGCAGACGCGTTTAAATCTAATCAACCATATCGCAGGAAATCGTCATTCGGTCGACGCAGGCCTGCGGGTGCTGCGCCAAAGTGGCACGGCCGTACACCAAACGATCACCGGAATGGCCCAAAGTTGCTGCACTCAGAGGGCTGGCCGGCCCTCTGACGGCGGCTGTCGGCCGCACGCGATCACCGTCTTGGCAGAAATGCCCGGCCCGTCGGAGAATGGAAAGAAGTTCCGGCCGGAGCCACGATGTTCAGTCTGACACGAGACACCGTTCGCAGCTTGTTTTCGTTCCGGCCGCGCGGCTTCGAAAATCAGCAGCGTGGGCCGGTGTTGCGGCGGCTTCCGAGCCTTGCGGCGGTCGCGATCGGTATCGCGCTGACCGCCGCTGTCGCCTACATGGTTTCGTTGAGTGAAGAACGGAATGCCAAGCTCACCTTCGATGTCGCCGCCGACAATCGATCGCGGGTGCTGCAGGCCGGCCTCAACGAGTATCTGACCAAGCTCGGCGCCGTGCAGGCCATGTTCAATTCGGTGGACGACCAGGTCACGCGCCGTGAATTCGAGAACTACGCCAACGCGCTTCTGAAATTCAGTCCTTCGATTCAGACCTTGTCGTGGCTGCCCCGCGTCCAAGCGGACGAACGCACCGCGTTTGAACGCTCGGCCCGCAACGAAGGCCTTGCTGGCTATCACATCAGCAATCGCGCCGTTGACGGCAGCTTCTTTGTGGCGCCGCACCAGGACGAGTACTTCCCGGTCTTGTTTTCCACCGTACCGAAGTCGTCGCCGCTCTACGGCCTCGACATGAGTCCCTATCCCAACACCCGGCAGCAGATGGACTACGCGCGCGACAACGCCACGCTCGGCTTCTATCAGTTGCCAAGTCTGGCGAGCGCTTCGGGCGTGCAGCACGGCTTCGTGTATCTGCTGCCAATCTACCGGCAAGGCCAGCCCAACAGCACGGTCGAGGAGCGCCGCCGCAACCTTATCGGTTTTGCATCCGGCGCGATGGTCACGGCCAAGATGATCGACGTGGTGCTCACGGTGCAATCCGCCCCGCAAGGGATCGAATTCTATTTTTTCAGCCCGCACAGCGGACCGGATGACCTGCCGCTCTATGCACAACCTTCGACGTTGATCGCGCGGCAAGGCCTCAAGTCGCGAGGCCAGATGACGAAGGGCCTGCACTGGACCCAGGACATCGTGGCCGTCGGCAGGCCCTGGCTGACGGTGGTGGCTGTGCCGATGCCGGGCGGCATCCTCGAAGGGCGCTATGACCGCACCTGGATCGTCCTGATCGCAGGCCTGGCGCTCACCGCGGTCGTCGCGATCTATCTCTGGGGCGTGGCCCGCCACACGCTCAATCTGAGCGAGGCGAACAAGACGATCTCCGAGCTCGCCGAGACCGACACGCTGACGCGGCTCGCCAACCGTCGGGTTTTCACCGAGCGCCTCGAGGCAGCCTTTGCGGCAGCCAGGCGCGGGGCGGCGGCGTTCGCCGTGCTCTATTTCGATCTCGATCATTTCAAGGACGTCAACGACACGCTCGGCCACGCTCTGGGCGACGCCTTGCTGCGCGCGGTGACGGATCGCGTCAGGGGCGTCCTGCGGACCGACGACGTGGTTGCGCGTTTCGGCGGCGATGAATTTGCGGTGCTGCAGCACAACATCGCCGGCACGGATGCGGCCACGACTCTGGCGGCTCGAATCTGTGGCGCGTTGGCTGCTCCGTTCATGATCGAAGGCAACGAGATTCATATCTCGTCCAGCATCGGGATATCGCTTTACGACCTCGACATCACCGAGCCCGAAGCCATGATGATCCAGGCCGACCTGGCGCTCTACCGGGCCAAGCAGGACGGCCGCAACTGCTTCCGCTTCCACAGCGTCGACCTCGATCGCGAGATCGAGGAACGCGTGACCATCACGGAAGATCTGCGGGTTGCGCTCGAGCGCGGCGAGCTCGAACTGCACTACCAGCCGCAGGTCGAGCTTGCCAGCGGACAGATCATCGGCGTGGAAGCGCTGATGCGATGGAATCATCCCACGCGCGGCGTACTGCAGCCGTCGATCTTCATCCCGATCGCGGAGCGGACCGGCCTGATCCTGCCGCTTGGACGATGGGCCATCGATGAGGCCTGCTGCCAATTGAAGCTATGGCAGGCCCAGGACATCGCGCCAAAGCTTGTCGCCGTGAACGTGTCCGCATTGCAGCTTCGGGCATCGAACGACCTGGAGGGCGACATTGCTGACAGCCTCAAGCGGCACGGCATTGCCGCCGAGCTTCTGGAGCTTGAGCTCACCGAGTCGGTCCTGATGGAGGTCACGCAGCAGCACAACGACAGCTTCGAAAGGCTGGTGCGGCTCGGCGTGCGGATCGCGATCGACGACTTCGGCACCGGATATTCGTCACTGCATTATCTGACCTCATACCGCGTCAACCGCTTGAAGATCGCGCAGCAGCTCGTGTCGAAGGCCGACAGCGATCCCCGCAACGCCTCCGTGGTGCGTGCTGCCATCGGGCTCGCTCAGGATCTGGCGATCGACTGCATCGCCGAAGGCGTCGAGACGCAGGCGCAGGCCGAATTCCTGCTGTCCGCGGGGTGCCGGTACGCACAGGGTTATCGCTTCAGCATGCCGGTCGACGCCAAGCGCACCGGCGAAATGCTCCGGCAGGGCCGGGTCGGGGCCGAACACGCTCCGCAGCAGTCTCCGAAGTCGACGGCGGCTTGACAGCCGACGTCCCGGACTCAACCCGCCTTCATTTCATCGGGGGAATGACCGAGGCGCCGGGCGGGGGCGCGCCATCCGGCGCGGGCGGCGGCGCACCGCCGGCCTCTTTCGCCATCTGGAACAGATTGGTCAGGCGCGGCCAGAAGTAGTCCTCGCCCGGATAGCCCTCCATCCGGGCGACCTCCTTGCCGTTCTCGACCAGCACGAAGGTCGGCGTGTAACGGATCGCGCCGTGCTTGATCGGCAGGTCGCGATCATGATCGAGATTGATCAGCCGCGGCGGCGCCTGCCGATTGAACTCGGTCTTGGGATAGATCGGACCGATCTCGCGATCCCATTTGGCGCACCACGGACAGCCGTCGCGGCGATACATGATGAGCTCGGCCGCATCGGCGGCGCGAGGCAGCATGACCGCGAGGCAGAACGCACCGAACGCAACAAAAGCACAAGTGATAAGTCGTGCGGACCGCATGGGAGCGACGTTTCCAGACTTTTCAAGGTGTCCGGATTCTGCCACGCCGCTCCCTCCTGACGCCAGCAATTTGGCGACATCAGTCACCCTTGTTGGCGACATGAATATCGTTGGGGTACGGCGCGCCCCTTCCGGTCTCGACCAGGGACTTCATGCTCATCAGGAACGTCGCCCACTTGGTGCTGCAATGGTCCATGAACTCGCTGGGCTCCTTCCAGCCCTGATGCTTGAAGCGCACCACCGTGAAATCGTCTTCCGGCGCGAGATCGAAGCTGACCTTGGTGCCGATCCATTCGCCCGGCCCACCCGTCACCTGCCAGAGCACGCGCTTCGCCGGCGCAAGCTCCAGCACCTTCATGTCGATGAAGCCGCGCTCGCCGAACTGGAACTTGATGACGGAACCGACATCGCAGTCGCCTTTGGTGTCCGTCGTCCACCAGCCGGCAAGACCATCTCGTGTGCTCAACGCCTTGTACGTATCCCTCGGCGGCGACTTCACTCCGACGCGATGCAAAATATCCGACATGGATTTCTCCTTCCTCACCCAATCACATGACTGCACTCACGCCGGCACGCGCCGGTCGTATTCCTTCTTGAGGCGGCTCCAGCCATCCCAGAACGGCTCCGGCTCGGTGCTCGTTGCACGCGCGACCAGAATGTCGAGATGCATGTGCCAGCCGGCGCCGACCATCAGCGTCATGTTGCGGTCCGGCAGGCGGCGGTGGATCACGGTGAGCAGCACCCGCTCGCCCGCCTGCGCGAGCTCGAAGGTCACCTCGCCGCTCTCGCCCCAGGTGAAGGTGAGCTTGTGCGGTGGATCGACTTCGATGATGCGGCTCGCCATGCGATGCTCGCCGGAGAATCCGGGCGGGCGTTCGCCGGGCGGATCGGTCAATTCGTTGTTGCGCCAGACGAGTTCGAACGGCGCGCCAGCCTTCATCTGCATCTCGCCTGAGGCGAGCCACTTGCGGCGCAGATCGCTGTCCGTGAGATAGGCCCAGATGCGTTCGATGGGCCCGGGCAGCAGGCGCTGGATCTTCAGCGTCGCTGGTTCGATCAGCGTGCCATAGGCGTCGGGGGTCGCGCGTTGGTTCATGTCGTCTACTCCTTCTTCTTACGAGTCTCTGATCGCGATTTGGATTTGCGCTCGTCGTCTTCGAGCAGCAGGCGTTCGAGCACGTCCAGACGGCCGGTCCAGTAGCGTTCGTAGAAGCCGAGCCATTCATGGGCGCTGGCGAGCGGCCCGGGCTCCAGACGGCAGATGTGCGTGCGGCCGTGCACCTCGCGGCGGATCAGGCCTGCATTCTCCAGCGCCTTGATGTGCTTGGAGGCCGCCGCAAGCGACATCGCAAACGGCTCGGCGAGTTCGCTGACCGTCCGCTCGCCGCGCGTGAGTTCGCGGAGCATCCGCCGGCGCGTGGCGTCGCCAAGCGCGTGGAAGACCGTGTCGAGCCGATGGGCGTTTAATTCAACCATGTGGTTGAATATAGAAGCGGGCGCGAAGATAGTCAACCATTCGGTTGAATATTTTTTGAAGGGCAGACGCTGCCGATCACGGCAGGCCAGGTCCTGTTATTTCAGGAGCGGGCCGACACTCCTTTCCGATCTCGACCGGCCGCGCTATTTCGAAAGCTGAGCGCTTCTACGATTTCGCCGCGACCTCGGCATGAATGCGCAGCAGTTCGGGCAGCGTGCCGGGGTCGCGGCGGCCGAAGCCGCATTCGGTCGCAAGCGAAAACTCAGAGCGGTGCTTCTTCGCCGCATCGAGCCTTCGCATGGTGCCCTCCACGCCGTCGGTGTGGTGGACCAGGCCCAGGCTTAATTCCGTTTCCGGCTTGAGCTTCAGCCGATTGAGCGGCGCGAAGTAGGCGTCATCGGTGCGGTTGCGCGGCACCGGCATGTGGATGAGCTGGATCGGCCGCGTGACCTGGCGGCTCAAGCGATTGGCGAATTCCACAACGTCGCCCATGTCGGTCGGCTCGACCACATGCTTGTGCCCGGCGTCGCCGTAGCAGAAGTGAAACAGCAGATCGATGTCGGCCGGCACGTGGTTGGCGAGCCGAAGCACGATCCGCGCGAACGTCTCCTGCATCTCTTCTTTCGTGGCGCCATAAGGCGATTGCTGCGCCCGTTGCAGCCGCGCGAAGACGGCAGAAGCAATATCGAATTGGATGGCGATCTGATCGTGCGGAAGCGTCGCGGCGATCTTGTCGATTTCGCGCAGCACCGCGTCGTTGAACAGCGTGTCGACCGCGCGCTGCAGATCCTCCTGGACGTAGAGCCAGATCACCGAGTGCGCCGGCACCAGATCGATCTGGAATTTGCATTGCGAGGGAATAACTCCCTGCCGCTTCAGCTCGGCAAAGACCTTGTATGACCGTATGGCGATGTCGCCGTAGAAGATGTTGTCGAATTTGACGGTCTCAACGGCGACGCCGGGCTTGAGCCGGTAGCGTTGACGCCGTTCCACGCCGCCGTGGAGCTGGAACATTTCGTCGGACGGCTCGAACGCCGGATGCTTGGCAAACACCGGCTCGAGCCACGTGATCCAGTCGAGGCGCTCACCGGTCTCCCCGTCCGGAATGCGCTTGAGATAAGGGCCAAGCGTACGGCTGACCGTCGAGAACACCTCGCGCGCGTCCGGCAGCGGCACGCTGCCGACCAGATGAACATTTCGGGACATGGATTTCAGCCTTCTCCGGTTCTAGTTCGGCAACGTGATCTTGGCCTTGCGGATGACCTCGCCCCATCGTTGCGTTTCTTCCGCCACGTGCTGGCCGAGAAATTCGGGCGAGCCGAGCGGCAGGACAAGTCCCTGCCGCAGGAATTGATCGCGCATGGCCGGGTCGGAAAACACCTCGTTGGCCTGCCGGTTGAGCCAGTCGATCGCAGGGCGCGGGGTCTTCGCCGGCACGAAGAACGCAAACCATGATTGCGCGATGACGCTCGGATATCCGGCCTCCGCCATGGTCGGAACATCCGGCAGCAGCGGCGAGCGGTCTTTGGCCGTGATGGCGAGCGGACGCACCGCGCCGCTCCGGATGTTGTTGACGGCCAGACCGAGATTGTCGAACTCGATCGGAACGTGACCGGCAATCACGTCCTGGTTGGCGGGAGCGGCACCTCGATAGGTGACGCCCGTAAGATCGACGCCCGCCGCGAGCTTGAACATCTCGGCGGCGAGATGATGCGTGGTGCCGAACCCGGCCGATGCGTAGGAGTAGGCACCGGGCTTTGCCTTCGCCAACTCGACGAGTTCCTTCACGCTCCGCGCCGGCATACTCGGATGCACGACCAACACGGCCGGCCCCGTCGCCAGCAGCACGACCGGCGCAAAGTCCCGGGTCGGATCGTACGGCAGCTTCGGCTCAACATGGGGAAGCACCGATTGCGTGCCCTGGAAGCCGAGATAGACGGTGTAACCGTCAGGCGTGGATTTCGCGACGTAGTCGGCCGCGAGCACGCCGTTGGCCCCGGTGCGGTTCTCGACGACGACCGTTGCGCCCGTGGCGTTCTGGACCTTGTTGGCGAATGTCCGGCTGAGAATGTCAGAAACGCCGCCGGCCTGCGTCGGCACGATGATCCGGATCGGATGGGCCGGATAGTCCTGAGCCTGCGCAGGCCAACCAAGGCAACAGGCGATCGCATAGGCAATGAGGGATGATGCACGTCGCATCGCCACTCCGTCCTCCCCGTTTTGGCAGCGTCCTTTTCTTTACTGATCCCGCCCCGCAGCGATAATGTCTAATGCGAACTTGAAGCAACAAGATAACTGCAAGTTATGGCCATCGACCCCAGACGGCTTCTTGAGCTCCGGCATGTCGCGCGGCTCGGCTCGTTCAGCCGGGCTGCCACCGCGCTCGGCATCTCGCAGCCCGCGCTCTCGAAGAACATCGCGGTGCTGGAGCGCTCGATCGGTGCGCGCGTGGTCGAAAGAACCCGCAAGGGATCAGCGCTGACCGAGATCGGCGAGCTTCTGCTGCGCCATTCGGACGGGCTCAACGCGCTGCTGGTGCGCGCGTCGGACGAAGTCAACGAGCGAAAGAAGGGACTGAGCGGCTCGCTCGCGATCGGCGTATCGCCAGTGGCGACCGCTTCGCTGGTGCCGCGCGCGGTCGCGGCGCTGCTCGCCGAGACACCGAACGTTTCAACGACGATCACCGAGAAGGCCGACGACGAGCTCATTCGCGAATTGCGGGCCGGAGAGATGGACCTCGTCGTCAGTCCGGCGGGGAGCCTGCACGATCCATCGGACATTCGCGCCGAGACCATCACGCGAGACCGTTTCGCTCTGTTCGTGCGGCGAGGTCATCCCCTCTCGCACCAGAAAGCCATTTCGTTGCGCGACTTGCGGGAGGCCCAATGGGTCGTGCCCGACGCGCGCACCGCAATGTATCGGCAGATCGAGGCGCTGTTCGCCGCCCAAAGCGAGCCGTGGCCGCTGACGCTCGTGTCGACGAACTCGATCACCACACTGAAATCGCTCATCATGTGGAGCGACTTCGTCACGATTTCGTCAACCGTGTTGATGCATCCGGAGGTCGAAGCCCGTTATCTTGTGGCGCTGCCGCTCCGCGGTGCGGGGGCGAGCCGCGAAATCACTGTTCGAACGCGCACACATCCTTTGCCGAGCGCCCTGGTCAATCGGTTCATCGCGCATTTGCGCAAGGTTGCAACGGACTCGTGATTCAAGCGTTGCACCAATCTCGATCTGGTTTCCGATTTCGACCGGTCGCGCTATTTTGAACGGGACAATGCCGGGCCAAACCCACGCCGGAGAACATCATGCCAAAAGGATCCGATCTGCTCGTTCGTGCGCTGGAGAACGAAGGCGTCGAGCGGATTTTCGGCGTCCCGGGCGAGGAGAACCTCGACGTGGTCGAGAGCTTGCGGACGTCCTCAATCAAGCTCGTGATCACGCGCCACGAGCAGGCGGCCGCGTTCATGGCGGCGACGCATGGCCGGCTCACCGGCCGGCCGGGCGTCTGCATCACCACGCTTGGACCCGGTGCTCTGAATCTGACAACAGGCGCCGCCTACGCCGAACTCGGCGCCATGCCGATGGTGATGATCACTGGCCAAAAAGGCATCATGAGCAGCCGCCAGGCGCGCTTCCAGATCGTCGACGTGGTCAGCACCTTCAAACCATTGACCAAGCTGTCGCGGCAGATCGTCGGCGCCGGCACGATCCCGACCCTGGTGCGCGACGCCTTCCGCGTCGCCACCGAAGAAAGGCCGGGCGCTGTTCTCCTCGAGTTGCCGGAAGACGTGGCCGGCGAAGAGATCAAGGACCACCCCGTCGTTCCGCGGCATCAGATCGAGATTCCGGTCGCGCACCCGGCCGCCCTCGACCGCGCTGCGGCGATGATCCGCGACGCCAAGCGGCCGCTGATCATGCTGGGCGCGGCCTGCTCGCGCCCGCGCGGCACGACCGGCATCAACGCGTTCGTGCGGCGCACGCGCATCCCCTTCTTCACCACCCAGATGGGCAAGGGCACCGCGGCCGGCGGCACCGGCCTCTATATGGGCACCGCGGCGCTCTCCGAGCGTGATTACATCCACGAGGCGATCGATCAGGCCGACCTGATCATCGCCATCGGCCACGACACCGTCGAGAAGCCGCCGTTCATCATGGGACCGAAAGGCCCGCGGGTGGTCCACGTCGGCTACACGCCCGCCAACGTCGATCAGGTGTACTTCCCGAACGCCGAAGTGGTCGGCGATCTCGGACCGAGCCTCGAACTTCTTGCGGACCGCGTGGAGGGCAACCTGCCGGCGGCAAGCGCGCTGTTACCGTTGCGCGACAAGATCCTTGGCCGTATTGCGGCCCGCGCGACGGACGATCACTGGCCGGTCATGCCGCAGCGCATCGTGCATGACGTCCGCAAGGTGATGCCGGCCGACGGCATCGTCGCGCTCGACAACGGCATGTACAAGATCTGGTTCGCCCGAAACTACCGGACAGAAGCCGCCAACACGCTGCTGCTCGACAACGCGCTCGCCACGATGGGCGCGGGCCTGCCATCGGCGATGATGGCAGCGATGCTTTACCCCAACCGCCGCGTGATGGCGGTGTGCGGCGATGGCGGCTTCATGATGAACAGCCAGGAGCTCGAGACCGCGGTACGGCTCAAGCTCAACCTGGTCGTTCTCATCATCGAGGACTACGCCTATGGCATGATCCGCTGGAAGCAGGCGGTCGATCATTTCGCGGACTTCGGCCTGACCTTCGGCAATCCGGACTTCGTCCGCTATGCCGAGAGCTACGGCGCCAAGGGCACGCGGGTCACTAAGACCGACGAGCTGGTCCCGGTGCTGGAGAATGCGTTCGCCGGCGGCGGCGTTCACCTCGTCGTGGTGCCGGTCGACTACTCCGAAAACAAACGGGTGCTGGTCGACGAACTCGCGAGCGCCAACCGCGCTTGAGTATCCACCTGGAACCCAAAGCCTAAAGTCGGGGTATCAACAGCCGCGACCGTCCGCCAAGATCGACCGATAAAATGACCGACTTGGGAGGCGACGCATGAACTTCTTCAGACGTGTGATGCTCGCTGGCGCGTTCGCGCTGACCGCCGCTGCACCGCAGGCCGTCTCGGCGCAAAGCGCCTATCCGGCCAAGCCGATCACATTGGTGGTGCCGGCCGCGGCCGGCGGCCCGACCGACACCGTCGCACGGCTTCTCGCCGAATCCATGGGCCGGACGCTCGGCCAGACCATCATCGTCGAGAATGTCGGCGGCGCCGGCGGCACGATCGGCATGGCGCGCGTCTCCAAGTCCGCGCCTGACGGTTACCTCATCGCGGTGTGGCACGTGGCCCAGGCGACGGCCCCTGCCCTCTACGACAATCTGCGCTACGACGTGGTGAACGATTTCGACCACATCGGCCGCATCACCGACGTGCCGATGACGGTGGTGTCCAAGACCGGCATGGCCGCAAAGGACATCAAGGAGCTGCTCGCCTGGATCAAGGCCCAGAACGGCAAGACGACTTACGGCCATGCCGGCGTCGGCTCGGCGTCGCATCTGTGCGCGCTCAATCTCATGAGCGCGCTCGACCTGAAGATGGAAGGCGTCGGCTATCGCGGCACGGGGCCTGCGATGAACGACCTGATCGGCGGCCAATTCGACGTGATGTGCGATCAGACCACCAACACCACCAACCAGATCAAGGACGGTAAGATCAAGGGCTATGCGGTGACGACGAAGTTCAAGGTGTCGTCGCTCCCCGAGCTGCCGACGCTCGACAGCAGCGCGATTCCGGGCTTTGACGTTTCGGCGTGGCATGCGATGTGGGCGCCCAAGGGCCTGCCGAAGGAGGTCTCCGACAAGCTCGTCAGCGCGCTTCAGGTTGCTCTCAAGGATCCGAAGGTGGTCGACCGTTTCGCAAGCCTCGGCACCGAGCCGGTCGCACCGGCGCTCGCGACGCCCGATGCGCTGAAGACGCATCTCGCCGCCGAGGTGCAGAAGTGGGGCCCCGTCATCAAGGCGGCAGGCGTCAAAGGCAACTAACGCTCAAGGTCATCAAGCATGAAAACCTACTCCATCGCGGCCATTCCAGGGGATGGCATCGGCACCGAGGTCGTGGCCGCGGGCCTCGAGGCGCTGACCGCGATCGCCAAGCGCGACGGCGGCTTCGCCTTCAAGTTCGATCATTTCGACTGGGGTGGCGAGTACTACAAGAAGCACGGCCGCATGATGCCGGAGAACGGCCGTGACCAGATCCGCAAGCACGACGCGATCATGTTCGGCTCCGCCGGCCATCCGGACATCCCCGACCACATCACGTTGTGGGGCCTGCGGCTCGCGATCTGCCAGCCGTTCGATCAATACGCCAACGTGCGCCCGACCCGCGTGCTGCCGGGCATCACCTCGCCACTGCGCAACGTCAACGGCGGCGAGCTCGATTGGGTGATCGTGCGCGAGAACTCGGAAGGCGAATACGCTGGCGTCGGCGGACGGGCCCATCAGGGCTCGCCGCTGGAGGTTGCGACCGACGTGGCGATGTTCACCCGTGCCGGCGTCGAGCGGATCATGCGCTTTGCGTTCCGCCTGGCGCAGTCGCGGCCGCGCAAGCTTCTGACGGTCGTCACCAAGTCCAACGCGCAGCGTCACGCCATGGTGATGTGGGACGAGATCGCGGTCGAGATCGCAAAAGAGTTCAAGGACGTGACCTGGGACAAGATGCTGGTCGACGCCATGACCATGCGGATGGTGATGCGGCCCGAGAGCATCGACACGGTGGTGGCGACCAATCTGCATGCCGACATCCTGTCCGATCTCGCCGCGGCGCTCGCGGGCTCACTCGGCATCGCGCCGACCGCGAACCTCAACCCCGAACGCGCCTTCCCGTCGATGTTCGAGCCGATTCATGGTTCGGCCTTCGACATCATGGGCAAGGGCATCGCCAATCCGATCGGCACCTTCTGGTCGGCCGTGATGATGCTCGACCATCTCGGCGAGAAGCCCGCCGCCGGTCGCCTGATGAAGGCGATCGAGCGGGTCACCGCCGACAAGCGCTTCCACACGCCCGATCTCGGCGGCAAGGCGCGGACCGCGGACGTGACCGCCGCGGTGCTCGACGCCATCCACGGCGCCAACGCCTGAGCGGCTGTGCCGCCCTCTTGTCGCGGCCTCGCAAAGCCTCGATATAAGGTGCGAGTTCCATTGAGATGTGATCCATGGTTTCGCGCCGCTCGTTCATTGCAGGCTCTGCCGCAGGCGGATTGATCGCACTGCATGGCGGTGTCGCACGGGCCGAGGCCGTCATGACCGACGACGGCTATTACAGCGAGCCCTGGTTCCTGGAAAGTTTCCTCGAGCTTCCCGACGACCTTTCGGCCGCCACCGAAAAGGGCAAGCGCTTCGCCATCATGTGGGAGCTGCGCGGCTGCCCCTATTGCAAGGAAACGCATCTCGTCAATTTCGCTAGGCCCGAGATATCGAGCTACATTCAGCAGCATTTCGAGGTGCTGCAGCTCAACATCCTGGGCTCACGCGAGGTGCTCGACTTCGATGGCGAGAAGATCGGCGAAAAGCAGTTCGGGCAGAAATACGGTGTGCGCGCCACGCCGACGTTCCAGTTCTTTCCCGAGAGCATCGCTGGGCTCAAGGACAAGAGCCCGCGCGACCGCGAGGTGTCGCGCTTCCAGGGCTATCTTGAACCGTCGCCGTTCCTTGCCGCGTTCCGCTTCGTCGCGGAACGCGCCTATGAGCGCGGCAGCCTGAACGATTATCTGAAATCGATCTGACCGGCTGCGCGTCCGGACCCAACGTCAATAGAGGTCGGCGTCGAAGGTGGCGGGCACACCGCCTGCTTCAGGCGCCATCTTGGTGGCCGGATAGAACGCGGACGTCCTGTCCTGCCGGCTCTTGTCCTGGGCCGAAACCACGCCGCGAAACACAACGCCGCACATTGCAAACGCGACCGCAAAAGCAACCAGACCGATCGTGAGATTGCGCATGTGATGTTTCCTTCAAATAGGCCCGCTGGCAGCAGCACGCGCCGCAGAGCGGTGTTTCAGGTTGAAAAGAGGCACGGAGGCCACCGGCCGATACAGGGGATGTGGCGGGGATGCGTACCGACCGGCGGCCCCCGATCTCGCTATGGGTTGACGGCCGCGGCCTCACGAATGCGCACCGGTGCATCGGGCTCGGTCCGAAGCCCGGCCGTCGCCGCGCCAAGCGTCGGATGAACCTGTAAGCCTTCGCACCGGTCAAATTCGCCGCAGGCCACCAGCCGGTCCAACGCTTCATGCTGGCTGCGGCTGTGCAGTCTCCTCCAGTCGCGCTCGAGCTTGGCGAGCTTCGCCTGCGACGAATGCCGAAGCGTCGGCTTCGTTGTCGCGGCTTGCGCGCAGCTGACTGCAGCGGCGACCAGAACGGCGCACACGGCAAGCTTGGCAACAATCGAGGTCGTGGTGACCAATCGAATATAGACCGTGTTGGAAATGGCGCTCTTAATCATGTTCAGCCTTCTCAAATAATCAGACGCAACGTGCCCTGAAATTGATTCCGCATTTGCAAAGTCGCGCGGACAGTGTCGAAACGAAGCCCTCCAAACATCCACCATTTGGAGGAGCACGCAATGCGATTCAATCAACACACTGTGAGATCGCGTGACGGACTGTGCGAAATGTCGCAGCGCCGGTAACGCTTTGCTGCTTCAGAGACACGCGATGCCCCACTCGAACCGCTCACAGTGTGATGCGCTTCACAGAAACACGCTTCAGCCGCGCAAACGAAACGAATCAATTGGCGAGCGGCGTCGCATAGCCTGCGACAAGCTTGACCAGATCCGCCTGACGCGCCGCGCCGGTCTTCTCGAACAGCCGGCTCAAATGCGTCTTCACCGTGGTGTCGGCGATGCCGAGAGCCGCCGCGACATCGGGCACGCCGCCGATCTGGACGATGGCGAGCAGCACGCGCAATTCAGCCGGCGTGAGATTGTAGCTCGAGCGGATCACCTCCGGCGGCGACGGCGCTTCGAGCGCGGCCTTGCGCACGAACATCGCTGCCGCGGCCGAGCGCGCGCTGGCGCGCCGGCGCGCCACCGACGTGAGCGGCAGCACATGCGCCAGATACCGTTCGCCGTCGCGCGCCGCGAGCGGCAGCACAATGCTCTTCGCGCCGCTCTCGGTGTCGCTCTGCTCGGTGCCCGCGACGGTCTCGCGCAGCGTCTGGTCGACATTGGCATCGCCCGCAGCGAGCCGCCCGCCGACCGAACGCAGAAATTCGCCGCTGCTCAGGATGTCCTTGCCGGCCACGTTGGCGTGCATGATGCCGCAGTTCGCATCGATCAGGATCACGCCGGTGTTCATGCCGTCGAAGATGTCGGCGAAGGTGGCGGTCTCGGCCTCCTTCGATTCAATGGTGCGGTGGATCGAGATGGCGCGCCGCATGTGCGGCACGATCAGCCCGAGGCGCCGCCGCATCTCGGTGTCGACCATGCCGCTCGCCTCATGGCGCGCGATGCTGAGATAGGCGCACCAGTTCGCGGTGCGCGTCAGCGCCACCATCGCGGCATCGACCCAGCCCTGGGGCTCGGCCCATTCCTGGTAAAACCGGCCGCGGCGGAATTCGTCGTAAGGCACGAGGTCCGGCACCGTGAGGATCTGTTCGACGTCGCCGCAGGGCGCGTTCGCGATCGGGCCGAACTGGTAATAGGTATCGGCGTAAAGCTGCAGGTGATAGTCGTCGATGCCGGTGTAGAAGTGAGCGCTCACGTTGCGCCTGGCGCTGTCTTTCACGAGCAGTCCGCCCACCTGCCCGCCGACAAAATCGGCGATGGCTGCGAGCACCTCCGGCCACAAAGCCTGATCGAGCGCGGCGTCGTAGATGCTCGTGGTGAGCAGCGTGAGATTCCGTTGTTCGGACATGGATTTTCCTGAAATAACGGGGACATAAGGCTAAATCGGGTGAAACGTGTCGATGATGATCCGGATCACACAATTGAATGGATCGTGGCTGTTAAAATGAACCTCGCTCGCGTAAAACACCGCGCTTGCGGCAGCGCGAAATTCGGCCACTGCACTACACAAGCAGGTCAAGGCGATCTAGGGCGGGAGCGCAGCAAACTTGGGCGACAGCGCAAAGGACAGTCCGAGCGGGGAAGGCAAAGCTGCTCCGAAGCCGAACGTGAACATCTGGTCCACCGAGGCAATCCGCGATCGCGACCGCTTTTCCTATTGGCGCGAAGCGCTTTGTCAGGCGGTATTCAATCTCAGCATTGAAGCGCGTCCCGACAATTTCTCGGCGCGCATCACCTCGCGCAGCTCGGGCGTGTTGCGTTTTGTCACATCGCGATCCAGCGGATATCAGGTGGTCCGCACGCAGCGGGACATCGATACGGCGCCGGCCGATCACTATTCCGTGTTCGTGCAGTTGCACGGCCACTCGGTCATCACTCAGGACGGCGAAGCGATGGCCTTCCTGCCGAGCGACATCGCAATATCGGACGGGCGCTTTCCATTCGTCGCCGATATGCGCGGCGACGGATACCGCGCCATCGCGGTGATTCCCCGCGAGATGGTCGACCGCCGCGCGCCATGGCTGCGAGGGAAATCCTTACACAAGCTCGCGTCCGACCGCGCCTTCGTCGACCTCGCCAACCGCCATATTCTGGAACTGACCGCGCCCGACTCGACCCTGAGCGAAGGCGCCTCGGGACTGCTTACCGAGAATCTCTGCAACCTCCTGGCGCTCGCCAGCGCCAACGACGTCGCTCATAACCGGCTGCAGCCGGAATTGCAGATGGAGGCGATCCTCGCCTTCTGCCGGCAGCATCTTCACGATCCCGAGTTGTCACCGCAGCGTGTCGCGGATCGCTTCGGGATCTCGGTGCGGACGCTGCATCTGCGCTTTGCGCAGATCGGCGAGACCTTCGGCCGCTGGCTGCTGGAGCATCGGCTTGACGCCTGCAGCGCGGCGCTGCGTGACGAGAATCAGCGCGGCGTGAACATTTCCGATATCGCCTATCGCTGGGGATTCAACGATCTCTCGCACTTCAACAAGGTGTTTCGCGCGCGCTTCGATCAGACGCCGCGCGAATGGCGAAACCGCCCGGACATCTGAGATATCCAGGCGGCTTGCCTTGCGCTGCGATGTCTATTCGGCGATCGTTTGGCCCGAGCCGCCGAACGGCGCCGGGAAGTCCTTGAACTTCGGCAACCCGTCGCGCATCGGCAGCACGGCCTCGGCATAGTTGACGTGCAAGCCCGGCTCGAACTTGAGCGTCGGGATCGTTGCCGCAAACACATCGACCAGACCGAGCGGCGGGTGGTTGGCCATCAGATGCCCGCCGCACTTCGTGCAGAATTTCCGCTCGCTCATCGGGGTCTTCGCGTAGGTCGCGACGTGCTCGGCGCCCACCGTGACCCGCACCGCCTCTGGCTTCCACAGCGAGAACGCATTCACCGGACCCGCCGACCAGGAACGGCACGAGCCGCAATGGCAATAGCCCATGCCTTCGGGTGAGCCGGTGACTTCCAATTTCACAGCGCCGCAAAAGCAGCTTCCAAGATGAGCCACAATAATCTCCTTTGTGTTCGGGACGCATGCCGTCCGGCAAATCGCCGGAGCACATGAGGTGCCGCACTACCAAATCGCAAAACGCGGCACGTCCACCGATTGCAGGATATGCGATCGCGGGCCGCAGAAAAATGTCAGCAAGATCAAATCATTCGATCTGAATTATCAGCAGTGCTGATGACGCTCTGGGTCTCCGCAGCAAGACCGCGCGATTGAATCGCGGCTCAACCAACCTTCAGATAAGCAAAGCCTTTGCTCTGCAGTTCGGCCACGGTCGCGACGCCCGACGGCACGAACTTCAAAAACGAGTCCTGCTTGGTCTTTGCAAGATCGATGTTGCTGCGCTTGTAGGTGATCTCGCAAAGATAAGCCTCGACGCCGAATTTGGTCAGGCCGGTGAAGCGCTTGTAGAGATCCGGATCGATCTGGTCGTTGGCCCAGGGCGTGCCCGACAGATCGTCGATAAAGAACTTGATGCCGGCGCCATGCGCCACGATCACGAGCCTCACCCGCAGCGTATCGAACTCGTAGGAGCTGAGGTGATTGTTCATGTTGGTGAGGAGCTGCGAGAAACGATTCTGATCGCCGAAATCGCAGTGATAGAGGCAGGCGATGTCGGTGTCCTTCTTCAGCGCTCCGAAATCGAGCTTGCCGGGCGCCGCGGCAAGCTTCGTCGCCGTCAGCGTTGCGCCCGAGACCACCATCGCTCCGAGAAATCCACGCCGGCTCGTGGTTGAGCCGGCCTTTGAATTTTTCTTCGGCATGATGCGCTCTCCTTCTCGAACTCCGTTCACTTGTTGACCGGGCTGTCCGGGCTCATCACCAGCGCCACCAGATCCTTGATCTGCTCGATGTTGAGCACGCCGCTCACGCCGAACCGCGGCATGTTCGAGCACGGGAAGGCCGCGTGAGCGCCGTAGATCTTGTCGTACACCGCCTTGGTGTCGGCCTCGCTGAAGTTGCGGTTCTTGCCGTAGTTCATGAGGCTCGGGCCGATGGTGCCGTAGCTCACCTCGGCCTTGCTGAGCTGATGGCAGGCATAGCAGTTGCCGCCGTTCGCCTGCCGCGGCGGATAGTCGGTGAAACGCAGCCCATAGCCCGACTGCGCGATCTTCTCGCCGGAGCTCCAATCGCCGACGAGCTTGCCGTCAGCCGGGTACTGGATGCGTGCCCGCTCGCGCTTCTGGATGTCCTCCGCCACGTTCTTCGGCGGCGCGTTGCGATAGAGTGAGCACTGCTTCATCGTCTCGTCTTGATCGAAGCGCGAGCGCCAGTCGGCCGGCGCCGTCGGAAACGCCGCAACGATCGCGGCGTCGACCTTCGCGGTGTCGACGCTCGCTTTGTCCTGCGCCCGCGCGGGCAGACTGAGCAGGCAAACGGCAACGGCGAGAAGACAACGTTTCATGGCCCCGCTCCCGCTCAGCGCTTCAAGCCCGGGGTGGCGATCTCGCCACCTTCGGCATTCTTGGTGAGATACGCGATCAGCGCCACGCTGACGTCGGAACCCATTTCGAGCTCCGGCATCCGCATCTGCCAGTAGCAATCGTAGAGGCGGTGCTGCATGGTCATCACCTGTGTGGTCGAGACGCGATAGGCCGGCCACTGCCCGACCACCTCCTTTGCCTCCTTGGGCTGCGCCAGAAACGGCAGGCCCTGAAGGCGGATGCGGCGGCCGGTGTCGTTGTGGCAGGTCGCGCAGGCGAAATCGTTCGGTCCCTGGCGGCGATAGAAGATCGCCTCACCGAATGCGACCATCGCCTGCTCCTGCGGCTTGTCGAGTCTGGCTGCGAATTTCTGGCCGTTCGACTTGACCGCCACGTAGGTTGCGATTGCGCCGAGGTCCTTCACAGGCTGACCGCCAGCCGGATAAGGCTTCTTCACCAGGTCGGCATGGTTCAGCCCTTGCAGCTTCTCCATGCACCACATCAGCCGCGTCTCGAGGTCCATCACCCGGTCGGCATCGGCGAAGTAGCGCGGCAGCTCCGCAAAAGCGCCATCGACCACGCCCGGCCCCTTGCCGAGATCGCATTGCTCGAGCGTCGCCTTCTTGGGGCCGGCCGCGGTGGTCCACAGCGCCTCGCCGCGGTCGGAATCGAGCAGGCCGGGATTGCTCCAGGGGTCTTCCTTGAGCATCTGGCGATACTTCTCGATCGCCTTCTCGGTGTCGTCCTGCGCCCGGGCCGGCAAACTCAAAAGCGTCAAAACGGCACAGCAGGCCGCTGCAACAAGGGCTGTTGTTCTCAATGACGCCTCCGGCAGTTCTGAATTCGATGTTCCAGGCGCCGACATTGTTGGCGGCGCGCTTCAAGTCAAGCGTGCCCAGCGCCGCAACCAGTTTGTGCCAGGATAGCGCCAGTTCGTGGCATGAAAAGCTCGCGTTCTGCTGCGCCGCGGAATGCTCTTGCGCCGTATCGCCCGCGCTGCCGCGACGGCGCATGCGTCATCCATACCGGCCCAAGCGGCTCCCATTCCGGCGCACGATACGCTATGTACAGCCCGCAGTTCGGGATCGAAGGAACACCATGACGCTGACTTTCAATCGCCGCGAGGCCCTGGCGCTTGCCGCCGGAGCCACAGGCGCTCTCGCGCTTGGCGCGCCGCCGGCATTCGCCAAGAACGACGCTGACGAGGCGATCAAGAAATTCACCGGCGGCAAGACGCCGATCGAAGGCAAGGTCAAGCTCGACCTGCCGGAGATCGCCGAGAACGGCAACACCGTGCCGATGACCGTGACGGTCGAGAGCCCGATGACCGAGGCCTCCCACGTCACCGACGTGCTGGTGGTCGCCAACGAGAATCCGCGCTCGGGTGTCGTCACCTTTCACTTCTCGCCGGCGAGCGGCGTGGCCGAAGCCAACACCCGCATCCGTCTCGCGGCGACGCAGGACGTCACCGCAGTCGCCAAGATGAACGACGGCTCGTTCTACTTCGCGAGCAAGCAGGTGAAGGTCACGATCGGCGGCTGCGGCGGCTGATCGTTACAAGGAGAACAACAATGGCCGCCGTCAAACCCCGCATCAAGCTCGACAAGAAGGAAGCCAAGAAGGGCGAACTCGTCGAGGTGAAGGCGCTGGTGCAGCACGTCATGGAGACCGGCAACCGCCGCGACACCTCGGGCGCCATCGTGCCGCGCAAGATCCTCAACAAGTTTGTCTGCACGGTCGCCGGCAAGCAGGTGTTCGCCGCGGACTTCGAGACTGCGATCTCGGCAAACCCGTATATCCAGTTCAAGTTCAAGGCCGAGGCGTCGGGCCCCGTGGTGCTGACCTGGACCGACGACGATGGCTCGACCATCACGGGTGAAGAGTCGATTACGGTCAGCTAGCGCTCGGTCGCGCAACACGCACTGTCACCCTCCCCTGGAGGGGGAGGGTCGCGAGCGAAGCGAGCGGGGTGGGGTGAACTTCTTGCTGCAAGGATCACCCCACCCCGACTGCCGAACTCCGTTCGGCAGTCGACCCTCCCCCTCCAGGGGAGGGTGAACACCGCCGGTGCTGCAGCAGAGGCGGCGTTACACATGATCTCCAGGCGCGAATTTCTTCAGGTCGCCGCAGCCACCGCCGCGCTGACGCCCGCCGGATGGAGCCGCGGCTTCGCGCAGCATCGCCTCACGCAGGACGATCTCCTTCGCTTCGAGCCGCTCGGCAACGTCACGCTCGTTCATCTCGCCGACCTTCACGCCCAACTCAAACCGGTGCTGTTCCGCGAGCCGTCGGTCAACATCGGGGTCGGCGAAGCACGCGGAAAGGTGCCGCATCTCACCGGCCGCGATCTCCTGGACCTTTACAAAATTCCGCCCGAAAGCGCGCAGGCCTATGCGCTGACCTCGGACGACTTCGCGGCGCTCGCCAGAAGCTACGGCCGGCTTGGCGGCCTCGACCGCATCGCGACGGTGGTGAAATCGATCCGCGCCGAGCGCTCCGGCCGCACGCTCTTCCTCGACGGCGGCGACACCTGGCAGAACAGCTTCACGTCGATGCAGAGCAAAGGCCAGGACATGGTCGACTGCATGGCGCTCTTGAAGCCCGACGCCATGGTCGGCCATTGGGAGTTCACGCTCGGCACCGAACGCGTCAAGGAGATCACGGAAAAGCTCGGCTTTCCATTCCTCGCGCAGAACGTCCGCGACACCGAATGGAATGAGCCCGCCTTCGACGCCACGACCATGATCGAGCGCGGCGGCGTCAAGATCGCGGTGATCGGCCAGGCCTTTCCCTACACGCCGATCGCCAATCCGCGCTGGATGATGCCGACGTGGTCGTTCGGCATCCGCGAGGAGGACCTGCAAGCCAACGCCAACAAGGCGCGGCAGCAGGGCGCCGAACTCGTGGTGCTGCTCTCCCACAACGGCTTCGACGTCGACCGCAAGCTTGCCGGCCGCGTGAGCGGGCTCGACGTGATTCTCACCGCACACACCCACGACGCGCTGCCCGACGTCGTCAAGGTCGGCAAGACCCTGCTCGTCGCTTCCGGCAGCCACGGCAAGTTCGTGTCGCGGCTCGATCTCGATGTGCGCGGCGGCAAGGTGAAGGACTATCGCTTCAAGCTGATCCCGATCTTCTCCGACGCCATCGCACCCGACGCCGAGATGGCAGCGAAGATCGCGGCCGTACGCGCGCCGCATGAAAAGATGCTCGGAGAGACCATCGGCCGCACCGAGACGCTTCTTTACCGCCGCGGCAGCTTCAACGGCACGCTCGACGACGTGATCTGCGACGCACTGCTCGCCGAACGCGACGCCGAGATCGCGCTGTCGCCCGGTTTCCGCTGGGGCACATCGCTCCTTCCCGGCCAGGACATCACCCGCGAGGACATCTACAACGCCACCGCCCTCACCTATCCGGCGGCCTACCGCACCACGATGACCGGCGCGCGGCTGAAGGAGGTGCTGGAGGACGTTGCCGACAACCTGTTCAATCCCGATCCCTACTACCAGCAGGGCGGCGACATGGTTCGCACCGGCGGCCTGTCCTACACGATCGACATCGCGCAGGCCGCCGGCCGCCGCATCGGCGATCTCACCTTGCTGCGCACCGGCCAGCCGCTCGACCCGGCGAAGGACTACACCATCGCGGGCTGGGCCAGCGTCAACGAAGGCACCGAAGGCCAGCCGATCTGGGACGTGGTGATGCGGCATATCGAGCGGCAGCGCACCGTCGCGCCGCGTGACGCCGGCCACGTGCGCGTCATCGGCAATTGAAAATTTTCGCTCGCTGAGAATTTTACACAGCGCGGTTCCCGCGCAACGACGCGTCCATTTGTCTCGACCGCCGATATTGTCAACGTGCGGTCATTCAGCCTTCTGCTGTTGCTGCGGAAAATCCGCAAATAACAAAACGAGGATGGATATGTTTGAGCAAAACAGCAGTCTCACCAGGTTTCGCTATGTGGCCGGCGCCGTGATGCTGGCGGCGTTGTCCGTCGGCATTCTGCAATTGGCCGGCATCCGGTTCTAGACGGGGCTCCAGTAGCACCCTCTTCGCGAGAGGCCGGATCGCCCGCAGGAGCTTGTCCGGCCAAAGGCCGGGCCTGCGGGCGATAACGAGTTGAGCGTGAGGAGCGGCCGCCGAATCCTCACGCAGCCCCCACAGCCCGTCTTGCCCGCCCCCATAGAATGGCGCAGATGGCGCCCGCCCAAACGAAATCCGCCCCTTGAGCATTGCCGGAGAGCCTGGAATACATGGCCGGCAAAACAAAGGGCTGAAGCTTGATGAACAATGCCGATCTGATCGTTGCCACCCTCAAGGCCGCCGGCATCCGCCGCGGTTTCGGCATCCCAAGCGGCAACGTGCTGCCGCTGATGGAGGCGATGCGCAAAGGCGGCGTCGATTTCGTGCTCACCGCCCATGAGGGGTCCGCGGGCTTTGCCGCCGACGTCACCGGCCGCATGAGCGGCGCGCCCGGCCTGTGCATCGCAACGCTTGGCCCGGGTGCGACGAACCTCACGACCGGCGTCGGCAACGCCTGGCTCGACCGCTCGCCGATGATCGCCATCACCTGCAATCTGGTCACCGAGCAGCTCGGCCGGCGTATCCAGATGTGGATCGATCATCATGCGCTGTTCAAACCGATCACCAAGGCGTCGTTCCGGCTGGAGAAGGGCAAGATCGTCGAAACCATCAACGAGGCCGTGCGGATCGCCATGAGCGAGCCGCGCGGGCCGGTGCATCTCGACCTGCCCGAGGACGTGGCGCTCGCGCCAGCAAAGGAAGAGCTCGCTGCGGCCAAGCCCGCGACGTCTCTTTCCCCAGCCTCCGACGCCGCCATCGCCAAGGCCCACGAGCTGATCGCCAAGGCCAAGCGGCCCATTGCGGTTCTGGGTTCCACCGCGATGCGGCTCGGCAAGCCCGACCTCCTCCGCCAGGTGATCGAGCGTCACAACCTGCCGTTTGCCACCACCACCATGGCGAAGGGCATGATCGACGAGGATCATCCGCTCTCCATCGGTGTGATCGAGCGCGCCTGCCGCCAGCATCAGCGCAAGCTTCTCCGCTCCGCCGATCTGATCGTCGGTCTGGGCTACGACACCATCGAGGTCGAGTATGAAGCCTGGATCGCCGAGGTGCCGCTCCTGCAAATCGACATGGACAAGGTCGACGTTGCGCCGTCGGTGAACGTCGCGCACGAAGTCACCGGCGATCTCGACCATTCGCTCGGAAAGCTCGCCACGCTCCCCGCCACCACCCATGACTGGACGCCGTCGGCACTCGCCGAGCACCGCCGCGCGTTTCATGCGGCGCTCAGGCCCGCCAGCAACACCTTCACGGCGCACGCCGCGATCGATGCCGTGCGCCGCGCGCTGCCGCGCGAAGGGCTGCTCTCGTTCGACGTCGGCGCGCACACCCATCAGATCGCGAGCCAATGGACGGCTTACACACCCAAGAGCTTCCACGTCACCAACGGCTGGTCGTCGATGGGCTTCGGCCTGCCCGGCGCGATCGCGGCGAAACTCGCGCGGCCCGATCTGCCTGTCGTCTGCCTGATTGGCGACGGCTGCTTCCAGATGACCTGCGGGGAGGTCGCGGTCGCCAAGCGCATGGGACTCGCGCTGCCGATCGTGGTGCTCGATGACAAGTGGCTCGCGCTGATCAAGGTGAAGCAGATCCGCCGCCAGTTTCCGCTCTATGGAACAGACCTCCAGGAAGAGGAGTACACCGAGCCGCCGCAGCATTACTTCGGCGTGCCCGCCGTCGGTGCGCGCAGCCCGGAGACGCTGGAAAATGCGGTGAAGGCCGCGCTCAAGGCCAAGGGACCGACCGTGATCGAGGCCGTCGTCGACTCCGACCACTATGTCGAAACGGTCTACGACTAATGCGGCGTGAGGATTGCGCGGCCCGCCGCTTCGCCGCATCATGTGCTCAACAATAGAAGGATTTGGTTATGTCCAAGCTGCGCCATATCGCCGTGATCGTTGAAGACCCGGAAGCTTCAGCAAAGTTCTTTGAGGAGGCCTTCGACATGAAGCGCGCCGGCACGGCACGGCGCGGCATCTACATGTCGGACGGCATTTTCAATGTCGCGCTGCTGAAGAAGGAGGGCGACGAGAAGCTCGGCCTCTATCACTTCGGCATGTGGGTCGACGACCTCGATGCGGCCGAGAAGAAGGTCGTGAATGCCGGCGGCGAATATCTCGCCGGACGGCCGACCTCGCCGAAGTCGTTCTATGAGGCGAAATACAAGAGCCCGACCGGGCTCGTTTTCGACCTGACTCACACCGGCTGGGCCGGAGCCGTGAAGGACGTGGTGCCGGCGAAATAGCCGGCGCTGGCGTCAATGTCGAAGTCCGATCCCATCGTGGTGGTGGGCGCAGGCCCGGTTGGCCTGTGCCTCGCACTCGCGCTCGCGCAACAAGACGTTTCAGTGGTTCTCGTCGAGTCGATGACGGACGAGAACTTTCTCGATCAGGTGCCGCGGGCCGGCTCCAACCACCCCACCACGCTCGAGTTCTTCGACCGCATCGGGCTCTACGACAGGATGGAGCCCCGCGGGCTCATCGCTCCCAAATTTCACTATTGGGATCGCCAAGACAACGCTCTGATCGCTGAGTTCGATCACGCGCTGCTCAAGGACGACACCAAATTTCCGTTCGTGCTCCAGTGCGAGCGCATCAAGATCATCGAAGAGGCGCTGAAGCTCGCGAAGGCGCACCCGTTGATCGACGTGCGGATGGCGACGGAGTTCTTGGGCTTCACACAGAACGCCGACGCCGTGCTGGTGCAGGTGAAAAATGCGGCGGGTGATGCCGAGACGATCCGCGGCTGTTACCTCGTCAGCGCCGAGGGCGCGCGCAGCATCGCGCGCAAGGATCTGAACCTGGAATTCGAGGGCTTCACCTACCCGGAGCGCACCATCAACATCGAGGTGGCCTACGATTTCCGCAAGCACGGCTACACCGAGCGCAATTACATCTCCGATCCGGTCGAGTACTCCAACCTGTTCCACTGGAAAGGCCCGCCGGATCGCTGGCGTATCCATTTCCCGACGAACATCGACGACGACGAGAACGAGCTGAAGCGGCCCGAGGCGCTGCAGAAACGACTCCAGCAATTTCTCGGCATCGACCACGAGTTCGAGATCTGCGGCTGCAACCTCTACACCGTGCACCAGCGCGTCGCGGCCAAGTTTCGCGTCGGCCGCGTGGTGCTCGCGGGCGACTCCGCTCACGTCAACAGCCCGATCGGCGGCATGGGGCTGAACAGCGGCGTCCACGACGCCTTTAATCTCGCCGACAAGCTGGCCCGCATCCTGCATGGCTCTGCCGATGATGCAGAGCTCGACAGATACGAACGGCAGCGGCGGCATGTGGCAGTCCAGCACACGCAGGCGGGAACCATCCGCAACAAGCGGCTTCTGGAAGAGCGCGACCCGGCTGTGCGCAAGCGCAATCACGACGAGTTGCGGCGCCAGGCCGAGGATCCTGCGCTGGCGCGCAAATTCCTGTTGCGCACCGCGCTGTTCGACAGCCTGCGCGAGGCCGAGCAGATTTTGTAGAGCTCCAGGAGACAGTGCCGTGCGACGGATTGCTGCGTTTCTGATGTCCGTGACCGTCGCCAGCGCTGCATTCGTCGCGCCGGCATTTGCCGAATGGCCCGAGCGGCCGGTCAAGCTGATCGTGCCGTTCGCCGCAGGCTCCAGCTCCGACACCATCGCCCGCATCGTCGCCGCCAAGGCCAGCGAAAAGCTCGGCCAGCAGATCGTGGTCGAGAACCGCGTCGGCGCCAGCACGATCATCGGCACCGATGCGGTCGCGAAAGCCGCCCCCGACGGCTACACGCTGGGCCTTGCCAACACCACGACGCATGCGGCAAGCGCGGCGCTCAACACCAGCCTGCCGTTCGATCCGGTGAAGGACTTCATCCCGGTCGCGATGATCGGCTCCTCGCCCTTCGTGCTGATCAGTGCGCCGCAGATGCCGGCCAAGACCTTGGCCGAGTTCGTGGCGCTGGCGAAGGCCAAGCCCGGCGCGCTGAGTTACGCGTCCGCCGGCACCGGCACGCTCGCGCATCTCGCGGGCGAATTGTTCAAGCGGCAGGCCCAGGTCGACATCACCCACGTGCCCTATCGCGGCACCGCGCAGTCCATGATCGATCTGATGCAGGGCCGGATCGAGCTTTCGGTCTCGACCATCCCGCCGACCTTGCAGCAGATTCACGAGGGCAAGCTCCGCGCGCTCGCCGTCATGGGCGAGCATCGCAACGGCATGCTGCCGGAAATTCCGACCGTCGCCGAAGCCGGCGTTCCCGGCTGCGAGGCCGGTCTCTGGACCGCGATCGTGGTGCCGGCAGGCACGCCCGACGCGATCGTCAAGCGGCTGAACGGGATCATGGCAGCGGTCGCGGCCGCTTCGGACGTGCAGCAGGCGATGAAGATCCAGGGCGTCGACCCCGAGCCCGGCTCGCCCGAGACGGTGGCCGAGCGGATCAAGGCCGACGTCGTCAAATGGAAAGACGTCGTGAAGACCGCCAAGATCGCCGGCGCGCAGCAATAGCCGTACACTCCGCGGTCATTCCGGGGCGCGAGAGTAGCTCGCGAACCCGGAATCCAGTTCGATCGGGACTGCCTGCATGTCTGGATTCCGGGTTCGCGCCTTCGGCGCGCCCCGGAATGACCGCGGAAATCTGAGCTTTTCATTGCGTCCCCTCGAACCAGCTTGCATATGTTCCAGGCGACATTGCCAACGGGACGCAAGCGATGAGAAAGCTCTCCATCATCGGCATCGGTGCGGGCAATCCCGATTACATCACCGTGCAAGCGATCAAGGCGCTGGAAACGCTCGATGTCGTGTTCCTAATCGACAAGGGCGAGAACAAGGACGATCTCGCCAAGCTGCGCCGCGAGCTTTGCGACCGCTACATCAAGAAGCCGTTTCGCGCCGTTGAAGCCAAGGACGCGGCACGCGACCGCAAGCCAACCTCCTACGAAACCGCAGTGACCACCTGGCACGACAAGCGCGCCGCCATCTACGAAGCCATGATCCGCGACGAGCTCGCCGACAACCAGCACGGCGCGTTCCTGGTCTGGGGCGACCCGTCGCTCTATGACAGCACGCTTCGCATCGTCGATCAGGTCGCGGCGATGAAGACGGTCACCTTCAAGCTCGACGTCATCCCGGGCATCACCGCGGTTCAGGCGCTCGCCGCACAGCATCAGATCGCACTCAACCGCATCGGCGGGCCGATCCACGTCACCACCGGGCGCCAGCTCGCCAATGGCCTGCCGGGCGACGACACCGTCGTGATGCTCGACGGCGAATGCACCTTCAAGACCGTCAAGGAGAGCAATGTCGATATCTATTGGGGCGCCTATCTCGGCACGCCCGACGAAATCCTGATCTCGGGCTCGCTCGGCGAACGCGCCCCCGAGATCGAGCGCGTGCGCAGCGAAGCGCGAGCCCGCCACGGCTGGATCATGGACACGTATCTGCTGCGAAGGACCTAGCGCGGCGTGGCGACGATGGCGGCTGCGATGAGCAGCACAATGATTTCGCCGACCTGCTCCAGCGCGCCCAGCACGTCTCCGGTCTGTCCCTGGATCTGCCGCCAGCTGAGCCACGCCATGAAGGCTCCGGCGCCGGCCAGAAGCAACAGCGCGATGATGCCGCCCTTGATATCGAGGCCGGCCAGCAGCGCGGCAGCCCCGATCACCACGGCGACAAGCGACACCGTCTGCGACGGCACACCTGCATCCGCCGCCAGCCCGTCGGCCCGCGCCGATGGCACGATGTGCATGAACAGCGGAATTGCGGCGCGTCCGCCCGCATGAGCGGCAATCAGCGCCGCGAGCACGGCCATGTCGTCGCCCAGTTCGGCGATCGCGCAGACCCGCAGCATGAACGACAGGATCAGCGCGACCACGCCATAAGTCCCGATCCGGCTGTCACGCATGATCTCGAGCTTGCGCTCGCGCGTCGCGCCGCCGCCGAAGCCATCGGCAACGTCGGCAAGGCCGTCATCGTGCAGCGCTCCGGTGAGCAAAGTCGTCGCCGCCACCGTGAGCACAGCGGCCGGCAGCAGCGGCACATGCAGGACGAGCGCGATCGAAAACACGATCGCGCCGGCAAATCCGACCACGACACCGACCAGCGGCGCGCTCCACAGCGCCCGCGCAAGGTCTCCCTTCGCCACCTCCGCGTCATGCCGCAGCGGCAATTGCGTCAGGAACATGAAACCGAGTTTCAGCTCGGTCAGGCGCTGTCGCAGCCAGGCTTGGTCGATCATGGCTCGGGCCCCCGGTCAGGTTCTTATAGAATTGTTCGTGCCCACCTCGCCAGTTATGGTGAACCTGACAACCCCCGACCCAAAGACCGTCATGAGCGCAACAACACAGGCCAGCGACGACCAGGAGGCTGCGCCGTTCCAGACGCTGGCCGAGTTGCGCAAGGCGTGCCTCGATCTGCCAAAGGGCGACGACGGAGCCGCAGCCGCGGTCGTGGCCCGCCAGGCTCAGCTCACCAAACCACCCGGCAGCCTCGGCCGGCTGGAGGACATGGTCGCCTGGCTCGCGCGATGGGGCCGCAACCCGCCGCGGCTCGATACCGTCGACATATTGGTGTTTGCCGGCAATCACGGCGTCACGGTCCACGGCGTCTCGCCCTACCCGGCCGCCGTCACGGCCCAGATGGTGGCGAATTTCTCTGCCGGCGGCGCCGCGATCAATCAGCTCGCCGGCTCGGTCGGGGCGAGGCTCCGCGTGGTCCCGCTCGATCTCGACAGACCGACGGCGGATTTCACCGTCGAGCCCGCGATGGACGAGGCGGCGTTCATCGCCGCGGTGACGACCGGCTACCGCGCAGTGCGGCCGGAAGCCGATCTCGTCTGTCTCGGCGAGATGGGCATCGGCAACACCACGGCTGCTGCCGCCGTCGTCGCGGCGCTGTTCGGAGGCGGCGGCGCGCGCTGGGCCGGCCGCGGCACCGGCCTCGACGATCGCGGGCTGACACGAAAGCAGACGGTGATCGACAAGGCGCTGGCGCGGCACGTCGGCATCGCAGACGATCCGCTTCTCGTTGCTGCGGCGCTCGGCGGGCGCGAGCTGGCGGCCATTCTTGGCGCGACGCTGTCCGCACGGCATCATCGCATCCCGGTACTGCTCGACGGCTTCGTGTGCACAGCGGCGGCTGCGCCTCTCGCAAAACTCCGCACCGATGCGCTCGATCATGTGCAGGCAGCACATGTCTCGGCCGAAGCCGGCCATCGCATGCTGCTCGATGATTTAAAGCTCAAGCCGCTGCTCGATCTCGGCATGCGACTCGGCGAAGGCTCAGGCGCGGCAGTCGCGGTGTCATTGCTGCGCGCAGCGCTCGCCTGCCACGACGGCATGGCAACGTTTGCCGAAGCCGGCGTCGCCAACAAGCCGCACTAACTTTCGCGCGCGATGGCGTGGAAGAACGTGCCGGACACAAGTTCGCGCCGGCTTCCGGTCTCCACCACGGGCTTGCCTTGCGCATCGGTGACTTCGACGAACGGCTCGTCGCTGCCTTTGTCAATGATGCTGGCGTGATGGAATTCGTGCCCGCGCACGACATCGCCTGCGGCACCCAGCGGATGATCGGCCAGGAGCCGCGCCTGTCTGTATCCGAGATGCAATCTGCGCTTGGCAAAGCTCGTCGCGTGCGAGAGGAGGCCTGCCATCGCGTGCCTTGTGCCGCTGGCGTCTTCCAGGCCCTCGCCAAGAACCATGTAGCCGCCGCACTCGCCGTGAACCGGACGCGTGCGCGAAAACTCCTTTAATCCATCCTTGAAACGCTGTGCAGCAGCGAGGGCTCCGGCGTGCAACTCGGGATAACCGCCGGGCAGCCAGCAGACATCGCAATGATCCGGTGGCGCTTCGTCGCGCAGCGGCGAGAACGGAACGATCTCGGCGCCGCTCCTTCGCCAGTCGTCGAGCACATGCGCGTAAACGAAAGAAAACGTCGCATCGGACGCAAGCGCGATACGCTGGCCCGGCGTCTTCAATGTCGGAGCCGTGGACGAAGAAAGATCGGGCAAAGGCGCCGCCATCGCCATGATGGCATCGAGATCGAGATGCCGCGCCGCCATCTCGGCAAAGCTTGCCAGCCGCGCGTCGAGATTGACATGTTCGCCGGCCTGCACCAGGCCGAGATGCCTTTCGGGTAGGACCATCTTGTCGTCGCGCGGGATCGCACCCAGCACCGGGATGCCGAGCGGCTTCAGCGCATCGGCGATCAGCGTGCGATGGCGATCGCTGCCCAGCTTGTTGAGCACCACGCCGCCGACACGAACCTTCGGATCGAACGACGCGAAGCCTGCCGCAACCGCAGCAGCCGACTGCGACTGGCCCGACACGTCGAGAATGAGCAACACCGGCAACGCAAAGCGCGCCGCGAGGTCCGAGGCCGCGCCCGAACGGCCGGGCACCCCCGGCACGCCGTCGAACAGCCCCATTGCGCCTTCGATCACCAGCACGTCGGAGGCTTGCGCGGCCTCGCCGATCAGCGCCTCGATGGCGGCGGGCGGCATCGCCCAGCTGTCGAGATTGACGCCCTTTTGCGCCGTGGCCGCGGCATGAAACGCCGGATCGATGTAGTCCGGCCCGGACTTCGCCGCGCGCACCGCGATGCCCTTGCGGCGCAGCGCGCCCAAAAGCCCGAGCGTCACCGTGGTCTTGCCGGAGCTCGAACGCGGCGCCGAGACGATCAACCCGCGCGCCGTCACCGGGCCGCCTCGGAGACGAGATGAAGAAGCTGGTTCCGCACCGTCACGATCTCGCCGATCACGATCAGGCCCGGCAGGCGATAACCGAGCTTGCCGACCTCACCGGCGAGGCGGTCCAGCGTGGTGATCACGATATGCTGCTCCGGCAAGGTCGCCGCGACGATCACGGCCGCAGGGGTTGCCGGCGCAAGGCCACCGCGCGCCAGCGCCGCGGTGATGTGCTCGATGTTGCGCATCGCCATATAGATCACGATCGGCTGGCCGGTGCGCGCCAGCGCGCTCCAGTCGAAGTCGGGATCGGCGTGGCCGGTGACGAACGTGATGGCCTGGTTGACGCCGCGCATGGTCGCCGGGATCGAGGCCGTGGCCAGGCCCGCAATGCCCGCCGTGATACCCGGGACAATGCGATACGGAATGCCCGCTTCGGCGAGCGCGATGGCCTCTTCGCCGCCGCGGCCGAACACGAAGGGATCGCCGCCCTTGAGCCGCAGCACCTTGTGGCCCTGCCGCGCCAGCTCGATCAGCCGCGCCGTGATATCGGCTTGTTGCGTCGATGGCCGGCCGCCGCGCTTGCCGGCAAATTCCAGCGTGGCGCCCGGGCGGGCCAGCGCCAGCGTCTTCTGGTTCACCAGCGCGTCATGCACGATCACATCGGCCTGCGCCAGCGCCGCCAGCGCATCGAGCGTGAGCATGCCAGGATCGCCAGGGCCTGCACCCGCAAGCCAGACATGACCGGGCTCCATCTTCGGAAACCGGTCGTGCAGGACCGCAAGCGCTTCGAGCGGGTTCATGAGAGCAGCAACTTCAACGTGTCATCGCCCGCCGCGGAATCGACGGCGGTAGTCCGGATCGTACAGCGCGCTCTCGCGAAAATCATGCGCGGCGAGCGCCTTCCCTACGAGCACCAGCGCGGTACGCTCGATCGGCTCGGCCGCGACCTGCGCGCAGATCGTGCCGAGCCTGCCGCGCAGGATCCGCTCATCGGGGCAACTCGCCCGAACCACCACGGCGACCGGACAATCCGCGCCATAGACCGGCAGCAGTTCGCTCACAATTGCGTCGAGCGCGTGGATGGCGAGATGAATGGCCAGCGTCGCACCGGTTGCGGCGAAAGCGGCCAGTTTTTCGCCCTCGGGCATGGCCGAGGCGCGGCCGGGCATCCGCGTGAGCACGACGCTCTGCGCGATCTCCGGCACCGTCAGCTCGCGGCCCAGCACGGCCGCTGCCGCCGCGAAGGCGGGCACGCCGGGCGTCACGGTATAGGGAATGCCGAGCCGTTCCAGCCGCCGGGTCTGTTCGGCGAGCGCGCTGTAGATCGAAAGGTCGCCGGAATGCAGCCGCGCCACATCATGGTTCTTGTCTCGTGCCGCGACGAATTCTGTCTCGATCTCATCGAGCGACATCGGCGCGGTGTCGACGATACGCGCGCCGGGCGGGCAAAATTGCAAGAGCTCCTTCGGCACGATCGAGCCGGCATAGAGACATACCGGGCATTGGCCGATGAGATCGCGGCCGCGCACCGTGATGAGGTCGGCAGCGCCGGGGCCTGCGCCAATGAAATGCACCGTCACGGCGTATCTCCCGTGATGGCGAGCGCGCAAGTCGCCGGACCGACAGCGACGCGTGGAGCAATGAGTCGCGCGCCGGGGCCAGCGGCGGCGAGTGCGGCGGCCTCCGACACCGATGGCACGCCGGTCATGGCCAGCACGCGTTCCGATCGCGTCAACGCGCGCGCGCCGGCGGCGACCAGATCGACCTGTAGCACGACGACCATCTTCAACCCACGGCCGGTTGCCGCGGCCGCGATGCCGGGCTCGGACGATTTCGCGTGCGACGTTGCGATCAGCCCCAGCGCACCGCTTGCAAGACCCGCTTGCGACAGCGCCGCGCCAATCGCCGCTTCGATCTCCTGTGCCGATGCGCCCGCCTTGCAGCCAATGCCCGCGACGATCATGGCTTGGTCCAGAGCCATTGCGTCACCGGCATCGCCGGCCGCCATCCAAACTTTCCGCCGACGTGATCGGCACGCGACAGCGCCACGCGGACCAGTTCGCCGCCGTGCGAGGCGTGACGCGTCAGCAAAACCGCCTCGGTCTCCAGCGTCACGGCGTTGACCACGAGACGTCCACCGGAACGAAGCGCGGCCACCGCGGCATCGATCATGCCCGGCTCGGCTGCGCCGCCGCCGATGAAGATCGCGTCGGGCACCGACAGACCCTTGAGGCAATCGGGCGCCCGGCCTTCCACGACCTCCAGCCCCGGAACGCCGAAGGCTGCGGCGTTGCGCCGGATGCGCGCGGCCCGCTCCGGATGTCGTTCAACGGAAATCGCGCGGAGTGAAGGGTCGGCCAGCATCCATTCGATGGAGACCGAGCCCGAGCCCGCTCCGATGTCCCAGAGCCGTTCGCCTTTTCGCGGCGCGAGCGACGACAACGTGATGGCGCGGACCTCACGCTTGGTGATCTGTCCGTCGTGTTCGAACAGCGCGTCTGGCAATCCCGGCGCACGCGACAGAATGCGGGCATCGGCCGACGCTTCGACCTCCAACGCAACCACGTTGAGCGGGCTGACATCCACCAAATTAAACTTGGCTGCCGCCGACGTCCGGACGCGCTCGTGCGGACCGCCGAGCGCTTCCAGCACCGTGAGTCTGGTTCCGCCGAAGCCGTTGTCGCTGAGCAACGCCGCCAGTGCACGGGGCCCGTCGGCGTCCGATGTCAGCGCCAGCACATGCGCGCCGGGATGCAGATGCGGGCGAATGAGATCGAGCGCGCGTCCGTGCAGCGATACCAGCGCCGTGTCCGGCAGCGCCCAGCCCATACGCGCTGCCGCAAGGCTGAAGGCCGACGGCGCGGGCACGACCAGCATTTCGCCGGAATCGACATGGCGCGCCAGCACCGAGCCGACGCCATAAAGAAACGGATCGCCGGAGGCGAGCACGCAGACGCTCCGCCCACGTTGCTCCATCACTTCGGCGGGCGCGCGGTCGAACGGACTCGGCCACGGCCGCATCGCCCCGCGAACCAGCGACCTCGCCAGTTCCAGATGGCGCTTGCCGCCAAACACGATCTCGGCGTCCGCGATCAGGCCGCGTGCGACGGCACTCAACCCGTCGATGCCGTCCTCGCCGATCCCGACAATGGACAGCCAGCGGCGCGGTGCGGCACTCTCAGCGGTGAGCGGATGAGCGGATGGCATGAGGAACGTTCTCATACTCGGCGGCACGACGGAAGCGCGGCAGCTTGCGGGGTTGCTCGCAGGCCGCGCCGACATCAAGGCCGTGCTGTCGCTGGCCGGCCGCACCGCGACGCCCGCCGCGCAGCCGGTTCCGGTGCGGATCGGCGGCTTCGGCGGCGTGGAGGGTCTGGCCGACTATCTCTGGGCCGAGCACGTCGATGCGCTGATCGACGCGACCCACCCTTACGCGGCAATCATTTCGCAGCATGCCGCCGAGGCCACGGCGTCGGTTGGCGTTCCGATCGTGGCGCTGCGTCGGCCAGCTTGGAGCGCTGTCGCGGGCGACCGCTGGAGCGAAGTCGATGATATGTCCGGCGCTGTCGCTGCGCTCGGCAAAGAGCCGAAGCGCGTGTTCCTCGCCATCGGCCGCAAGGAGGTCGTGGCGTTCACCGAGGCTCCACAACATCATTACCTGATCCGCAGCGTCGACCCGATCGATCCGCCGCTGAACGTACCCAATGCGGCCTACATCCTCAGCCGCGGCCCGTTTCCCGAAAGCGACGAAAAAGCGCTGCTGTCGGAACACCGCATCGACACCATCGTCGCCAAGAACAGCGGCGGCAGCGCGACCTATGGCAAGATCGCGGCCGCGCGAACGCTGGGCCTCAACGTCATCATGCTGCGACGCCCTCATCTTCCCGACATTCCGGCGGTCAACGACGCGCACGGCGTGGTCGCGTGGCTCGACCATCAATGGCCGCCTTCGACAAAGCGCGGCGTGTAAACGAGTGGAGATCGGCCCGGCCGCTCGATGACGCGCGTCAGCGGCGAGCCAATGATGATCAGCGTGGCCATGTCGGCTGCCGACGGATCGACGGCATCAAGACTATAGATCCCGATCTTCTCGTCGGGGCGTCCGACTGCGCGACCGAACACCACCGGTGTCGATGCCGGCAGATGTTGCCGCAGCCGCTCGAACGCCTTGCCGAGTTGCCAGGGCCGCGCCCGCGAGATCGGATTGTAAAGCGCGATGACGAAGCCCGCGCCTGCCGCTGCATCGAGCCGGCGCTCGACGACACCCCACGGCTTCAGATTGTCCGACAGCGAGATCGCGCAGAAATCATGACCGAGCGGCGCGCCGACCCGCGCCGCAACCGCAAGCATCGCGGTGACACCCGGCACGACCGACACGTCGAGACTGCGCCAAGCGGCATCACCGCGGTCGATCTGTTCACAGACCGCAGCCGCCATGGCAAACACGCCCGGATCACCACCCGACACCATCGCCACCTTGGCGCCCTGCGCAGCATGGCGGAGCGCGGCGGCGGCGCGGCTTCCCTCCTCGCGATTGTCGGAAGCATGGCGCGTCTGTCCGGACTTCGCCGGCACACGATCGAGATACGGTCCATAGCCATAGAGCGCGTCGGCGCGATCGAGCGCGGCGGCGGCTTCCGGCGTCAGCGTCTGCGGGCTCCCCGGTCCGAGCCCGATCACTGCAAGAGCGCCGCTCACGGCCGCGTCTCCCAGCCCGGCACCAGAATGACCGAGAAGTACGGCGCGTCGTTGTCGTGCTTGTCTTCGAGCCGCAAGGTGACGGCTTCGGCCGTGGTGCCACGCTCCACGTAGATGGCGCGCGACAGCCGCCCGGTCCGTGTCAGCACGCGCCGCACCTTTTCCAGATTACGGCCGAGCTTCATCACCACGGCGGCATCGGCATCCGCAAAGCGGCGTTCCAATTCGGCTTCGGGCAATGTCGCCGGCAACACCACGAACACATCGTCGCCCTGCGCGATCGGCGCGCCCGCGAGCGACCAGCAGCCCGACATCGCGGTGACGCCAGGAACGATCTCGGCGCGGTAGCGCGGCGCCAGCCGCACATGCAGATGCATGTAGGAGCCGTAGAACAGCGGGTCGCCTTCGCTGAGAATCGCGACCGTGCGCCCGGCATCGAGATGGCGCGCCACCGCCACGGCCGAGCGGTCGTAAAACTCGCGGATCGCCTTGCCGTACTCCGCGCAATGCCGCGGCAGTTCGGTCGTCACCGGATAGAGCAAGGCAAGCTCCTCGACACCGGCGCGTACGTGGCCGTTGACGATGCGCCGTGCATTGCTGGCGTTGCCCGCCTTGGCAAAATGCGCGACGACATCGGCCTCGGCCAGCGCGCGCGCAGCCTTGAAGGTCATGAGCTCGGGGTCACCCGGCCCGACACCGACGCCGATCAGCCGCCCGCTCATAGGCCCGCCCTTGCCAGCGCGTTGATCGCGGCGGCCGTCATGGCGCTGCCGCCGAGCCGCCCGCGCACGATCAGATAAGGCACGCCCGACGGATCGACCGCCAGCGCCTCCTTGGATTCGGCTGCGCCGACAAAGCCCACCGGAATGCCGAGGATCGCGGCTGGCTTCGGCGCACCCTTGGCCAGCATTTCCAGGAGATGAAACAGCGCGGTCGGCGCATTGCCGATGGCGACCACCGAACCCGCGAGTTGCTCGGCCCAAAGCTCCAGCGCCGCCGCCGATCGCGTGGTGCCGAGCTTCTGCGCCAGCGCCGCGACGCGTGGATCGTGCAACGTGCAACGGACTTCATTGCCGGCCGGCAGCCGCGCCCGCGTCACGCCATGCGCCACCATCTCGGAATCGCACAGAATCGGCGCGCCGGCGCGCAGCGCCGCGCGGGCTGCTGCGACCAGCCCGTGGCCGAACTGGATGTACTGGGCCGCGTCGGTGCTGCCGCAGGCGTGCACCATGCGGACCACGACATCGGCCTCCTCCTCCGAAAAGCGCGACAGATCGGTCTCGGCACGGATGATCGCGAACGAGCGTTCGTAGATCGCCGTGCCGTCGCGGAGATAGTCGTGCCGGTCGCTCATGACCGCACCCGAATAAGCCGGCCAAGCTGTTCGGGCAAGGTATCGACCGTGGCAGAGCCGACCCGATCGTCGCCGCGATAAATCTCGCAGGCGCCGTTGCGGCCGACGATGGTCATGGGCGCGGCGGCCGGATAGGCGCAGCCTTTCACGCATCCGGAGATGTGAACGAAACCTGGCGCCTCTGTGCCGTTCAGGACGTCAGCCACGACCGGCGCCAACGCACGTGACGGAATCTGACCCGCCGAACAGATCGGCGCGCCGGCACAGGCGATCACGCGGCGGCGCGGATCGCTTGCCTCGACGATGAAGTTCATGGCCTTCGCCGCGGCGACGACATCAGCCGCGAGGTTGGCCGGAATGCCCACAAGAAGCAGCGCCCGCTTCGGCGCTGTGCGCAACCCGGCCGCCTGGACGTGCGCGGCGAGATCGACCAGCGAATGCAAGCTCTCGGCGTCCGAATGGCCGAACGACGGGGCGATGCCGATGGCGACATCGCCGGAGCGCAGCGCATGCACGCCGACGGGATCGGCCTTCGCCCGAGGAGCCGGAACAGCGGCCGCGGCCATCATGCGGTCCAGAGCCGACTTGAACCCGTCGATTCCCACCGTCTCGACGGCATGACGCATCCGCGACTGCGGAGCGAGCGTTGCCAGGACTTCGATCAGCCGCATCGCGCATTCGACCGCTCGATGGGCAGCGATAACGCCGAGCGGAACCGCGCTTGTCGCACCTCCGCCAAGCGCGACATGGAAGTCCGGCTCGCCGTCGCTCTGCATCGCCCGCAACCGGATGTCCGCCGAAAGCTCGTCAAGATGAAGCGGACCGCCACCATCGATTGCGACGGACAGTTTCGCAGAGAGCCGCGAGGTCAACGGAGCGCTTGTCAGCGCGCGCCGCAGTTCGTTGGCGACCGGCTCGGCATCGAACACATTGCCGCAATCGAGGCCCGACAGCGGATCGACGATGACGGGAATGCCATCGCTCGCCGGAATGCCGAGGTCCGACACTTCGGCGGCGAAGTCCGCCGCCGAGACTTGCGTCAACCCACGGAACTGGATGCTGCCGCGCGAGGTGATCTCGATCACCCCGTTGCCGCGGCGCTGCGCCGCTGCGCAAAGGCCCGCGAAGGCCGCAAGCGGAATGGTCGATCCGGCCGGCGTGAGCCGCGCAAGCAAGCCGTCGCCGGTCGCCATCGGCGCCGACAGGCCCGGGCACGCGCCGCGTCGCATCGGCGCGTTCACGACACAGCCTCCGCACGAAGCTCGGCGATGCTGCCTTCGACATCGTTGCGGCGCGGATGCCAAAGGCCGAGGCGGCGCGCCTGCTCGAAACGTTCGGCCATGGCCTTCGCGGCCGCGGGATTCTCCGCTTTGAGAAAAGCGCGAACGGCGGGATCGGCGAGATAGGCGTCGTGGACGAGATCCAGCAGCGTGCTGGAAACGGCGCCGGTGGTGTGTGCGAAATCGACCAGCCGATCGACGGTTTCGGCAAGCTCCGCTGCGCCGCGCGGGCCGTGCCGCATCTGGCCGGCAATGAAGCGCGGATTGATCGCGCGGGCGCGCACGATGCGCGCCAGCGCCGTGGCAAGCGACCGCGCGCGCGGCCGCTGGGGATCGGAGGTGTCGAGCATCACCAGATCGGGATTGCGGCCGAGCGACGCGGCAGCGGCCGCAAAACCTCCGACGAACGCCGCGTCCTCGGCGCCTTCGAGCAGGTCGCGCGCCGGATCGTCGCCGGTGTGCAGCAGCAGATCGGCGCTGGCGACGCGTTCGGCGAAGGCGCCGGGCTGATGACGAGGCTCGCCATTGGCGCCGCCGTAAACGTGCGATGCGGCGGCCAGATAAGCCGCGCCGATATCGTCGCGGTCGGCTTCCCGGCCGATCATGTCTTCAAGACCGGCCCCATAAGCGCCCGGCGCGGTGCCGAAGATGCGGGCAAGCGCCATCTTAGCGTGGCCGTTTGCGGAGCGGCGGATTGCGGCAAGCGGATTCTCGTCCGCCGTCTCATCGCGCGCCGCGATCGCCTGCGTGGCGGCATCGAGCAGCGCGATCTGCGCCGGGAAGAGATCGCGGAACAGGCCGGAGATGCGCCACGTCACATCGACACGGGCGCGGCCGACCGCTGCGCACGGCAGCACCTCGATGCCCGTCACGCGGCCGGTGCCCAAGTCCCAGACCGGGCGGCAGCCCATCAGTGCGAGCCCCTGCGCGATCTCCTCGCCGCCGGTGCGCAGCGTGGCGCTGCCCCAAAGGTCGATCACCAGCGCGCGCGGCATATCTCCATGCGTCTGCATGTAGCCGCGCAACACCTCGTCAGCCGCCATGCGGCCGAGATCCATCGCGGTCGGCGTCGGCAGCATGCGCGGATCGGCGGTGTACATGTTGCGGCCAGTCGGCAGCACGTCGCGACGCTCGCGGTGCGGCGAGCCTGCCGGCCCCGGCGCGACGCGACGGCCTTCGAGCGCGTCGAGCAGACTCTTGCGTTCGTTCGCGGCGCTCGCCGCGCGAGAAGCGTCGGCATCGTCGGACGCGCGGCCGTAGACGTGCTGCCCGTCCTTGATGGCGAGATCCTTCAAATCGCAGAGCCAGGCATCGATCTGGCGCAGCGCCTCGTCGGGCGACGCCTGAGCGCCGACACCGGCCTCGCGCGCCAATCCGCTCCGCTGTGCGGTCTCGGCGATGAGCCGCGCCAGCCGTTCGCGCCGGCGACGATCCAGTCCGTCGGCCTGGGCGTATTCGTCAACCAGACGTTCGAGTTCGCGCGCGTCTCCCGAAAGATCGGCGCCGACCAGCGGCGGCGGCATGTGACCAAGGGTCAGCGCCGCGAGGCGGCGCTTGGCTTGGGCTGCTTCGCCCGGATTGCTCACGATGAACGGATAGACCACAGGCAGCGGCCCGACCACGGCCTCCGGGAAACATGAGGCCGTCAGCGCGACCGCCTTGCCGGGCAGCCATTCCAAAGTGCCGTGTGCGCCCATATGGACGATCGCATCGGCTTTCAACTGGTGACGAAGCCAGAGACCAAAGGCCATCAGGGCATGGCGCGGCGGCAGCGACGGATCGTGATAGTCGCTGCGGCGATCGGCGGGCCGGCCACGGTCGGGCGGCAGCGCGACAGTGACGTTGCCGAAGGACTGCGCGCGAAAATGAAATGCGTTGTTTTGGACGTCGGGATCGGTCTCGGGCGATCCCCACGCCGTATGGATACGCTCGACAACATCGGCCGGGCATCGGACCAGTTCATCCCGATAGGCATCGAGCGGCATCGATACTTCGGCCTGCCCGAGTTCATCGAGCAGTTCTTTCGACGAACCCGGAATATCGCCGACCGGGTAACCGGCCTGCGCAAGATCGTCGAGCAACGCGAGCACACTCGCCGGCACATCGAGACCGACCGCATAGCCCGTGCGCCCAGACGCGCCGGGATAGTCCGGCATCAGCACCGCGATCCGACGTTCTTCGCGCGGTGTTGTTCTCAATTTCACCAGAGCAGCGACGCGATCGGCCACCATCGCGACGCGATCAGGCTCCGGCTGATTGGCCGTGGCTGCGAAGGACAGCCCTTCAAGCGGCGCAGATTGATTCTTGAACGCGATGGCGCCGGCCAGCACGCGGCCGTCGAGCTCCGGCAACACCACATGCATCGCGAGATCGGCGGCGCCGAGCCCGCGCGGGCTGTCGAGCCAGGCGGCGCGTCTGGTCGTCGCGACCACCGCCTGCAGCACCGGCACGCCCATCTCGTCCAACGGAGATTCTGCAGCGCCCTCACCGGTCGCGGCAAAGGCCGTGGTGGTCACGATGACCGAAGGCTTCAGCCTGCGCATCGCGTCGCGCAGGAACGTGGCTGATTCAGCGTCTTTCAGGCTGGGCACGAACAGCGGCGCCGGGGCAAGACCGCGTGCCGCAAGCGCAGCCGCAAGCGCGTCGATTGGCGCGACGTCAGCGGCAAGCAGCATCGATCGGTAAAAGACAAGCGGAATGACCGGTCTGCTGTTCGGCAAGGTCGCCACGAGCCGCTCGAGATCAATCGCTGCGGGCGCGTAACCGCCGCAACGTGGCAATGGCCGCGGTCCGGCACAATCAAGCTGCGCAAGCCTGCGCAGCAATGCCCGCAAATTGTCACGTCCGCCTTCACGGAAATACGCCAGCAGCGCCGTCAACCCATCCGCCGGGAGAGTCGAGCATTCGGCCAATCGCGGATCGTCGCGATCCTCGCCCGGCAGCATCGCGAGCGCGATGCCGCGCTCCTTCGCCAGCGCCGACAGCCGGTCGGCGCCATAGCGCCACCAGTCGAGCCCGCCAAGCAGCCGCACCACGATCACCTTGGCATGGGTTCCGACACGATCGATCCACAGATCGACCGACATCGGATGCTTAAGATCGCGCAGCTGCACCAGCCGAACGCTCGGCAGCGCGTCGCGCTCGGCATTCCATGCCGACGCCAGCCCGGCGAGATCGCTGTCAGCGAACGACAGGATCGCGATGTCGCCCGGCGTCTGTCCAAGATCGACCGGCTCGACGATGTCGTCGAGGCTCGTGGAGCTGGTCGAGAGCAGATGCATCGATCATCCGTTGAGCATGCGCACGATCTTGTCGCGGTCGAGGCCCTTGAGCCCGATCACGACAAGCTGCGTGCCGCGCTGTTCCGACGGCGTCCAGGCGCGGTCGTATTGTGTGGTCACGCGCGGGCCGACGGCCTGGACCAGGAGCCGCATCGGCTTGTCGCGGACCGCAGCGAAGCCCTTGATGCGCAGCACGCCCGCAGCCTCCGCGGTGGAAGACACCAGCCTGGACAGCGCATCGGGATTTTCGATCTCAGGAAGCGGCACGATGAAGCTCTCGAAGTCGTCGTGGTCGTGATCGAGCTCGTCGTCGTGATGGGTCTTGCGGTTCTCGATGTCGGCCTCGGTGCCGATGTTCAACCCGAGCAGCGCCGGGGCATCGACCTTGCCGCCCGCAACCTTCACCACCTTCACGGCGCGCGGCAGCGCACCGGTCACCGCGGCTTGCGCCTTCTCCAGGCCGCCCTGATCCAGCAGGTCGCATTTGTTGAGCACCACGAGATCGGCGCAGGCGATCTGGTCCTCGAACACCTCTTCCACCGGATCGTCATGATCGAGCGCATCATCGGCCGAGCGCTGCGCCGCGAGCGCCGCCATGTCGTCGGCAACGCGGCCCGCGGCGAGCGCCGCGCCGTCGACCACCGCGACCACACCGTCGACGGTGACGCGGTTCTTGATCGAGGGCCAATGGAACGCCTGCACCAGCGGTTTCGGCAACGCGAGGCCCGAGGTCTCGATCACGATGTGCTCGACCTTCGGTTCTTTCGCCAGAATGACATCGAGCGCCGGCACGAACTCGTCGGCCACCGTGCAGCACAGGCAGCCGTTGGCGAGTTCGACGATGTTCTCCTCCGGGCAGGCGGCATCGCCGCAGCCTTTGAGGATCTCGCCATCGATGCCGACATCGCCGAACTCGTTGACGATCACCGCGAGTCTTCGGCCATTCGCATTCGCCAGCACGTGGCGGATGAGCGTCGTCTTGCCGGCGCCGAGAAAGCCGGTGACGATCGTGCAGGGAATGCGCGCCAGCGAGGTCATCCTTCGGACTCCGTGAAATCGAGCGGCGGGACGCGCGCGATCAGGCCGCGCTTCAGTGCATCCGGCCGGCCCCGCCAGGGCATCAGGCCGTCGGCGGATTGAGAGAGAAGCTGCGCACCTTTCACCAACGCTTCGGCGTCGGTCGAGGCATCGAGGTGGCCGAACACATAGGTCCAGGCGTTCGGGCTGCGCAGCACCGCGCTGCAGCCGCGCTTGCAGTTGGCGAGACAGCGCAGCGGCTGCACGGTGACGCCTGAATTTTCGGCAGCTTGGATCGTCGCCGCAGCCAGCGCCGCGCCCGGCCGCGGATGGTCCTCGGGATCTTCCGGCCGCCTGCAGGTGGTGCAGACATAGATCACCGTCGCCGCGCTTTCGCGCGCGGGCGTCTCGACGGTCTTGTCCGGCAGATCGGTCAACGACACCCGTGGCTCCTCAAGAGCGGACAGCATTCCACCAGGGTGCAAACGAACGCGGTCGACACGCGCGGCCCGGCGGCCGCGGTCGTGAAACGGCGTCAGGGCACCCCGCCCGGCGCTCGACCGAATTGACGGCAGGTCTCCTGGCTCGCGGGTCGCCGCCCGTCACCGCCTTCCCGGGCCGGAACCCAGTGGCATTGTGGCACGAGCTCGCCGCTGACAGTTGCGGGGGCAGCTGCGGAATTGGGCTCAAGGCGCCCGCACCGCATTCCCTTTTCACTCTTCCGCACGAAGAGACCGTCAATTCCAGTCCAATAAATGGCCTGGGTGAGCCTTTGTCAATGCGAGCGCGGATTGGCCCTTTTGTGCCGTGTATAGCTTTTGGGCAGCACCTTGTGTTTCAAAGGGCTGGCCAAATCCGGCCATTTCACGGGACCTCGTCGTTCGTTGGAAAACCACCTGCCATTGACCCTGGTGCTCGGCGGCGCGCGCTCCGGCAAGAGCCGTTATGCCGAACAGATGGTCATGGCGTTGCCGTCGCCCTGGATTTACGTCGCGACTGCCGAGCCGTTCGACGACGAGATGCGCGAGCGCATCGCCGAACACAAAAGCCGCCGCGGCGAGGACTGGCACACCCTCGATGCACCGACGGATCTCGCCGGCGCCATCGAGGATGCGTCCGAGGACCAGCCGGTGCTGGTCGATTGCCTGACGCTGTGGCTCAACAACTTGATGTTCCGGAAGATCAACATCGACACGGCGGTCGAGAACCTCGAAGCCGCTTTGGCCGGACGCGAGGCGCCGACCGTGCTGGTCTCCAACGAGGTCGGCTTCGGCATCGTGCCCGACAACGCCGAGGCGCGGCGCTTTCGCGATCTGCAGGGCCGGCTCAATCAGCGGATCGCGGCGCTGGCCGGACGCGTGGTTCTGATGGTCGCGGGAATTCCGGTGCTGGTGAAAGGCGAACCATGAGCAACATCGACGACACCGAGGCCGAGCGCCACCGCTCCAAGATGGCGAAGCGCAAGGCCGTGCAGGACGCCGAGGTCGCCGACAAGAAGATCGAGAAGGGTCTTCTGATTGTCCACACCGGCACCGGCAAGGGCAAATCGACCGCGGCCTTCGGGCTGGCGCTGCGCATGCTCGGGCGCAGCAAGCGCGTCGGCGTGGTGCAATTCATCAAGGGCGCCTGGCATTCGGCCGAGCGCGATGCGCTGGAGAAATTCGGCGATCAGGTGTCGTGGCACACCATGGGCGAAGGCTTCACCTGGGACACGCAGGACCTCAAGCGCGATGTCGCCGCCGCCGAGCGCGCCTGGGCCAAGGCGCGCGAGCTGATGGCCGATCCGTCGTTCGCGCTCATCATTCTCGACGAGCTCAACATCGCGCTGCGCTATGACTATCTCAATCTGGCGTCTGTGGTTGCCGAACTGTCCGCACGCCGCAACGATCTGCATATCGTCGTCACCGGCCGCAACGCCAAGCCCGAGCTTGTCGCCGCCGCCGACCTCGTCACCGACATGAGCCTCGTGAAGCATCACTTCGCCGCGGGCGTGAAGGCGCAGCCCGGTATCGAGTTCTGACATGGCGCGACGTGCCCCCCACCCCAACCCTCCCCCTTTCAGAGGGAGGGAGCGGACTGCCCGCGAAGGACAAGATTCGCCATGACCGCGCGCGCGATCATGTTCCAGGGCACCGGCTCCGATGTCGGCAAGTCGCTGCTGGTCGCGGGCCTCGCGCGGGCTTACACCAAACGCGGCCTGAAGGTGCGGCCGTTCAAGCCGCAGAACATGTCGAACAACGCCGCGGTTGCCTTTGACGGCGGCGAGATCGGCCGGGCGCAAGCGCTGCAGGCCCGCGCCGCGGGCGTGCAGCCGAGCGTGCACATGAATCCGATCCTGCTGAAGCCGCAGAGCCAGGTCGGCTCTCAGGTGGTGGTGCAGGGCAAGGTCTACGCCACCGCCAAGGCCGCCGAATACATGATGATGAAGCAGAAGCTGCTGCCTCATGTGCTCGACAGCTACGAGCGGCTGAAGGCCGATGCCGATCTGGTATTGGTCGAAGGCGCAGGCTCCGCGTCGGAGATCAACCTGCGCCGCTACGACATCGCCAACATGGGCTTCGCCCGTGCCGCGAACGTGCCTGTGGTCGTGGTCGGCGACATCGATCGCGGCGGCGTGATCGCGAGCCTGGTCGGCACCAAGGCGGTGCTCGATCCTGACGATGCCGCGACGGTGGTGGGCTTCATCATCAACAAATTCCGCGGCGATCCGAGCCTGTTCATTCCGGGCAAGGAGGCGATCGTCCAGGCGACCGGCTGGCCGGCGCTGGGCTTCGTGCCGTATTTTTCAGAGGCGCGGAATCTGCCGGCCGAGGATGCGCTGGCGCTCGATCATGCACCGGTCCGGCGTCCGGGCGCCAAGCTCAAGATCGCGGTGTTGATCCTGCCGCAGATCGCCAATTTCGACGATCTCGATCCGCTGGAAGTGGAGCCCCATGTCGGTCTCGTTCGCGTGCATCCGGGCACGGCCATTCCGGGCGATACCGACTTGGTGATCCTGCCCGGCTCGAAGACCACGATTGCGGGGCTCAACGCGCTCCGCGCCGCGGGTTTCGATATCGACATCGCAGCACACGTGCGGCGTGGCGGCACGGTGATCGGACTTTGCGGCGGCTACCAGATGCTCGGCCGCACGGTCGCCGATCCTCATGGCGTCGAAGGTCCCGCGGGCACTGCGCAGGGGCTCGGGCTGTTGGATGTCGAAACCGTGCTGACCTCTGAAAAAACGCTGACCCATGCCAACGGCACGACCAGCGACGGCATGCCGTTTTCCGGCTACGAGATGCACATGGGCGCGACCCAGGGGCCGGACTGCGCGCGGCCTTTCGCGACCATCGATGGCGCGCCGGAAGGCGCGGTTTCGGCCAACGGCCGCGTGATCGGCACTTATGTGCACGGGCTGTTCGCCGACGACCGCCAGCGCTCGGCGTGGCTGCAACGGCTCGGCGCAGGCCCGACAAATGTTGCATACGAAGAGTTGGTTGAATCGACGCTGGACCGGCTGGCCAAGCATCTCACCACGTTCGTCGATCTCGATCGCCTGCTCAGCTTAGCGCGGTGACGATCAACGCCAGCGCCGCAACAAGCGCGATCAGCAAACCATCGGCGCGGCGATAGAGCTTCAGCGCCGCGCGGATGTCTTCAGCGTTCGCATCGCGGCGGCCGTTGCCCATCAGCGCGTCATCCACCGTCACGCCGTCATAGACACGCGGCCCCGCGAGCGACAGATCGAGCGCGCCGGCCATCGCGGCCTCGGGCCAGCCGGCATTCGGCGAACGATGATGGCGCGCGTCGCGCCGCACTGTCCGCCAGGCGCGCGACGCAGCCTCGCGATCCAGCAACGCCGCAGCCGCGATGATCAGCAGCGCCGACAGCCGCGACGCCGGCAGATTGATCAGATCGTCGAACCGCGCCGATGCGTAGCCGAAGTCGCGATGCCGTTCGGTCTTGTGACCGATCATGCTGTCGGCGGTGTTGACCGCCTTGTAGGCCGCGCCGCCGGGCAAGCCGCCAACCACGAGCCAGAACACCGGCGCGACCACGCCGTCGGAAAAGTTTTCGGCGAGGCTCTCGATCGCAGCGCGGGCCACGCCTGCCTCGTCGAGCGACTGCGGGTCGCGGCCGACGATCTGCGACACCGCCTTGCGGCCGCCCTCGAGTCCTTCACGGTCCAGCGCGTCGGCGACACGCAGGACATGATCGTGGAGGCTGCGCTGCGCGATCAGCGAACTCGCGACCAGCGCAACCAACACGGCGCCATAGGGCAGCAGCAACAGCGCCGATTGCACCGTGAAGGCCGCGAGCGCCGGAACCGTAACGATCACCAACAGCGCCGCAAAGCCCGCAGCCTTGCGGAATGCGCTGCTGCGCCCCGGGCGGTTCAATGCCCGGTCGAGCCGGTCGATCAGATTGCCGAACCAGATCACCGGATGGCCGATGGCGGCAAACACGCGCTCTGGATAGCCCGCCGTTGCTTCAATGAGCAGGGCCAGTAAGGTGGTCGCGATGCTCATCCGTCCTCAAACCACAGCGCCCGCCCAGGCCCCGATGCTGGAACCGCTCGCCCATGGCGGCGAACTCGCCGCCGCGCGGCGCATGTTCCCGGCCGCGCCCGAACCCTTCATCGATCTGTCGACCGGGATCAATCCCCAACCCTATCCCCTGCCCGCGCTGCGGAGCGAAATCTTCGCCCGGCTGCCGGATCGCGCCAGCATCCGTGCCTTGGCCGCGGTCGCAGCCGCGGCCTATGGCGCGCCGTCGGCGGATCATGTGGCGCCGGCGCCGGGCACGCAAATCCTGCTGCCGCATGTGGCGGCGCTGGTTCCGCCGGGCCGCGCCGCGATCCTGCGAACGACCTATGCCGAGCATGCGCGCGCCGTGACGCTGGCCGGCCATGATGTAAACGAAGTCGCCGACGCCGACGGGCTTGCGCATGCCGATCTCGCCATCGTGGTCAATCCGAACAATCCGGACGGCCGTGTCGTCGACAAGGCCACGCTGCTCCGCATCGCAAAGGATCTGCGCTTGCGTGACGGCATCCTGGTCGTCGACGAATCCTTCGCCGATGTCGCGCACGGCGCGAGCCTCGCCGGCGAGGTCGATCGCGACAACATCGTCGTGCTGCGCTCGTTCGGGAAGTTCTACGGCCTTGCGGGGCTCAGGCTCGGCTTTGCGCTGGCAGCCCCCGAGTTGATCAACCGGATCGAAGCCGTGCTCGGTCCTTGGGCCGTGGCAGGTCCGGCCATCGAGATCGGCAAGGCCGCTTTGGGTGACAACGAGTGGCGGCAGCAAACGTTGAACCGCCTCGCGATGGATGCGAAGCGCCTCGACGGACTGCTCGCGGACGCGGGCCTCGCCGTCGTTGGCGGCACTTCGCTTTATCGGCTGGCGGAATCGTCGAACGCAACCGAATGCTTCAATCGCCTCGGCCGCGCCGGCATCCTGGTGCGGCGCTTTGCCGAACAGCCGCAATGGCTGCGCTTCGGCCTGCCGGCCGATGAGACCGCGTGGCAGCGGTTGAGCGACGCGCTCGGCTTGAATTGAAGCACCCTGCTGCCACGCGCACACTGTCACCCGCGGGCTTGACCCGCGGGTCCATACGAAGGCGCAACAACGCACGTCCTTACGACTTCCGTCGCTGCACCCGTTCTTGGATTGCCGGGTCAAGCCCGGCAATGACACCGCCGTTGTAGCCCGCGATGCGAGCTAATTGGAAACAGCGCTAAAACTCCTCCAGCAGCCGGCCGAGTCCTGGAATCTTGTCCATGATCTTGTTCGCCCGCAGCGCGTGCCAGTAGGTCGCAGTGTTGATCGCGATCACGGGCTTGCCGAGCCACATCTCGGCCGCAGCCGCGAGTCGCACCATGCTGAGATTGGTGCCGACCTGGATGATGGCATCGACATCGCGGCCGTTGCCGTTGAGCTCGATCAGCCTTTCCCGCAGCAGGTCGGGCGGCACCTCGGCGATCGCCGTCCAGCTCTTGCATTGCAGATAGACGTCGCGGACCACCTCGAAGCCCGAGTCCGTGAAATAGCGGATCACCTGCTCGTTCGCGACCGGATAGTACGGCGACAGCACCGCGATCCGCTTGATGCCGCCGTAAGCCTTCATCGCCGCGGTGCAGGAATGCGAGCCGATGCTGATCTTGACGCCCGCGGCCTGCTCGACTTTTTCCTGAAAGGCATCCGCGCCCTTCGCGCCGCCGTAGAACGTCACCGCCGACATGCCCATCACCAGATAATCCGGCGAGCAGGTCATCACCGACCGCACGGCTTCGAGCGTGTTCTCGCCGATCACCTGGGTGCCGGCCATGAACGTGTCGTTGCTCACCGCCTGGGCGTTCGGCGTAAAAATGCGGCTATAGTGGTTGGTGACACCCGGCGGCCGCATCATCTCGAAATCGGGCTGCACGATGGTGTTAGTCGAAGGCCCCAGCACGCCGAACTTGCACCGCCAGCCGAGAACGTCTCTCATCGCGCCACCGCTCCGATCCAACTGGAATCCATCTTGCTACGTCCGGACCTGAACTGAAAGAGCGCGAACCGAAAGCGCAACATCGATGCCAACTGACAAAGACCGCATCATCGTCGTCGGCGCCGGACCCGTGGGGCTCACCGCGGCATTGGCGCTCGGCCGCCGCGGCATTCCGACCGTGCTGCTTGCCGCCGAGCCGGAGCTGGTGATGGAGCTGCGCGGCTCGACCTTCCATCCGCCGACGCTCGACCTGCTGGACGAATTCGCGGTGGTGCCGCGCATGATCGAGGTCGGGCTGAAAGCGCCGACCTGGCAATTCCGCGACCGCGAAACCGGCCCGGTCGCGACCTTCGATCTCGCGCTGCTGGCGGGCGACACCAACCACCCCTATCGCGTGCAATGCGAGCAATGGAAGCTGATGCGCTTCCTGGAAGCCGAGTTGAGGAAGCTTCCGGGCGCGGACATCCGCTTCGGCCACGAGGTCACCGGCGTAACGCAACACGAAAGCGGCGTGACCGTCACGGCCAGGACCGCCAACGGCCCCGTCGAGATCGCCGGACGTTACGCGGTCGCGGCCGACGGCGCGCGCAGCGCCGTGCGCCGCTCGCTCAATGTCGAGTTCGAAGGCTTCACCTATCCGGAGCTATTCCTGATCGCCTCGACCGATTTCAAGTTCGAGAACACCCTGACCGACATCGCTTATGTCAACTACATCGCCGACCCGAACGAATGGCTGGTGCTGCTGCGCGTGCCGGAGTTGTGGCGCGTGCTGGTGCCGGCGCCGGAAAACGCCAGCAAGGAAGAAATGCTGTCTGAGCCTTACTTGCAGGCGGTGCTGAACCGCGTGGTGAAGCGCGACGAGCCCTATCGGATCGCGCATCGCTCGCTCTATCCGGTGCATCAGCGCGTGGCGAAGAGCTTTCGCCACGGCCGCGTGGTGCTGGCCGGCGATGCCGCCCACATCAACAACCCGCTCGGCGGCATGGGCATGAACGGCGGCATCCAGGACGCTTTCAATCTCGCCGACAAGTTCAAGGCCATCTTCGCCGGCGCCGACGACATCCTGCTCGACCGCTACGACCGCCAGCGCCGCACCGTCGCGGTCGAGGCGGTGCAGCAGCAGACCCATCGCAACCAGCAGGTCATCAGCGAGCGCGATCCGGCGACGCGGCAGAAGGCGCTCGATGCCATGCGGCGGACCGCGGCCGACAAGGTGACGGCCCGGGAATACATGCTGCGATCCTCGATGATCGCGAGTCTGCGCCGGGCGGCGGAAATTGCATAGCGCAATGCGCATCCCGCAAGCAGTTTAGAGCGGTTTTACTTGAATATCGTGCGACGAAGCTCCAATTAGCCGCGCTAGAGCATTTCGCTACGTTGCACCACCTCCGCTGTCATGGCCGGGCTTGTCCCGGCCATCCCGCTTAGGGACGCACTCTGCCCACCTAAACGGGATGCGCGGGTCAAGCCCGCGCATGACAGCTGAGTTTGCGGCGACTTATGTGAAAAACGCCATAAGCGTTCGCCTGCATTCATTCAGGAATTCTCTTGGACCAATCCCCTTCGCCCGCGCCGAAATCTGCATCCCGTTCTTTTGCGGCCTTCACCTATCCCGCCTACCGCGCCCAGTTCGCCTGCTACGTGCTGGCCATGATGGCCGACAACGTCGAGCACGTGATCAGCTACTGGATGGTGTTCCAGAAGTTCCATTCGCCGGCGCTCGCGGGCTTCGCGGTGCTGTCGCACTGGCTGCCGTTTTTGCTGTTCTCGGTCGCCGTCGGCGGACTCGCCGACCGCGTCGATCCGCGCCGCATCATCCAGTGGGGCATGGGGCTGTTCATGCTGGCCTCGGCCGGATGGGGCTTCTTCTTCGTCACCGACACGCTGTCGATGTGGGGAGCGATGGTGCTTCTCGTCATTCACGGCTGCGCTGGCGTCCTTTGGCAGACCCCGAACCAGATGCTGATCTACGACATCGTCAGCCAGGCGCATCTGCCGAGCGCGGTCCGATTGAACGCCACGGCGCGCTATCTCGGCGTGCTGGTCGGTCCCGCTGTCGGCGGCGTCATCATGCTGACGCTCGGGCCGTCCAAGGGCATCATCGTCAACACGTTTTTCTATCTGCCGATGGTGCTCTGGCTGTTCTGGGCGCCGGCGCGGCAGGCCGGCGCCGCGGCGCGCCGCCTCGCCGTCCGCGGCCTGGCCGACATCATCGAGACCATCCGCGCCATCGCGGGTTATCCGGTCCTCACGTCGATGACGCTGCTGGCCGGACTGACATCGTTCATGGTCGGCAATGCCTACAATGCGCAGATGCCCGGCTTTGCGACCGATCTCGGCCATGGCGATCCGGGCGTGTCGTACAGCCTGCTGCTTGCCGCAGACGCGGCGGGAGCGCTGCTGGCCGGGTTTGCTTTGGAGGCCTGGAGCCGGTTCAAGCCGACGCCGCGACTTGCGATCCTTCTTTCGGCCTTATGGTGCTCGTCGCTGCTCGCCTTCGCTTGCGTGAGATACTACCCGGCTGCGCTGATCCTGCTGTTCGCCGCGGGCTTCTTCGAGCTTTCCTTCAACACCATGGCGCAGGCGCTGGTTCAGCTCGATGCGCCCGTCGACCTCCGCGGACGCGTGCTCGGTCTGTACAACATGGCAGGCCTCGGCATGCGGGCGTTCAGCGGCATCACCGTGGGACTTCTGGGCTCGGCCATCGGCATCCACTGGTCGCTCGGCGTCTCAGCGGCCGTGTTGCTGGTAATGCTGCTGTTCCTGCACCGCCTGGCGATGAAGCGGAGCTAGTACCCCGAATCCAAAGTTCGCATCATTTCCCGGCAGACATTTTTTGCGAACTTCGGATAGCTATCCTTCAAACACTCCGTGATGATATTGCCGACCGGGCGCCCCTCGCCTGTATTGTGCGCGTCACATAACAAACCATTGGGGTGGCAGGAGGAGGCACTCGATGGCAATGCTCCCGATAAGCCCATTCAAGGTCGCACGTAACGGCGACCGATACGCAGCTCATCGCGACGTTGGCATCGGCACCCTTTCTTTCAAGGTCACAGCTGCGGACAGCAACGGGGCGTTTCTGGTGGCCGAGATCGCGCACCATGCCAAAGGCGGTCCTCCGCGACATTTGCATCGCGATCAGGACGAGTGGTTTCACGTCACTGAAGGTGAATACATCGTCGAAATTGGCGACGAGCGATACCGGCTTGGGCCGGGCGACTCGGCCTTCGGGCCGCGTGGACTACCGCACTGCTGGGCCAACGTCAGCGAAGGACCGGGACGGATTGCTTTCGTGTTTACACCCGCAGGTCAAGCGGAGGCGTTCTTCCTGGAAATCACCAAGGCAAACGCAATGGCGCCGACGGACCCGGCGTTTTGGCTGCCGTTCGGAATGGCATTGGTGGGGCCGCCTCTGAAAGTGACATGACCACTCCGGCCGCTATCGGGCATCCGCGCCACAGGCTGCCTCGTTCTGTTGCCGGTGGTTGGCCGCGAAAGCGGCCCTGAGATCGAACGCGGGTTTGCAACAGGCGCTTGGCCAGTTGAAGGGCCGGCGATGGCTCTTGTCAGGCACAATCAGATGCCGCACGCTTTGCAAGGCCTGGGTGCTTGTTGCAGATGGCAAGTCAAATAACGGCGATTGTTACCGCTTCCCTCGCAGGGACAGTTTCACGGGGCGTAAAAGGAGTGCGCGCATGTCATCGCTAATCCCGACCGTCAGCGCCTTGGAGCGCCGCCTTGCAGGTTTGCCGGTGGTGAAACAGTCAGCGCGCGAGGTCGTCGTGAGTGCGGGCTCACAGACGGGAAAACTGCTTTTCCTGAGAAGCGGTGCCGTAGAGGTCATCAAGGACGGCGTCCATATTGCCAACGTCTCGGCCGCCGGCTCGGTGTTTGGCGAACAGGCCGTCCTCTTGGACCAGCCCCATACGGCCGACGTGAAGACGGTGGAGGACTCCGAGTTCTATGTTGCCGATGCGCAGACCATCCTTTCAGGCGATCCAACGATCGCCCTTTATGTCGCCGCGGTCCTTGCACGCCGGCTCGACGCTGCCAACCGCTCGCTGATCGAGGTCAAGCGGCAGCTGGAAGCCGGCAAGCCTTCCGAGATGATCGGCAAGATGGTGGAAAAAGTGCAGGAGCAACTCAATTTCAGCGATGGCGCCAGTCTCGTCTACGGCGGCTATCCATACGATCCGCATCTTGCCCGATAAGACAATGCGCTGAAGAGATGCGGGTGAGCTTCCGAGCCTCAACGCTCGCCCGCGCCGCCTGTCAGTTGCCCTTCCGATAGAACGCGTAGTCGGCCGAATATGGCGCGCTCAGCAACGCGCCTGCGGCTGGGCACGCCCCTTCGGCGTTGCCGCCCTTGGTGTCGAGCCGCAGGACCGTCGTCACATCGGTGAGCCGGCCCTTGCCGGCATGCGACGTTGCCTCGAGCTTGAGCAGCGGAATGTCCTGCGCTGTCGCGCCGGACGCCCGGCCGACAGCTTTGGCCGCGACGATGCTGCCGTCGTCGAGCGCCCAATGCGGACCGGCATAGTGACGGCCGACAGTCTTGCCGCCTTCGATCAACGTCGCGATCGGCTCGCGGAATTGCCAGGCGAGCTTGCCGGATGCGTCCGCTTTGCACTCGTAAACCTGCGCACCTTCGGCATGAAGCCGGACGACCAGTGTTTCGCCGGACACCGCGATCGCGGCGGGGATTTCGGCAGAGGCGGCTGCCGATACTAGTGCAACGGTCAAAAGGCCCGCCAGCGACATCCGTTTCATCGAAAGTCCTCCTCTCACGCCTGATATTTGGTTTCCTTGCTCCAGTAGTCCGGGAAACCCACGATGCCTTGCAGATCGGTGAACGACACCGCCTGGGGCTGCGCCGCCTTTGAACCAGGTTTCAACGCGTCGAGCGTCCCCTGAATGGCGGAGACCGCAGAGGACAACAGCATCACCGGGTAGAGCGCGAGCTTGTAACCGATCTCGTGCAGTTTCGCCGGCGGCAGCACCGGCGTCTTGCCGCCCGGCACCATGTTGGCCATGCAGGGCTTTGTCATGACCGAGCAGAACCGGCGCATCTCGTCCTCGGTTTCGGGCGCCTCGAAGAAAATGATGTCGGCCCCTTCGGCTTCGAAATCCATGCAGCGCGCCAGCGCCTCGTCGAAGCCGTGCACCGCGCGGGCATCGGTGCGCGCCATGATGAGAATATCGGTGTTGGCGCGAGCGTCCACCGCGGCACGGATCTTCATCCGCGCCTCCTCGCGCGAGATCACCTGCTTGCCGCGGGTGTGGCCGCATTTCTTCGGGCTGACCTGATCCTCGATCATCACGCAGGCGGCGCCGGCGCGCGCATATTCGATCACCGTGCGCTGCACGTTCAGCGCATTGCCGTAGCCGGTATCGCCATCGCCGATCACCGGCATGTCGCCCGCCGCCGCGCAGCAGTTGCGCAGCGTGTCGAGCATCTCGCTGAACGAAATGAGGCCGGTGTCCGGCAGGCCGAGCCGCGCCGCCGACACCGCAAAGCCGCTCATGAACGTGACCTTGAAGCCTGCAGCCGCGACGAGCTTCGCCGACAATCCGTCATAGCAACCCGGCATGACGTCGATATGGGGTTGAGCGAGCACTTCGCGCAGGCGTTGGGCGGGTGTCACGGCGTGTCCTCTTTGTGAAGCAGAACCACCGAACGCTGATCGTCCCGGTGGCTTCCGTCAAGCGTCCGATGGTGTCCGGCGCCCGGCGTTTTTCGTTTTGCATTCTTGCAAATCACGTGTAGACGCGAATTTGCCTCGTTCGTTGAGAGCGTCATCTAGAGACGTCTATTTGGCGGAGCGGGGTGTGGCGCCTGCAGGCGTGGCTCGTGACCACGTCCCAGGGTGTGAGGTCATTGTCCGTCCCCGATGAGGGGGCCGCCTTCAGTGGCAGGGCGCGGTCGGGTGAAAGCGGGCGCAAATGCCCCCTGGAGCATGGTGGGTGAAAGCCCAGCCGGTCCGATCGAATCTCGAACGGTGGCCTCGCAATAAATCGCCACAGTGGAGCGCCGGGAGGCGAGCGGACCTGATCGCAAAGGTCCGCGGGCGCCCTCGCAAAGCGCCCAGATATCTGCGCCGTCTCGGCGCTCCGCTCCCTCACTCATGTGAGGGGAAGGAAAAGAGAGAGGCGCTGGCCCCGCGCCTGATCTGAAGGGGGCGATGACGCACGCCTGTATGGATATTGAGGGGACGCGTTGAGGAACGCGGCTGTTTGAAAATTGAATCGGTAATCACCGCCGCCAGCCCACCCACCGGGTCATTGCCGGGCTTGACCCGGCAATCCATGAGAGGCCGCAGCAAAGGGAATCGTAAGAACATGCGTCGTTGCGTCACCGGATGGGCCCCCGCGTCAAGCGCGGGGGTGACGACCACCTTTGTTGACGGAGGCGCGGTTCTCTGCACCACACGCTTGGTTCTCTGCCCCAAGCACGCCCGGCGGTACGACGCTGTGCTTTGGATGGTTTTACCCAAGAACGACGGTGTGTCTGGTGCGTGCGCCAGCGCAATCCAGGTCAGCACAATTCTAGTTTGCCGGTGCGATGCCGGCCACCTTGAGGGCCGCGGCATAAGCGTCGCGCTCCTGCTTCAAGGCGGCCACAGATTCCTCGAGCGACAGCCCGCCGCGCACGATGCCGAGCTTGCTCAGCTTCGCGGCAATGTCCGGCGACCTGGCAAAGCTGCTGATCTCCTTGCGCAAAGCCACAGCGATCGGCTCGGGCGTCGCAGCCGGCGCGAAGAAGCCGTTCCACGACGAGAACTGGAAGCCCGCAATGGTCTCGGCCACCGTCGGAATATCCGGCGCCGCGGCGATCCGCTGCGGCGTGCCGACGGCAATCAGCCTGATCTTGTCGCTGTCGATGTGCGGCAGCAGCGACGACGAATTGCCGAAATAAAGATCGACCTGCCCCGCGATCAGATCGGAGATTGCCTGCGGCTCGCTCTTCTGCGGCACCATCACCAGGTTGATTCCGGCCTGTGCGAACAGCAGCACCGGAGCGAGATGACTGATGTTCTGCGTGCCCGCGACGGTGAAGTTGAGCTTGCCGGGATTGGCCTTCGCGTAAGCGATGAACTCGGGCAGCGTCCTCACCGGCAATTCGCGCCGGATTGCAATCATCTGCGTGCCGGTGCCGATGTTGGAGAGCGGCACGAGCTGCTTGCCTGGATCGAAGCTCAGCTTCTGCACCTGCGGCGTCAGCACGACAACGGATGCTGCCGCGAACATCAGCGTGTAGCCGTCGGGCGCAGCACTCGACACCTGAGCGGAGCCGACCGCGCCGCCGGCGCTCGGCCGGTTCTCGATCACGAAGGTCTGGCCGAACTTGGCGGTGAGATGCTGCGCGCCGAGCCGCGCCATCATGTCGGTGTTGCCGCCGGCGCCGAACGGCACGATGACGGTCACCGGCCGGCTCGGCCAGTCGTCGGCAAGGGAGACGCTCGCAGTCTCCCCGAGCACCGCGAGCGCGGACAGCAGCAAAGCCAGGCGACCAACAGAGAGCATGTCATTCCCCTGTTTCTTGGGAGGATGCCTGTGCGGCCGTGCCTTGTCGCGCAGGCCCATCCCTTCAGAGTTAGCTGCAGTGCAGCAAGCAACTCCCGCGCCAGATCACCCCACAAGTCCCGCCGGCCCGACGTTAACCGGCTGATCAGAAAAGAAGTTCTCCTACCCTGTAGCGGCCGGCCGAGAGAGTGGCTATATTGTTTTTTTAGTGGGTGGTCGAAGCGTCTGGTCGCGTCGCCCCCGCTAAATAGTCAAAACCTGATCTGTCGGCCCGTCATCCTGGCGGGCCGAAGACCTTTTTGGAACAGACTGCTTTTTGGAACCGACTGCGATGACTGCGCCGAACCGACCGGACCACATTCGCCTCACCTCGCATCCCGACCCCGAGGGCAAAGCCCGCTTCCCGATCCAATGGGACGCGCCGACCGCGCGCGAGCGCGGCCCGGTGATCGGCACGGTGTCAAAGCCCGGGCTCCGCAATGTCATCGGCAGCCATGGCGGCTCCTATTCGGTGTATCGCGCGCTCGCGGTGTCAGCAGGCGCGCTCGACCCGATCCGGCGCCCGGACCTCACCAACACCTATCCCGCGGCCAATATCGGTCCGTTCCCGCAATGGACCGAGCCTGAGAAGATCGTCTCGCTCGATCCGTGGGGCCATCTCGTCGCCGACGTCTACAAGCAGGAGATCGCCGAAGGCCTCGATATCCGTCCGACCATCGCGATCACCCGCGCCCGCCTCGACCTGATCGAGATCCGCGAAGCGCTGGAAGCCGGACGGTTGAAGGCCGACGGCCACTCGATCCATGAGAACGGCTCGGTGTCCGTGGTCAAGGTCGCGATCGATCCGGTGTGGTACCTCCCCGGCATCGCGCAGCGCTTCGGCACCACCGAGACAACGTTGCGGCGGACTCTCTTTGAACAAACCTCGGGCATGTTCCCCGAGCTCGTCACGCGTCCCGACCTGCACGTGTTCCTGCCGCCGATCGGCGGCATCACGGTCTATCTGTTCGGCGACATGGGCCGGCTGACCGATCCGCGCACCAAGTTCACCTGCCGCGTTCATGACGAATGCAACGGCTCCGACGTGTTCGGCTCCGACATCTGCACCTGCCGGCCGTATCTCATTCACGGCATCGAGGAATGCGCACGCGCGGCCCAGCAGGGCGAGTTCGGCATCATCGTCTACAACCGCAAGGAAGGCCGCGCGCTCGGCGAAGTGACCAAGTTCTTGGTCTACAACGCCCGCAAGCGCCAGGAGGGCGGCGACGCCGCCGCGACCTATTTCGAGCGCACCGAATGCGTGGCCGGCGTGCAGGACGCGCGTTTCCAGCAGCTCATGCCCGACGCGCTGCACTGGCTCGGCATCCGCCACATCGACCGCTTCGTCTCGATGAGCGACATGAAGCACGACGCGCTGGTCGGCCAGGGCATCGACATCGTCGAGCGCATTCCGATTCCGCCGGAGCTCGTGCCGCCGGATGCGCACGTGGAGATCGAGGCGAAGAAAGCCGCCGGTTACTACACGCCGGAGCCGCAGAAGCCCGGGGCCCTCGAGAACACCTCCGGCAGGCCGCTCGAAAAGTACTGATCGTGTCAGAAGCGTCTGCTGCGAAGTCGTTGCTCAATGCCAGTGCCGTGCGCGAACGCGCGCACAAGATGCTGGCTCTCGGCGACCAACTGCCGAACTTCCGGGTCGATCTCGGCAAGCTCGAAGGCGCGGCGCAGCTCGTGATCGATACCACGCGGGCCGCCTATCCGACGCTGGATGTGCCATTCCATTCGCGCTGGCGGCACTTCGACATCGACGGCTTCGACTACTGGAAAGAGATCGACGAGGCGATGGCATGGCCGTCACCGGCGGAGCGTTCGCGCACCGCGATGGATCTCGCGATCATCAGCGTGCTGCTCGATGCCGGCGCGGGACCCGGCTGGCGATTCCTTTACGACGTGAGCGGCGAGTATGTCAGCCGCTCCGAGGGCCTGGCGCTTGCCAGCCTGGTGATGTTCCGCAACTGCGAATTCTCCAAGTGGCCGAGCTATCCGTTGCGGGTCGACGGCGAAATCCTCGCGGCGCTCACCGAAGACAAGCTCATCAAGGGCTTCCAGGTCACGGCGCAGAACCCGCTGGCGGGCGTGGCCGGTCGCGTCGCGCTGTTGCGCCGACTCGGTCAGACCGTGCTGGCGAAGCCTGAGGTTTTCGGTACCAAAGATACGCCGCGGCCGGGTGGCATATTCGACCATCTCGCTTCGCTCGCCGAGAACGGCCGCATCGCCGCGCCGGTGATCCTGCGCGAGGTGCTGACGCATCTCGGACCGATCTGGCCGTCGCGGCTGACGCTCGGCGGCATTGCGCTCGGCGACTGCTGGAAGCATGCGTCAATGAAAACCGACGACGCGACCAACGGACTCGTGCCGCTGCACAAGCTGTCGCAATGGCTGTCCTACTCGCTGATCGAGCCGCTGCAATGGGTCGGCATTGAGGTCACCGACATCGACGGGCTGACGGGCCTGGCCGAATACCGCAACGGCGGGCTGTTCATCGACACGGATGTGCTCACGTTGCGCGATCCGGCGGCGGCGCAGCGCGAGCACACGGTCGACTCCGAGCTGGTCGTCGAATGGCGCACACTGACGGTGGCGCTGCTCGATCGTCTCGCCGACGTCGTGCGAACCAAGCTCAACATGGATCGCCAGTCGTTGCCGCTCGCCCGCATCCTGCAGGGCGGCACATGGACCGCCGGCCGCAGCGTCGCGAAACGCAAGCGCGCCGACGGCGGCCCGCCGCTGAAGATCGTCAGCGACGGCACGGTATTTTGAATCGGGGGTTACGATGAAAGGCGTCACTGTCGTCAAGCATCCGCTGGTGCAGCACAAGCTGACCCTGATCCGGCAGACCGGGACTTCGACCAAGTCCTTCCGCGAGCTGTGCCGCGAGCTCGGCATCCTGCTCTGCTACGAGATCACCCGCGATCTGCCGCTCGATTGGGTCGAGATCGAAACGCCGATGACCAAGATGAAAGCCCCGGTCATCGCCGGCAAGAAGCTCGTGTTCGCGCCGATCCTGCGCGCGGGTCTGGCGCTCGTCGAAGGCATGCTCGACCTCGTGCCGGCCGCGCGCGTTGCGCACATCGGGCTCTATCGCGATGCCGACACCAAGGTGGCGGTCGAATATTATCTGAAGACCCCGGCCGATCTTGCGGCGCGCGATGTGGTCGTGGTCGCGCCTGTCGTGGCGACAGCCAACACCATGGTGGCGGCGATCGACCGCCTGAAGGAGCGCGGTGCGAAAAGCATCCGTGCCGCCTGCCTGCTCGCGGCGCCCGAAGGCCTCGAGCGGCTTCTCGGCATCCATCCCGACATCCAGTTGTGGACCGCCGCGATCGACGAGCACCTCGACGAGGACGCCTACATCATTCCGGGCCTCGGCGACGCCGGCAATCGCGCCTACGGCACCGAATAGCGCTTTAGTCGGGTTTGCGCCCCCTCGTCGTGACCGTCTACCATGAGCCAAAGCCTTAAGGCTCATGAACCGTGGGAGGGAACGATGAAGCGCACAATTTCTGCGATCGGTGTTGCTGCGGTTTTGTTGACCGCGAACTCGGCCTTTGCCGACATCAAGATCGGCGCGGTGCTGTCGGCGACCGGACCGGCATCCTTCCTCGGCGATCCCGAGAAGAAAACCATCGAGATGTACGTCGCCGACATCAACGCCAAGGGCGGCATCAACGGCCAGCAGATCAAGCTGTTCGTCTATGACGACGGCGGCGATCCCAACCAGGCGCGCACCTTCGCGATCCGCGCGATCGAGGAAGACAAGGTCGACGCGCTGCTCGCGGGCTCGACCACGGCGACCACGATGCCGATCATCGCGCTCGCGGAGGAAAACCAGATTCCGCTCATTAACTTCGCTGGCGCCGTGCAAGCCGTGTCTCCGGTGAAGAAGTGGAACTTCAAGACGCCGCACACCGACCTGATGGCCTGCGAGAAGATCTTCGAGGACCTCAAGAAGCGCAATCTGACCAAGGTGGCGCTCATCTCCGGCGCTGATGCCTTCGGCAAGTCGATGCGCGACCAGTGCATGACCGTCACCGGCAAGTACGGCGTCGAGGTGCTGCACGAGGAGACCTATCAGCCACGCGACAGCGACATGACGCCGCAACTCACCAACATCAAGGCCAAGGCCGGCGTGCAGGCCGTCATCAATCCGGGCTTCGGCCAGGGGCCGGCGATCGTGACGCGCAACTACAAGCAGCTCGGCATCAATGTGCCGCTCTATCACGGCCATGGCGTCGCGACGAAGCAGTTCATCGAGCTGGCCACGCCCGCCGCGGCCGAAGGCGCGCGGCTGCCGGCCGCGGCGCTGCTCGTCGCCGAGAAGTTGCCCGACAGCGATCCACAGAAGAAGGTCGTCGTGTCCTACAAGCAGACCTACGAGAGCAAGACCGGCCAGCCGGTCTCGGCCTTCGGCGGACACATGTATGACGGGCTGATGATCCTCGCCGGCGCGTTCGAGCGGGCCAAGAGCACCGACAAGACCAAGGTCCGCGACGAGATCGAGAAGACCAAGGGCTTCATTGGCACCGGTGGCGTGGTCAACATGAGCCCGACCGATCACCTGGGCCTCGATCTGACGGCCTTCCGCATGCTGGAAATCCGAAACGGCGACTGGACCCTGGCGCAGTAGCGGTTACCCTCGCCTCACAGGCACCATGCCGGAATTCCTCCAGTTCCTGTTTTCCGGGCTCACGGTCGGCGCGATCTACGCGCTGATCGCGGTGGGCTTCACGCTGATCTACTCGTCCTCCGACGTCATCAACTTCGCCCAGGGCGAGTTCGTGATGATCGGTGGCATGGGCACATTCTTCCTCGGCCTCGCCGGCGTGCCGCTGCCATTGGCGGCGGTGCTGGCTGTCGTTGCCGCCACGGCCGTGGGCCTGCTGCTGCATCGGCTTGCCATCGATCCCGCAAAGGACGCGTCCGCCGTGACGCTGATCATCATCACCATCGGCGCCTCGATCCTGATGCGCGGCATCGCCGGCGTGGTGTTCGACAAGAACTTCCACAGCCTGCCGCCCTTCATCGGCGCCGAGCCGTGGATCATCGGCGGGGCGGCGGTCCTGCCGCAAAGCGTTCTGGTGCTGATCGGCACCGGCGTGATCGTTCTGCTGCTCTGGCTGTTCATGAGCCGCACCATGACCGGCAAGGCGATGATTGCGACCGCAGCCAATCGCCTCGCCGCGCGGCTCGTCGGCATCAACACTTCGCGGGTGGTGGCCACGGCCTTCGCGATCTCGGCCGCGATCGGTGCGATCGGCGGCATTCTGGTCACGCCGATTGCGCTCACGAGCTACGACGCCGGCACGCTGTTGGCGCTGAAGGGCTTTGCAGCCGCGATGCTCGGCGGCATCGGCAGTCCCATTGGCGCGGTCGTTGGCGGACTCATCGTCGGCCTGCTCGAGGCGTTCGGCGCGGGCTACGTGTCCTCGGCCTACAAGGACGCCATCGCGTTCCTGGTGATCCTCGCCGTGCTGTTCGCCATGCCGCAGGGCCTGTTCGGGCGCGGCGCGATTGAACGGGTGTGATGGGCCACGCGCTCAAAAGACTGATCGAGAACCGTTACGCGGCGATTCTGACCATCGCTGTGGTCGTGATCGCTTTGCCTTTCGTCGTGCCGTCAACCTTCTACCTTCGCATCGCCACGCTCACCTTCATCTTCGCGCTCGCGGTGCTCGGCTTGAACCTCCTGATGGGATTCGCCGGCCAGGTCAGCCTCGGCCACGCCGGCTTCTTCGCCATCGGTGCCTACGCGGTCGCGATCGGGCCGACGCACCTTGGCGTGCCGGCCTGGGCTTCGCTCATCGCCGGCGCGGCGGTCGCGGCGCTCATCGCCTTCGTGGTCGGGCGGCCGATTCTGAAGCTCAAAGGCCATTACCTCGCAGTCGCCACGCTCGGCATGGGGCTGCTCATCGGCATGGTGTTCACCAATGAAGCGCGCTGGACCGGCGGCCCTGACGGCATGCCGGTGTCGCGTCTCGTTCTGTTCGGCTGGATCGCACGTGGCACACAGACCTGGTACTGGATTTCCGGCGTCACGCTCGCGCTCGG